>JBEAQJ010000035.1:0-2632 GCA_041163945.1 Pseudomonadota bacterium
ATGAAATTCATCCAAGGCGCGCTGGCGGTGGAAAAGAAGATGTTTCCGTCCAACGACAGGCCATGAAAGCTGTAGCCGCCGGAAAAATCAGGCACGGGGTCGCGCTCATTGCCCCATTCGATGTAACAATTGTCGACGTAATTGCCTTCGAACGTTGTCTTGATATTGGCACTGGCCAGCACAAGCCCGGCAGTGCGCGGCCCGTCAGTTACACCATCGCCTTGGAAAAAGTGGTTACCCGACAAGATGTTGCCGGTGCCCGCGATGACCCCGAAGTGGCGAAAGCGCACCGCACGATTGTCGCGCACCTTGATATCGGAGCTGTTGGAATTGAAGCAGATCGTGCTGCGCTGGGTGGCGGGAATGTCTTGTTCGTTGGACAGGAACTGGCAGCGGTCGATCTGCAGGCCCTGACAGCCTTCGCCGGCAGATGTGATCGCGCGATCCTTGGGCGCGGTGAAAAAGCAATCCTGGATTTGAAACACCAGGCCATCCACCGGCAGCATCACCGCCGAAGCCGTGCCCGCACACAAGAATTCAATATCGGACAGCACAAAGCGTTGCAGGTTCAGCCAGCCGCTGAAATCGAGCAGATACCTGAAGCGGCGGAACGTGTAGTTTTGCGTGACCGGTGCGGCCCTGAGCGCGCCCGAAAGCGTCACCCGCCCGGCCGCGACATCGCGCGCGGTGACATAGATTTCCCGCCCCACGCCCTGTGGCGCCGTCACCAAGGCCCCAACCGGGATATCGGCCACATTCGAAAGCCCCGAAATACGCTGCGGATCGGATGGTGACCATGTGCCGGTGCGGCTGTGGACCGCATCGGCCCAGGCCGGCCCTTCGACCGCCGCGATCTGGCCGTTTCGCAACATGCGCCGGTTGGCATAGGTGTTGCGATTGCCGACCACGGCCTGAACATCCAGCGGCGCGGCCAGTTGCACACGCTTGCCACACAGGTCGAACCCTTCGTGATCTGATTGGTTGAAAAGCTGCTGCAGACCCTTTTTCAACCCCAGCACATCATCGCCAAAGGCCTCGGCATAGCCTTTCAGGTCAAAGTTCTGGTTCAGCGCCAGCCGCGCGCCATCGGGCATGGCGAGCTTGCCTTCGAAGCGGATGGGATTGTTGATCGTCAGGCTGGAACCGATGAAATACGTGCCGGCGGGCACCATCACCTCGCGCCCGGCGGCGGCGGCATCGGCCGCCAGAAATGCCGCGCGGTCATCGCTGACGCCATCGCCCAAGGCGCCGAAATCGCGCACATCGACCCAATCCATCATCTTGCGCAGAAAGAGCGCGGTGACATCTTCGATGATGATATCGTCGATACGCACCTGGCCGCCGTTCGGTCCGGTCAGGTCCAGCCCCATGTGCCCGAAACTGGCAGCAGGGCCCCAGGGCATGTCCACGCCCATGCGCGTGCCCGTGGCGATGATGGCAGAAACGGTGACCACGTTGCCATAGGATGTAAGCGCGGTCGACGGCCCGCTTTGCGGCACACCCGGCAGGTTCTGGTTGGCCGATGTCCCCGCCCAACCCGCAATGCGCACCGACGGCAGATTGCCCGCCAAGGCCTTCACCCGTGCCGACACCCGCAGATACAGGCCGGGGCGGATCGGGGTTTCCCCCATGAAGCGGATGCGCGTGACCGCTTCCGCCTTGACGATTTCCAGGCAGCTGCCGAAATCGGCATCGGCACTGACAAGGCCCGCGTTGGCGGCCGTGGCCCATGTATCGCTGCCCGGTCGACCGTCTTGGCGCGACCACACGGAAAGCCCGGCCGCAAAGGGCGGCGGCATCAGCACCAACCCGTCAGTGATCGTCTGAGTCATCGTCTACCCCTTTCCGAGTGCCAGGCGCAGGGCCCGGCGCAGATCTGTCGGAGGTGCGAACAGGGGTATCCAAGGCGCCCTGAACGGCCACCTCGGTTGTCAAGACATGTCGTGGATCATACCGGCGCCACGGCCGGTTGACCCAAGGTTCTAGCCTGAAAAGGTTAAAGGCCGGTAAAGACCGGCCGCGTTATGCCGCGACCTGCGGCGCGGGCAAGATCCGCACACCGTTGATCTTCCAGCCGGTGTCGGTTTCGACCATCTGGTAGCCCAGATAATGCACATCCCCCGCAGCATCGATCACCTGCACCCGCTGCACCAAAATGCCGCCAAAGCTCTGCAGGTCGATGAAATCGACCTGCCCGGGCGCCCAGACCATCGGATAGCCCTGTTCGACCATGCGCCCGAAAACATCCGGTGCGCCGAACAGGCTTTGGATATTGGGGCTGGCAAAGCTCCAGGCTTGTGCGACATCACCCGCGCGAAAGGCGTCGAATTGGCCGGCGATCGTGGCCTCGATATCCCGATTGGGGGCCAGCAGCTCTTGCGCCTGCGACGCAAGCGCTGACAGCGACACGAACAGACCGACCAACAGGGCGCGCAGCATGGCTTTGGGCTTTCCACAATCAATGACACGCCAACAATAGCGCGGCGCAAAGACATTTCACGCGCCGCAACCATGATATGGCGCCGGGCGGGGCCGGCGCCGGGCCTCAGCCCACCAGTTCGCCCGCCAAGGCCTTGGCGATCAGCGCCTGCGTTTCCGCTATGCCATAAAGCGCGATGAAGCCGCCGAAACG
>JBEAQJ010000036.1:0-4220 GCA_041163945.1 Pseudomonadota bacterium
GCGCTCGACGACCTGACCGATGTCGCCGGCCCGGGCGACGATGACTGACAAGCTGCGAGGGCGGTGACACAAGGACGGAAAATCACGATTTTCCCCTTGCACCGATGGCCGCCCTCGCATACACCGCCGACCACTCCAAGGGGGACTTGTCCTCCGGAAACGGGGCCTTAGCTCAGCTGGGAGAGCGCTTGCATGGCATGCAAGAGGTCAGGGGTTCGATCCCCCTAGGCTCCACCAAATTCCCCTAAATTTACACCGAACCTGCCCAGATGCGTCATTGCATGACGCGCGCCCACGGACGCGGTTGGCAATGGCGGCGCGCAGAGGCGGGCCATGGGGGTGCATCGTTCCGCCACCACCCGCGCACAATCACCTGTGGCTCTGCAATCTTTGCCTTGTCCTTGCAAAGATTTGCGTGCTGCATGGGCGGTGAAAGGGGGGGTGATGATGCAAACCGACAGGGTGATCTTGCTGGGCACCAAGGGTGGCCCCGCCGTGCGGCCGGGTGGGCCGATGCCCACGGCCAGCCTTTTGTGGCTGGATGGGCGGCCCATCATCGTGGATTGCGGGCTGGGCGTGACGCGTTCGGCGGTGCATGCGGGGCTTGATCTGCGCCAGCTGTCGCTGATCTTCATCACGCATCTGCATTCCGATCACGTGCTGGAACTGGGCGGGCTGGTGCACACGGCCTGGACGACCGGGCTGAACCGACGGCTGCGCATTTTCGGGCCCGCGGGCACAAGCGCGCTCTGGGCCGGTTTCCTGCAATCCTTGGCCTTCGATTGCGATATTCGCGTGCGCGACGAAGGCCGCATACCGCTGCACGACCTTGTCGAGGTCACCGAATTCGGGCCAGGGCTGGTGTGGGATGATGCGGATCTGCAGGTGCAGGCTTTGAGGGTGGACCATCCTCCGGTCACGGCCTGCTTCGCGCTGCGATTTGCGACCAGCGGGGGAACCAAGGTGGTCTTTTCCGCCGACACGCGGTTTTTCCCGCCCCTTGCCGATTTTGCCCGTGGGGCCGATGTTCTGGTTCATGAGGCACTTTTGCCGGCCGGGGTGGATGCCTTGGTGGCGCGCAGCAATGGCGGTGAAAAGCTGCGCCAGCATATCACCGCCAGCCACACGACCGCGGCCGAGGCCGGGCAGATCGCCACCCTGGCTGGTGTGGGGCGGCTGGTGCTGCACCATCTTGTTCCCGCAGACGACCCCGGCTTTGGTCCAGCCGAATGGACGGCCGCGGTGCGTCAGACATGGCAAGGCCCGCTGGATATCGGGCATGACGGAATGGTGATTGCCTTGCCGCACCGCTAAAGACAGCGGGCCGTCGTGACCCGCGCCGATGCCATGAAAAAGCCCCGGCCAAAGCCGGGGCTTTTCATTACGGGCGGTGACAGCCCGGATCAGCCGATGATGGCGTTCATCGTGGCCGAGGGGCGCATCACCGCGGCGGTCTTGACCGGGTCGGTGTGATAATAGCCGCCCGTATCGACCGCCTGCCCACGCGCGGCGTGCATCTCGGCCAGAATCGCGGCTTGCCCATCGGCCAGCGCCTTTGCGATCGGGGCGAAATGCGCGGCCAACGCGGCGTCGGCGGTCTGGGCGGCCAAGGCTTCCGCCCAGTAGCGCGCAAACCAGTAGTGGCTGTCGCGGTTGTCGGGCTCACCGGCCTTGCGTCCGGGCGAACGATCATGATCCAGCACGCCTTGGGTGGCGACATCGATGGCCTCGCCCAGCAGGCGGGCCTTTTCGTTGCCCTTCGTGTCCGCCAGGAACTTGAAGCTTTCGCCCAGCGCGCAGAATTCGCCCAAGCTGTCCCAGCGCAGGTGGTTTTCGGCCTGCAGCTGCTGCACATGCTTGGGCGCCGAACCGCCGGCGCCGGTTTCAAACAGGCCACCGCCCTGCATCAGCTTGACGATCGACAGCATCTTGGCCGATGTCGCCAGCTCGAGGATCGGGAACAGGTCGGTCAGGTAATCGCGCAGCACGTTGCCGGTGATCGCGATGCAGGTCTTGCCTTGGGTGATCGTCTCGAAGCTGGCGCGCGTCGCTTGGCGGGGGGCCATGATCTCGAACAGATGCGCCACGCCCTTG
Source organism: Pseudomonadota bacterium (assembly GCA_041163945.1). GTDB lineage: Bacteria > Pseudomonadota > Alphaproteobacteria > Rhodobacterales > Rhodobacteraceae > Roseicyclus. The sequence continues at coordinate 2,095 of JBEAQJ010000036.1, forward strand.
GCGGCCAGGATCGGTTTCACATAGGCGATCAATTCCGCGTCATGGGCGCGGGTTTCATCCAGCCAGAAGATCGCCCGGCAGCCTTCGGCGCGCTGGCGGGCGATGGCCAGATTGACCCAATCCTCGATCGGCGCCTTGCGGGTGGAAGCCGCGCGCCAGATGTCGCCCGCCTGCACCTTGTGTTCGTGCAACACGCGACCATCATCCAAAATCATCCGCACCACGCCATTGGCGGGAATTTCAAAGGTGGTGGGGTGGCTTCCGTATTCTTCGGCCTTCTGCGCCATCAGGCCGATGTTCTGCACGGTGCCCGCCGTGGCCGGGTTCAGCTTGCCATGTTCCTTGAAGAACTGGATCGTTTCGTCATAGACGGCCGCATAGGATTTGTCGGGGATGACGCAGACCGCGTCATGTTCGCGGCCATCGGGGCCCCAACCCTTGCCGCCGGCGCGGATCATTGCGGGCAGCGAGGCGTCGATGATCACATCCGATGGCACATGCAGATTGGTGATGCCACGGTCGCTGTCAACCATGTAAAGCGGCGGGCGTGCGGCCATGCAGGCCTCGATCGCGGCCATGATCTGGGCATCGCCCTTGACCCGATCCAGCAGATCGCCCAAGCCCGAATTGGGGTTGACGCCCAACGCCTCCATCTGGGCCCCGAATTCATCGAAGACGGGGGCCAAGAACGCGCGCACCGCATGGCCAAAGATGATCGGGTCGGACACCTTCATCATCGTGGCCTTCAGATGGATCGAAAACAGCACGCCCTCGGCCTTGGTCTTTGCGATCTCGTCGGCAAGAAAGGCATCAAGGGCGGCGGCACTCATGTAGGTCGCATCGACGACGGTGCCCGCGGGATAGCTGACCGCGTCTTTCAGAACATGCTGCACCCCATCGGCGGTTTCCAGAACGATCTTGGCCGTGGCTGCGCTGGGCAGGGTGGCCGAGCGTTCGTTTGACCGGAAATCGCCCGCCGGCATCGAAGTGACGCGGGTCTTGCTGTTGGCGGACCAGTCGCCCATGCGGTGCGGATTGGCCTGCGCATAGGCTTTCACGGCCTTGGCCGCACGACGATCGGAATTGCCTTCGCGCAGCACCGGGTTCACGGCCGAGCCCTTGATCGCGTCGTATTTCGCGCGGGCGGATTTTTCGGCATCGGTCACGGGGTTCTCGGGAAAGTCGGGAACGGCATATCCCTGATCTTGCAGTTCCCGGATCGCGGCGACCAGCTGCGGCACCGAGGCCGAGATGTTGGGCAGCTTCACGACATTGGCATGCGGGGTTTTCACCAGATCGCCCAGGATGGCCAGGTCGTCGGAAATGCGCTGCGCTGGCGTCAGACACTCGGGAAAGGCGGCAAGAACGCGCCCGGCCAGCGAGATATCGCGCGTGCCGATGCTGACGTCAGCGGCCGCGGCAAAGCTGCGCACGATCGGCAGAAGCGAGGCCGAGGCAAGCTCGGGCGCTTCGTCGACCTTTGTGATGATGATGTCGGGCGTCGTCTGATCGGTCATGGCAATCCCCATGGGCTCAAGGTTTGGTATGCCATAGTACACAAAGGTGGGAAGGTCCACCTCCGCCTGCGCGCGCGGGGCGAGACCAGATGCCGCGCTTTGCCATGTTTGGTTGGGTGTTCGCGCCGGGCACAGAATGAAAAAGCGCCGCCCTTGCGGCGGCGCTTTCCCCTCGATCCGAAGCTGGGATCAGTTCAGTTCTTCGGCGCGCGATGCCTCGATGGCTTCGGCCGCCGCGGCGGCATAGGCGCGGAAGCTGTCCAGCACCTCCGGCCCCTGGCGAACATTTGCGCGGAACCAGTCAAACGCCGGTGCGGCGGCCGCCTGGAACATGGCCTTTTGTTCATCGGTGGGCACGTAGATTTCACCGCCGGCAGCGCGGAAGGCCTCGTAGGCGGCGATTTCCTTGCGCTTGGGGCTGGCAAAGGTGGCTTGCTGAAGCGCGGCAAAGCCATCGACGATGATGCGCTTGTGCGCATCGGACATGCCCAGGAAGCGTTCATTGTTCATGAACCAGAACGCGCCCATGTAGCTGTGATTGTCCAGCGTCAGGTATTTCAGCCCGGCATCGGTAAAGCGCATGTTCATGATGTCGGTGATGCCGTTGGC
>JBEAQJ010000037.1:0-6064 GCA_041163945.1 Pseudomonadota bacterium
GAGACGGGCCGCCTGCAATTGGCGCTGTTGCAAGCCCATGGGATGCAGCCCCACCACCATCTTCTCGACATCGGCGCGGGATCGCTGCGGCTGGGCTGCAAGGCGATACCCAACCTTGAGCCCGGCCATTACTGGGCCACCGACGCAAGCCGCGCGCTGATGCTGCGCGGGCGCGAGACGGAATTGCCCGTGCCCGACCGACTGCCCTTGGATCATCTGGTCGAAGATGCCGATTTCGCCTTTCCCGGCCTGCCGCCCCGGGTCGATCACCTGATCGCCTTTGGCGTCTTTACCCATCTGCCGCCCGATCAAACGGCTCGGGCGCTGGCGCGGATCGCACGGCGCTGGCCGCAGCCGCGGGTGTTTTTGTTCACCGTGTTTCTCGCCCCCCAAGGTCAGGAGGGCGCCAGCCTGCGCCAGCCCGATGGCGTCGTCACCCACCCCGACCGGCCGCCCTATCACCTGACCGAAACGACCGTTTCGGCCATGGCGGCGGCGGCGGGTCTGACGCCAACGCGGCTGCCCGACCGCCTGCCGCGGGGGCAGGTGCTGTTTCTGGCCTGACGCGCGCCGCGCGCCGCGCTCCGTCCGCCGGAGCGGTCAGAACCGAAAGCTCAGCCCCACGCCAAGATCTGTGGTGGCGTAATCCGCCGACAATGCGCCCCCCGGTCCGGTCATGTCGACCCGACCGGCATCGAGATGGCGCAGCTCTCCGAACAGGCTTGCGCGCTCGGACAGGGCGACCTCGACACCCAGGATCAGCTGATAGGCCAGAACGCCCCGGGCGGAATACTCGGCCTCGGGGGTGGTCAGGTCCAGATCGATCTCGGTCAGCGCGCCAAGACCAAGGCCCACATAGGGGCTCCAGCCAGCTGTGCCGGAAAAGACGTAGTGCCCGTTCACCATGATCGCGGTCGAGGCGAAATTGTCGCCTGGCCCGATGCCGGCGGGAAGCCCCGCGACATCGCCGGTGCGATAGGCATATTCCACTTCGGCCCTGAGGTTGCTGCCCGGATAGGCATAGCCGATCGCGCCGCCGGCCAGAAACCCGGCGTCGAAAGTCGCGGGCCCGCTGTCGGCCCCAAGCGCTGCGGTCGTTCCGCTGAGATCGGACGCGGCGCCGAACAGCTTTGCATAAAACCCCTCGGCCGAGGCGACGGCCGGGGTCAGGGACAGAATGGCGGCTGAGACGGCGCGCAGGCAAGATGCATGGATCATTCTCGATACTCCGAAGTGTCACACGATGCCGCGAAACAGATGCCATCGGGGCGGGTTTTCCAGCCGCTTTGCATGAACGACATCATTCCTGCACGAATGGATCAGCGCAGCGCCGCCACCACATCGGCGCGATAGCTTCGGCTGACCGGCAGCCGCAGCCCGGTGCTCAGCACAAGCTGCCCGCCCTGACCGCGCGGCTGCAGCGTGACGAGATGCGCCCGCGCGGCCCAGTGCGACCGGTGCACCCGAAGGCCCTGTGCGGCGGCAAGCTCCTCGACCGCGCGGCCGAAGGGATAAAGCACAAGCGCATCGCCCTGATCGGTGTAAACCCGCAGGTAATGCAGCTCGGCGCTGAGCGCGACCAGCTCGCGCCCCAGTTTGCGCGGCACCCTGTTCCAGAAGGCGGGCACGGGCGTGACGGATGCGGCATGATCTTCGGGCGAGGGATCAAGCGGCAGGCGCAGCAGGCGCGCATAGTTCAGAACCAGCCAGACAAGCATGATCGGCGGCGCGATATTGGCATATTCCTCGGCCAGAACGGCGCGCGTCAGAACAGCGCCCCCGGCGTGCCGATCCGCCAGCCCGAACGCCGCGTCGATCAAGACCGCAATCGGCGTGAACAGCCCGGCCCCGATCGCCCCGGCCAGAAGGATCGGCAACGCTGGCCTCCGCCAGCCACCCCGCCAGAGACCCGACAGCGCCGACTGGACCGCCTGCAGGATCGCAAGCGGTACCAGGACATGCAGCGCCCAGAACAGCGCCAACATGGGCGGGCTCAGCCCCTGCGATGGCGCGGGTTCCAGAAAGACGAACAGAAGCGTCAAGACAACGCCCGAGACCGCCAGAAAGACGGGCCAGGACTGCAGGGGTGCAACGCGCGCGCTCGGCATTCCCGCCAGATAGGCAAGCCGGTGCCCACCGCAAGGGGGGGCGTTTTCCGCCCCCTGTTGACATCGGCGCGCAAGCGGCCCCTGATCGCGCCCGGTCAGGGAAAGGACAGCACATGCGCGACTTCGACGCCGAACTGGAACAGCGGCTGGTCCGCTACGCCGCCATCGACAGCCAGTCCGATATGGACAGCCCGGCGCAGCCGTCGACCGAGATCCAGCACGCCATGCTCGATCTGATGGTGGCGGAACTGACCGAGATCGGGGCGGCAGACATCACCAAGACGCCCTATGGCACCGTGATCGCCACCATCCCCGGCAACCGGCCCGGCCCCACCATCGGCTTTCTGGCCCATGTCGACACCGCGCCACAATTCAACGCCACCGGCGTCAAGCCGCGCGTGATCCGCGGCTACAACGGCGGTGCGATCAGCTTTCCCGATGCGCCCGATCTGGTGCTGTCGCCCGATGATTTCCCCTATCTTGCCACCAAGATCGGCGAAGACATCGTGACCGCATCGGGCACGACGCTGTTGGGCGCCGATGACAAGGCGGGCATTGCGATCATCATGACGGCGGCCCGCCACCTGATCGCCAACCCCGATCTGCCGCGCCCCACGATCCGCATCGCCTTTACCCCGGACGAAGAAATCGGCCGCGGCGTCGACCCGCGGCTGCCCGCCGATCTGGGCGTCGATTTCGCCTATACCTTTGACGGTGGCGATGCCGGGGAAATCGTCTATGAAACCTTCAGCGCCGATTTCGCGGTCGTGACCGTCACCGGCGTGTCGATCCACCCGGGCGAGGCCACGGGCAAGCTGGTGAACGCCATCCACTTGGCAAGCCGCATCGTCGAAACCCTGCCACAAGCGACGATGACCCCCGAGACCACCGCCGAGCGTCAGGGGTTCATCCACGCCGTCGACATGAAGGGCAGCGCCGACCAGATGGTCGTTCGCTTCATCTTGCGCGATTTCGAACGTGATGGGCTGTCGGCCAAGGGTGATCTGCTGCGCCAAGTCTGCGCCGCCATCGCCGCCACCGAACCGCGCGCCCGGATCGAGGTTCAGATCACGCCGCAATACCGCAACATGCGCTATTGGCTCGAAGATGACATGACCCCCGTCGACCTCGCCCGCGAGGCGCTGCGCGATCTGGACCATGACCCCATCGAAGCCGTGATCCGCGGCGGCACCGACGGATCGCGGCTGACAGAAATGGGGGTGCCCTGCCCCAATCTGTTCACCGGCATGCAGAATGTGCACGGGCCGCTGGAATTCGTATCGGTACAGGATATGGCCCTTGCAACGCGCCTGATGCTGCAAATCGCCGGGCGTGCCGCGGGCTGAGTCGCGCAAGCATACCATCGCATACCGCCGACAAGGTTAACTTGTGATCACACTTTTTGATGGTGTGATCACAAATGTCGGTTTTTTGCCCAAAACGCCCATTCACACCGAAATTTGCGTTTCATTACGCCCCTTGGTTGTGCTTATGCGCAGGCAAACACCACCAAAGACGGAACGGTTCCATGAACATCCACGAGTACCAAGCCAAGGCCCTGCTGCGTCAATACGGTGCGCCGGTCAGCGACGGCCGGGTGGTTCTGAAAGCGGACGAAGCCAAGACCGCGGCGGGCGAACTGGATGGGCCGCTGTGGGTCGTCAAGGCGCAGATCCACGCCGGCGGCCGCGGCAAAGGCCGCTTCAAGGAAGCCGATGCCGGCGATAAGGGCGGCGTGCGTCTGGCGCGGTCGGTGGAAGAAGCCGCCGAGGAAGCAAAGAAGATGCTGGGCCGCACGCTGGTCACGCATCAGACCGGCCCCGCCGGCAAGCAGGTCAACCGCATCTATATCGAGGATGGCTCGGGCATCGAGCGCGAGCTGTATCTGGCGCTCTTGGTCGATCGTCAGTCCAGCCGCATTTCCTTTGTCTGTTCGACCGAGGGTGGCATGGACATCGAAGAGGTCGCCGCCCACACCCCCGAAAAGATCCTGTCCTTCGCGGTCGATCCGGTCACGGGCTACCAGCCCTATCACGGCCGCCGCATCGCCTTTTCCCTCGGGCTCGAGGGCAAGCAGGTCAAGGAATGCGTGTCGCTGATGGGTCTTTTGTACAAGGCCTTCGTCGAGCGCGACATGGAAATGCTGGAAATCAACCCGCTGATCGTGACCGATACGGGCAGCCTCAAGGTGCTGGATGCCAAGCTGGGTTTCGATGGCAACGCGATGTATCGCCAGCCCGACATTCTGGCGCTGCGTGACGAAACCGAGGAAGACCCCAAGGAACTTCAGGCGTCGAAATACGACCTGAACTACATCGCGCTGGATGGCGAAATTGGCTGCATGGTCAATGGGGCGGGTCTGGCCATGGCCACGATGGACATCATTAAGCTCTATGGCTCGGAACCCGCCAATTTCCTCGATGTGGGCGGCTCGGCCACGCGGGAAAAGGTGGCCGAGGCCTTCAAGATCATCACATCGGACCCCAATGTGAAGGGCATTTTGGTCAACATCTTTGGCGGCATCATGCGCTGTGACATCATCGCCGAAGGTGTGGTGGCCGCCGTCAAGGAGGTGGGGCTGAAGGTGCCGCTGGTCGTGCGCCTGGAAGGCACCAATGTCGACAAGGGCAAGGAGATCATCAACACCTCCGGGCTGAACGTCATCGCCGCCGACAACCTGTCGGATGCCGCCGCCAAGATCGTCAAAGCGGTCAAGGGCTGAACACGGGCGGGCCCGAGATGCGCATGTTCCAGACCCATGCCGATACCCCGAAACCCGGTTTGATGCTGGCCCAGCCAGTGCTGACCGGCTTGCCGGCGGCCTTTGGCGCCGTGCCGGGCCGGATCGGTCTGGGCGCCTTGCGATTGACCGGCACGGGCCGTCGCCGCGCGATCTGGTCGGCGGTTCATCTGGTGGGTGCAGGTCTTTTCGTCTTGGCCATGATCAGCCGCATGGCGCCGACCGACACCATCCCCGATTTGGCCATCAGCCCAGCGGTTGCCGGCACCGAGATTTTCCCGAACACGGAGCGGCCCTTGCCCTCCGCCCCGCACATGAACTGAGGAGACAGACGATGGCCGTACTCGTCAACGAGCAGACCCGCGTGATCTGCCAGGGCTTTACCGGCAGCCAGGGCACCTTTCACTCCGAGCAGGCCATCGCCTATGGCACCAAGATGGTGGGCGGCGTGACCCCGGGCAAAGGCGGCAGCACGCATCTGGACCTGCCGGTGTTCAATTCGGTCCACGAGGCCAAGCACGCCACCGATGCCAACGCCACGGTGATCTACGTGCCGCCGCCCTTTGCCGCCGATTCGATCCTGGAAGCGATCGATGCCGAAATGCCGCTGATCGTGTGCATCACCGAAGGCATCCCGGTTCTCGACATGATGAAGGTCAAGCGGGCCCTTTCGGGTTCAAAATCACGACTGATCGGGCCGAATTGCCCCGGGGTGATGACCCCCGGCGCGTGCAAGATCGGCATCATGCCCGGTTCGATCTTCCGGCGGGGTTCGGTTGGCGTGGTCTCGCGCTCGGGCACGCTGACCTATGAGGCGGTGAAACAGACCTCGGATGTGGGCTTGGGCCAATCCTCGGCGGTGGGCATCGGCGGCGATCCGATCAAGGGCACTGAACATATCGACGTGCTGGAAATGTTCTTGGCAGATCCCGAAACGCAATCGATCATCATGATCGGCGAAATCGGCGGCTCGGCCGAAGAAGAAGCCGCGCAATTCCTGGCAGATGAGAAAAAGCGCGGCCGCTGGAAACCCACCGCCGGTTTCATCGCCGGCCGCACCGCCCCCCCGGGCCGGCGCATGGGCCATGCAGGCGCCATCGTCGCGGGCGGCAAGGGCGACGCGGAAAGCAAGATCGAAGCGATGAAATCCGCCGGCATCATCGTCGCCGACAGCCCCGCAGGGCTTGGCGAGGCGGTGCTCAAGGCGATCGGCTAA
>JBEAQJ010000038.1:0-10700 GCA_041163945.1 Pseudomonadota bacterium
GCGGCACTGGCGGCACGCATCGCCAAACTGCGCATCTTTCGCGATGCGGCGGGCAAGATGAACCGCGCCCTTCTGGACACGGGCGGAAGCGCCTTGGTGGTCAGCCAGTTCACGCTGGCCGCCGACACCAGCCGTGGCAACCGACCCGGCTTTTCCAGCGCAGCGCCCCCCGACCAAGGCGAAGCGCTCTACCACGTTTTTGTCGACGCCCTGCGCGATCTGGGGCCAAAGGTGGAAACCGGGCAGTTCGGCGCCGACATGGCGGTCAGCCTGATCAATGATGGCCCCGTCACAATTTGGATGGAAAGTTAGGCAAACCGCCTGAAATTTGTGCAACGCAACGGCTTGCCCATGGCCGGGTATCGGTTCGGCTGGCCCTTTGGCGGTGCGCTCTGCACCGATACGGGAAACCGGATGAATCACGCGATATGAGCGACCCCAACCGTTTCTTCGACGAAATGCAGCGCCCTGACGGGGGCCCGCGCGCGCCCTATGATGGCTACAGCGCGTGGTTTCACGGCGAAGACTTGCGTGATCTGCGCAAGAAATCAGGCGATGCCGAACGCTTTTTCCGACGCACCGGCATCACGTTCAACGTCTACGGACAGGCCGAAGCCGATGAACGGCTGATCCCGTTTGATCTGGTGCCCCGGATCATTTCGGCGCGCGAATGGGCGCGGCTGACACGCGGCATCGAACAGCGCGTGCGCGCGATCAACGCCTTTTTGCATGATATCTACCACCGGCAGGAAATCCTGCGCGCAGGCCGCGTGCCGGTGGACCTGATCGCACGCAACAGCGCCTTTCTGCCCCAGATGATCGGAATGGCGCCACCCGGTGGCGTCTACACCCACATCGTGGGGGTCGATCTGGTGCGCACGGGCGAAGATGATTTCTACGTGCTAGAGGACAACGCCCGCACGCCATCGGGTGTGTCCTACATGCTCGAGAACCGCGAAACGATGCTGCAGATGTTTCCCGAGCTGTTCACCCGCATCAAGGTGCAACCGGTTCAAGATTACCCGGTGAACCTGCATCGCTCGCTGGCCGCATCCGCCCCGCGCAATGCATCCGCCGATGTCACCGTGGCGGTTCTGACCCCCGGCATCCACAATTCGGCCTATTTCGAACACGCGTTTCTGGCCGACCAGATGGGTGTCGAACTGGTCGAAGGCCACGATATCCGCATCATCGCCGGCAAGGTGCAGATGCGCACGACCCAAGGCTACAAGCCCATCGATGTGCTGTATCGCCGGGTGGATGACGATTTTCTCGACCCGATGAACTTTCGCCCCGACAGCTTGCTGGGGGTGCCGGGGGTGATGGATGTCTACCGCGCGGGCGGCATCACCATCGCCAATGCACCGGGCACGGGCATTGCCGACGACAAGGCGATCTATTCCTACATGCCCGACATCGTCGAATTCTACACCGGCGAAAAGGCGATCTTGCAAAACGTGCCCACATGGCGCTGTTCCGAACCCGATGCGCTGGCTTACGTTCTGGATCACCTGAATGAATTGGTGGTCAAGGAAGTGCATGGTTCGGGCGGTTACGGCATGCTGGTGGGCCCGGCCGCCTCGAAAAAAGAGCTGGCGGCGTTTCGTGCCAAGCTTTCGGCCAAACCGGCCAACTACATTGCCCAACCCACGCTGGCGCTGTCGACGGTGCCGATCCTGACGCAAGCGGGGCTGGCGCCACGCCATGTCGATCTGCGGCCCTTTGTGCTGGTGGCACCCGACAAGATCACCATCACCCCCGGTGGGCTGACGCGGGTGGCGTTGAAAAAGGGCTCCTTGGTGGTGAACTCCAGCCAGGGGGGCGGCACCAAGGACACTTGGGTGCTGGAGGAATAAGGCGATGCTGGGCAAAACCGCGGGCGGCCTGTTCTGGATGTTCCGATACCTCGAGCGTTCGGAAAACACCGCGCGCCTGATCGAAGCCGGTTTCCGCATCGCCCTGACGCGGGCCGATGGCGATGATGACGAATGGACCAGCGTGCTGCAAACGGCCGCGGTCGCCCAGCGCTATTTCCAAAAGCACGAGCAGATCGAAGCGGCCAAGGCCATCGATTTCCTGCTGCGCGACCCCACCAACCCGTCTTCGGTGATGTCGGCCATCGCGCAGGCCCGCCAGAACGCGCGCCTTGTGCGCACCGCCATCACCCGCGAGGTCTGGGAAGCGGTCAACGACACCTACATGATCTTGAAACAGGCCCTGTCCCGCCCTGTTCCGGCACGCGATCTACCCGAGATCTTGGCGCTGATCCGGCAGCAATCGGCGCTGGTGCGCGGCGCGATGCATGGAACGATGCTGCGCAACGACATTTTCGATTTCTGCCGGTTGGGCACGTTTCTGGAACGCGCCGACAACACGGCGCGCATTCTGGACGTGAAATATTATGTGCTGCTGCCCTCGATCAACCAGATCGGGTCGAGCCTCGACAATGTGCAATGGGAAACGATCCTGCGGTCGGTGGCGGGCATGCGCGCCTATCGTTGGATCACGCGTGGGGAAACCAGCCCGATGGGGATTGCCGATTTCCTGATCTTCGACACCCGCATGCCGCGCAGCATGGCCTTTTCGGTGGGCAAGATCGCGGCCAACCTGGGCTATCTGGAACAGGCCTATGGCACCCGCCACCCCTGCCACGACCAGATCGATGCGCTGGCCGCCCGGTTGAGCCACGGCAAGATCGAACGCGTGTTCGAGGATGGGTTGCACGAATTCATCACCGATTTTCTGGCCGATGTGGCACAGCTTGGCCAACAGATCGAAACCGATTACCGGTTCCTCGGGTGACGAAGATGCGTCTAAAGATCCTGCACACCACCACCTATCATTTCGACCATCCGGTGGCCTATGGCCTGCAGCAGCTGCGCCTGGTTCCCAAAAGCCGAACCGGCCAGACGGTGCTGAACTGGCAGATGGACATCGATGGCGGGCGGGTCGAAACGGAATTCACCGATCACCACCAAAACCGCGTCTCGCTGATTTCCTTTGATCCCAGCGCCAGTTCGATCATCGTCCATTGCGCGGGCGAAGTCGAAACCGCCGATACCGTCGGCGTCACCGGCCGGCACGGCGGCTTTGCCCCCTTGTGGTTTTTCCGCGGCGCCACCGATCTGACGCGCGCGGGCACGCGGCTGCGCAGCCTGATCCGCGGGCTAAAGGAAGAAGAAGCCGAAGACCTGCCCCGGCTGCACAGCCTGTCGGCGCGCATCCGGGCGGCGCTGCCCTATGAAATCGGGGTCACACATGCCAACACCTCGGCCGAAGAGGCGCTGGAACACGGCGGTGGCGTCTGTCAGGACCATGCCCATATCTTCATCGCTGCGGCCCGCCTGTTGGGCTACCCGGCGCGCTATGTGTCGGGCTACCTGATGATGAACGACCGGGTGCACCAAGATGCCAGCCACGCCTGGGCCGAAGCCTATGTCGAGCCGCTGGGCTGGGTGGGGTTTGACGTGTCAAACGGCATTTCACCCGATGCGCGGTACGTCCGCGTGGCCACGGGGCTCGATTACCGCGACGCGGCACCCGTCAGCGGCCTACGGTTCGGCGCAGGTGGCGAAGCGATGTCCATCGACATCCAGGTGCAGCAACAGTAAGCGAAACGACAGCGCGGCAAGACGCGGCAGGGAGAACAGGCGCATGACCTATTGCGTGGGGTTGAAGCTCAATCGCGGCTTGGTGTTCATGTCCGACACGCGCACCAATGCCGGCGTCGACAACATCAGCGTTTTCAAAAAGATGTTCTTGTGGGATCGACCGGGCGAACGGTCCATCACCTTGATGACGGCGGGCAACCTGGCCACCACGCAAGCGGTTGTATCCCTGCTGAACGAACGGGCCAAACCGGCCGAGGAACGCGGCGCGCCCTCGATCCTCGAGGCGCCGTCGATGTTCCAGGTGGCCAAGCTCGTGGGCGAAACCCTGCGCGAGGTGATCGCCGAACAAAGCCGGCGCGAAGGGCTTCAGGCCGACAGCGCCTTTTCGGCCACGCTGATCCTTGGCGGGCAGGTGAAGGGCGCCGAGCCGCGCCTGTTCATGGTCTATCCAGAGGGCAACTTTGTCGAAGCTTCGACCGACACGCCGTTCTTCCAGATCGGCGAAACCAAGTATGGCAAGCCCATCCTGGTGCGCGCCTACGATCCCGACATGAGCTTTGAAGAGGCCGTCAAGCTGTTGATGCTGAGCTTCGATTCCACCATAAAGGCAAATCTTTCCGTAGGCTTGCCGCTCGACATGCATCTATATCCGGCCGACAGCCACAGCACCGGCCAAGTCCGCCGCATCGAACGCGATGACCCATTCTACGAGATGATTTCGTCGGGCTGGGGCGAAGCGTTGCGGGCGGCCTTCGATCGTTTGCCGGCCTATTCCTTGGATTGATCGGGCCGGGTGCACACTAAGCAGCGTCGCCGCCACGACGCTTAGGCGGTCACGTCATGCTGGTGCAGCCAGGCAAGCCGGTTGGTCACCAGATGTGGGGCAAAACGGCTGGCCGCCCTGAGGGCCGAATGGGCCGCAAGACGCAGCGGCCCGGGGCGCAGATGGTAATGGCCCGCATGGTCGGTCGCGGCCTGCACGATGCGGGCCGTGCGTGGCCGGCGCAGCGCGGCGTAGCGTGCCAGGGCCGCTTCGGTGTCGACGTCGTCCGCAAGGCAGCGCGCCAACACATAGGCATCTTCAAGCGCCATGTTGGCCCCTTGGGCCAAAAAGGGCAGCGTGGGGTGGGCCGCGTCACCCAGAAGCGCCAGGCGATGGCGGTGCCACACCTGCGCGACGGGGTGACGGAACAGACCCCACAGATGCACATCATCGGCCCGATCCAAAAGCGCACGCACCTCGGGGCAGAAATCGACAAAGGCACGCGCCAGATGGGCGGGGTCGTCGCGCTGGTGCCAGCCCTCGGCAACCCAAGCCTCGCGTTCTTCGACCGCCACGATATTGACAAGCCGCCGGTCCCGCAGCGGATAGCGCACCAGGTGGCGCCCCGGGCCCATGAACACATGCGCTTCGGCGGGCAGCGGGTCTTGCACCGCAACCGTGCAACGCCAGGCCACCTGGCCGGTGAAAAAGGGCCGCGATCCGGGGTTCAACACGGCGCGCCCAGGCGAATGAAGCCCATCAGCGGCCAGCGTCAGCCCATGATGTTCGACCGTGCCATCAGACAGGATCAGCTTTGTGTCCCGCGGTGTGGGATCGAACCCGTCGACCCGCACACCCAACCGGATCGTCACGCCCGCGGCCAGCGCCGCTTGATGCAAGACGGTGATCAAATCGGCGCGATGAACCAGGTGCCAGGGCTGGTCGGGGTGCGACAGCGCCGTCGAAAACACCACGCCCCCCCGCCGGAAATCGCGCAGCCGCACGGCTTGTGTCCGGGGGCTTGAGGCCGCCAGCGCATCGGAAAGGCCCAAGGCCTCGACCACGCGCCATCCATTCGGGCTGATCTGGATGCCGGCGCCGATCTCGGCGATGGCGGGGGCCTGTTCCAAAACACACACTTGGGCGCCCCGATGGGCCAAGGCCAAGGCGGCGGCCAAGCCCCCGATTCCGCCGCCCACCACCGTCACCGGCTGCCCGATCAACATGCCATCCCCATGTCACGCAAGGGGCACCGCCAAGCGGTTCACCCATTGGGTTCCTGACGGCCGCATACCCAGGCCGCCGCACGGTCAGTCGTCGCGGTGCACCTTTTCGCGGCGTTCGTGGCGTTCCTGCGCCTCAAGGCTCATGGTCGCGATCGGGCGCGCATCCAGCCGCTTGAGCGAAATGGGCTCACCGGTGACCTCGCAATAGCCGTATTCGCCCTCTTCGATGCGGCGCAGTGCGCTGTCGATCTTGGCAATCAGCTTGCGTTGCCGGTCGCGCGTGCGCAACTCAAGCGCGCGGTCGGTTTCCTCGCTGGCGCGGTCGGCAATATCGGGAATGTTGCGCGTGCCATCTTGAAGCGCCTCGACCGTGGTCCGGCTTTCATCGAGCAACTCGTTTTTCCAGCCGATCAGCTTGCGCCGGAAATATTCGAGCTGGCGGTCGTTCATAAACGGTTCGTCCTCAGCCGGACGATAGTCTTCGGGCAGAAAAATCTCGGCCTTCATATCGCTCCCCTCAGCGAAGCCGGCGTCGTCTTGTCGGTCTGGCATAACGCGCCCCCGGCCCCTCGCGGTTCGCTTACAAGACCGCGCGCGGCTTGTCACCACCCGATTGCGCCATGCGTCGCCCCGTCCCGGCGGGGGATGCATCACTCGCGGGATCGCCGCCTTTTTGCCCTGACATCCCATGGATTTGCTGCGTTTTCCCGCCAGGGTTGAAAAGCGACCCATGACGCAGGGCCCTTTCGCCCATTCGGCCAACCGGCTAGACCGGCCCCACATCGAAGGAGAGCCCAGCATGCATGCAGAATTCAAAAGCAGCGGCAGCTATGTCGCGACCGAGGATCTGACGATGGCGGTCAACGCCGCGGTGCGGCTTGAACGCCCGCTGCTGGTCAAGGGTGAGCCCGGCACCGGAAAGACGGAACTGGCCCGGCAGGTGGCCCATGCCCTGGGCGTGCCGATCATCGAATGGCACATCAAATCGACCACCCGCGCACAACAGGGGCTTTACGAATACGATGCCGTCAGCCGCCTGCGCGACAGCCAGCTGGGCGATGGCCGGGTGCAGGATGTAAAGAACTACATCCGCAAGGGAAAACTGTGGCAGGCCTTCGAACATCCGGGCAAATGCGTGTTGCTGATCGACGAAATCGACAAGGCCGACATCGAGTTTCCCAACGACCTTTTGCAGGAATTGGACCGGATGGAGTTCTTCGTCTACGAAACCGGCGAAACCATCCGCGCGGCCACCCGTCCCATCGTCATCATCACCTCCAACAATGAAAAAGAGCTGCCCGATGCCTTTTTGCGCCGGTGCTTTTTCCACTACATCCGCTTTCCCGACATCGACACGATGAAGGCCATCGTCGGCGTCCATTTTCCCGATATCAAGCCGCAGTTGCTGACCACCGCGCTGACCCAGTTCTACGCCATCCGTGACCAGCAGGGGTTGAAGAAAAAGCCCTCGACCTCAGAGGTTCTGGATTGGCTGAAACTGCTGTTGGCCGAGGATCTGACCCCCGAGGACCTGCGCGCGCAAGGCACAAGTGCGCTGCCCAAGCTGCACGGCGCGCTGTTGAAAAATGAACAAGATGTGGCGTTGTTCGAACGGCTGGCCTTTCTGGCCCGACGCCCCGGGTAAGCCGGGGCGCATCTTGGGATGCCGGCCAACCGGCAGCCCAGCGGCTCGACAGGCCAGACCACAGCCGTTAAGGCAACGACCAGACGGCGCCTAGGCGCAACCATTTCATCAGGTGGGCAAGATCATGCTGAATTTCATCGGCGCGGGGGTGGGCATCGCCTTGGGGTTGTGGGTGGCACACCGGCGCGGCGGCAATCGGCTGGATCTGGCACATTATGCCACCATCTTCGGCATCCTTGGCTTCATCTTGGGGGCCTTTGCGATGCTTGTGATCCCGGCGCCCAGCTGACATCCTTGGGGCACCATGTTCCTGCCCTTTTTCCAGACCCTGCGCGCGGCGCGCATCCCGGTGTCCTTGCGCGAATACCTTGCCTTTCTGGAAGGTGTCGCCGCGGGGCTTGTGACCTATGACGTGACCGGCTTCTACTTTCTGGCGCGTGCCGCGATGGTCAAGGATGAACGCCATCTGGATCGCTTCGACCAGTGCTTCGCCCATGCCTTTGGCGGGTTGGAGACCATCACGCCAGATCAGGTGTTGGCCGCCGCCGACATTCCGTCCGAATGGCTTGAGAAGCTGGCCGAAAAGCACCTGACCCCCGAAGAGCGCGCCGAGATCAAGGCGCTGGGCGGCTTCGACAAGCTGATGGACACGCTGCGCGCGCGGCTGGAAGAACAGAAAGGCCGCCATCAGGGCGGATCGAAATGGATCGGTACGGCGGGCACATCGCCCTTCGGGGCCTATGGCTACAACCCCGAAGGCGTGCGCATCGGCCAGAACGAAAGCCGCCACCGCCGCGCGGTCAAGGTCTGGGACAAGCGCGAATTCAAAGACTTCGCGGATGACGTTGAACTTGGAACCCGCAACATCAAGCTTGCCCTGAAGCGGTTGCGCCAATGGGCGCGCGACGGCGCTGCACAAGAGCTGGACCTGGACGGCACCATTCGCGCCACCGCCGAACAGGGTTGGCTCGATGTCAAAACCCGACCCGAGCGGCGCAATGCGGTCAAGGTGATCTTGTTTCTCGATGTGGGCGGGTCGATGGATGACCACATCCGCGTGGTCGAAGAACTGTTTTCCGCTGCCAAGGCCGAATTCAAGCATCTGGAATACTATTATTTCCACAACTGCCTGTATGACAGCGTGTGGCGTGACAACCGGCGGCGCTGGACCGAAAAGATCCCGACCCATGAGGTGATGAACACCTATGGGTCCGATTACAAATGCATCTTCGTGGGTGACGCGGCCATGTCACCCTACGAGATCAGCTTTGCCGGCGGCGCATCGGAACACTGGAACGAGGAACCGGGGCATGTGTGGCTGGCGCGCGCGCGGGCGCACTGGCCCCATCACCTGTGGATCAATCCCACCCCGGAACGGCTGTGGGGCTATACCCAATCCATCGGAATGATCGGTCAGATCTTCGAAGGACGCATGGTGCCGATGACGCTGTCGGGTCTGGACCGCGGCATGCGCGCGCTTGGGCGATGAATAGGGCGCGGAACAGGGTTCTGAATGCCGTGGGCTACCTGTGGCGGCATCACCGCATGGCATTGGTGGCCTTGGGCTTGGCCTGCGCGCTTGCGGCGTTTTTTGCGATACGCTTGGCCGTTTTCACGCTCTACTGGGCCGATCCCGCGCACCAGGCACCGCGGATCGAACCCTGGATGACGCCGGGCTATGTCGCGCGCGCCTGGGATGTCGATGTCGATGTCATCCGGGCCGCGCTGCCGGTCACAGCGCAGGCTAGCACGGGCGGCCGCCTGACGCTCGACGAAATCGCCGCGACCAGCGGGGTTGCCCTGCCCGCGATCATCGCCGCGCTCGAGGCCGCGATCAGGGACGCGCAGGCGCCATGACCGAAACCCTGCTGGCGCTCGTGCCGCTCTACGGTCTTGGGTTGATCGGGCTTTCGACCTTCTTGTCGTGCCTGGCTGTGCCGATGCCCGCATCGATTGTGATGCTGTCGGCGGGCGGGTTTGCCGCCGCGGGCGATCTGGTGCTTTGGCAGGCTGGGGTTGCGGCCCTGGCGGGGGCGGTGGCCGGCGATCAGCTGGGCTATTTTCTGGGCCGCGCCGGCGCTCGGATGCTATCGCGCCAGCGCGTGGCGCCCCGGCAGGCCCGGCTGCTGGGCAAGGCGGCCGATGCCTTGCACACCCATGGCGATTGGGCGGTGTTCTTCAGCCGATGGCTGGTGTCGCCGCTTGGGCCATATGTCAATTTCGCAGGCGGCGCGGCACATCTGGGCTGGGGCCGGTTCACGGGCGCGGCTGTTGCCGGCGAAATGGTTTGGGTCATCGGTTACGTCGGCCTTGGGGCGGCCTTTGCCGACGATATTCTGGCGCTGGCCGATCTTCTGGGCAGTGCTTCGGGGCTGTTGGCGGCGCTCGTGGCAGCGCTGGCGCTGGGCCTGTGGCTGCGCACGGCCCTGCGACATCGGGCCCATCCATGAGACCCGCGTTGCCAGCGCCCGGCACAGGCCCCATATCACGCCCATGCTGAAGCTGACCCCGATCCTTTTGGCCATTGGCTATGCGCTGGTGATGTACCAGTTCTCGGCCTGGCGCACCGCGCGGGAACTCGACGCGCGCTCGACCGAACTGGCCGATCCGGGGCTGCGCGCCTTGCTCGATCGGCTGGCCCATGCGCTTGGGATCGCGCGCATCCGCGTGAACATCTACGAAGTCGAGCCGGTGAACGGCCTGGCCGCCCCGGACGGGCGTATCTTTCTGACCCGCGGCTTTTACAACAAGTATCGCGCCGGCGAAGTGACTGGCGAGGAACTGGCCAGCGTCATCGCCCATGAACTGGGCCATGTGGCCTTGGGCCATGCACGGCGGCGGATGATCGATTTCTCGGGGCAAAACGCGGTGCGGGTGGTGCTGGCCACGGTGTTGGGCCGTTTCGTCCCCGGTGTCGGCGTGTGGATTGCCAATCTTTTGGCGGGGCTTCTGGCCGCGCGGCTCAGCCGTCAGGACGAATACGAAGCCGATGCCTATGCGGCGGCGTTGATGACCAAGGCGGGGTTGGGAACCGGGCCGCAGAAATCCCTGTTCATCAAGCTGGAGGCGTTGACCGGTCTTGGCGGCCGCGGCATGCCGGCCTGGCTGATGAGCCACCCCAAGACCGAAGACCGCGTGCGCGCCATCGAAGCCCTGGAAGCGCGCTGGGCCACACAGCTGCCGCCCGACTGATGGCACAGGCCCGATCTGGGCACGGGCGCTGGCGGGGATCTGGCCCTAGCCCAGCGCTTTGGCCAGACGCGGCAATCGCGCCCGCTTGAGCAGCGCGCGCAGCGCCAGCGCGCCGCCTGATAGATCCACGGCCCTGCCGTGAACACGCGCCACCACATCGGCCACAGGCGCCCGGTCGTGCAACCACAAGCCATAGAGCAACGCGTCGGGATGGATGGCCGCAACCCCATGCGGGGCCAGTTCGGCACGCGGAAAATCGCGCA
>JBEAQJ010000039.1:0-51154 GCA_041163945.1 Pseudomonadota bacterium
GGGGTGTTCTGGCCAAGCCGCCGCCTTTTGTGCGTCGCCGATCTGCACTTGGGCAAATCCCATCGCATGGCCCGGCGCACGGGCGCGCTGCTCCCACCCTATGAAACGGGCGAAACCCTGCTTCGGCTGGCCCAAGACATTGCCACATTGGCCCCGGCCACGGTGATTTGCCTTGGCGACAGTTTCGATGATCTGGAGGCCGCCACAGCCCTCGCCGATCCGCTGAAGGATCAGTTGATGGCGCTGATGGCGGGGCGGCGCTGGGTCTGGGTCTTGGGCAATCACGACCCCGGACCGGTGGATCTGGGGGGCAGCCATCTGGCCGAACATCGCGATGGTCCGCTGGTGTTTCGCCACATCGCCGAACCCGACCCAAGGGGCGAAGTCTCGGGCCATTATCACCCCAAGCTGCGTCTGCAACTGCCGGGGCGCAGCATCACGCGCCGGTGTTTCCTGCTTGATGCGGCGCGGCTGATCCTGCCGGCCTATGGCGCCTACACGGGTGGGCTGTTTTGCGACCGGCCGGAACTTTCCGGCCTGATGGCGCCCGGCGCCCAGGCCATCGCCATCGCGCCCGATGCCGCCCCGGTGCGGCTGCCGATGCCCCGCTGAGCCCACCCGGCGCTGCCGGCCCGGATCCGCGCCCCAGGCCAAAGACCGGGGGCGGGGCGTCAGACCGTCATCTTGTCATGCGGTCAGGCCGTGCGGCTCGGGCAGCCCATGCGCCCGGCAACAGGCCGTCAGTGTGTTGGCCAACAGACAGGCAATCGTCATTGGCCCCACCCCCCCCGGAACCGGGGTGATCGCGCCCGCCACGGCAGCGCAGCTGTCATAATGGCAATCGCCCACCAGCCGGGTCTTTTCGGGGTCATCGGGGTGGGGCACGCGGTTGATGCCCACGTCGATCACCGTCGCGCCGGGCTTGACCCAATCGCCCCGGATCATCTCGGGCCGTCCGACCGCCGCCACAAGGATATCGGCGCGCCGACAGACCGCGCCCAGGTCGCGGGTGCGCGAATGCGCGATGGTCACGGTGCAGCTGTCGCCCAATAGAAGCTGCGCCATGGGTTTGCCCACGATATTGGACCGGCCCACCACAACCGCCTCCATGCCGGCCAGATCGCCGTGATGGTCGCGCAGCATCATCAGGCACCCCAAGGGCGTGCAGGGCACCAGCGCCGCCTGACCCGTGCCCAAAAGACCCACGTTCGAGATGTGAAACCCATCCACATCCTTGGCTGGATCAATGGCCGCGATGACCTTTGCGGCATCCACATGGGCGGGCAAGGGCAACTGCACCAAGATCCCATGCACCGACGGATCGGCATTCAAACGCGCGACCAGCGCCAGAATATCGGCCTCGGGCGTGGTTGCGGCAAGCTTGTGTTCCCGGCTTGCCATGCCGGCCTCGACCGTCTGGATCCCCTTGTTGCGAACATAGACCTGGCTGGCCGGATCCTGCCCCACCAGCACCACCGCCAAGCCCGGCACGATCCCGTGCTCGGCCTTCAACGCGGCCACATGGCCCGCCACCTGCCCCCGCACCCGGCTTGCAAAGGCCTTACCGTCGATGATCTGCGCTGCCATGTTCTGACCCTTCATCTTTCCGAAAATCCGCAATCCCGCCCTCAGGCCCCCTGCGTCGCAGCCTGACCGGATCGCCCCGGGCCGCCCAGCGGGTGGCCCGCGCGGTGGCGGGGGTTCGATGCCCCCGCCACCGCGCCCGCCTGTCTAGAACAGGCCTTCGATCAAGCCCGCCGCGTTCAACCGGATCGTCTCGGATGCGGGCACCTTGGGCAAGCCCGGCATGGTCATGATCTCGCCGCAGATCGCCACGACAAATCCCGCCCCCGCCGACAGCCGCACCTCGCGCACGGGGATCGTGTGCCCCTCGGGGGCCCCCCGCAGGTTGGGATCCGTCGAAAAGGAATACTGCGTCTTGGCCATGCACACGGGCAGATGGCCATAGCCTGCGTCTTCCCAGGCTTTCAGCTGCGCCCGCACCGATGCATCGGCCGTGACCGCACCCGCGCGGTAGATCTTTCCGGCGATGGTTTCGATCTTGGCCATCAGGCCCATCGTGTCCGGATAGAGCGGTGCGAAATCGGCCTGGCCGCTTTCGGCCAATTCGGCCACGCGGTGCGCCAGATCCTCGATCCCGGCGCTGCCCTCGGCCCAATGGCGACACAAGATCGCCTCTGACCCCTGCGCGGCGACATAGGCCTTGACGGCCGCGATCTCGGCTTCGGTGTCACCGGCGAAATGGTTGATGCCCACCACCACGGGCACACCAAAGCTTTTCACATTCTCGATATGGCGGCCCAGATTGGCGCAGCCTGCCTCGACCGCGGCCACATTCTCGGCGCCCAGATCGGCCTTGGCGACGCCGCCGTTCATCTTCATCGCCCGCACGGTGGCCACGATCACCACGGCATCGGGGGCAAGGCCGGCTTTGCGGCACTTGATGTTCATGAACTTTTCCGCACCCAGATCGGCACCAAACCCGGCCTCGGTCACGACGAAATCGGCCAGCTTGAGCGCCGTCTTGGTGGCGATCACGCTGTTGCAGCCATGCGCGATATTGGCAAAGGGCCCGCCGTGCACGAAGGCGGGGTTGTTTTCCAGCGTCTGCACCAGATTGGGCTGCATCGCATCCTTGAGCAGCACCGTCATGGCGCCATCGGCCTTGATGTCGCGGCAAAAGACCGGGGATTTGTCGCGACGATAGGCCACGATCATGTCGCCCAGGCGCCGCTCCAGATCGACCAGGTTCTCGCTCAGGCACAAGATCGCCATCACCTCGGAGGCGACGGTGATGTCAAACCCCGTCTGGCGCGGAAAACCGTTCGACACGCCGCCCAAGGATACGACGATATCGCGCAGCGCACGGTCGTTCATATCCATCACGCGGCGCCAGACCACGCGGCGTTCGTCGATGCCCAGCGCATTGCCCCAATAGATGTGGTTGTCGATCATCGCGCTCAGCAGGTTGTGGGCCGCCGTGATCGCATGGAAATCGCCGGTGAAATGCAGATTCATCTCTTCCATCGGCACGACTTGCGCATAACCGCCCCCCGCGGCCCCGCCCTTCATGCCGAAATTCGGGCCAAGGCTGGCCTCGCGGATACAGATCGCGGCCTTTTTGCCGATGCGGTTCAGCCCATCGCCCAAGCCAACCGTGGTGGTGGTCTTGCCTTCACCCGCAGGGGTGGGGTTGATCGCAGTCACGAGGATCAGCTTGCCGTTCGGCCGATCGGCCAGGCCGGTGATGAAATCCTGCCCGACCTTGGCCTTGTCATGCCCATAGGGCAGCAGGGCCTCGGTCGGAATGCCAAGGCGGGCACCGATTTGCTGGATCGGTTGTTTCTTCGCCTCGCGGGCGATCTCGATATCTGTCTTAAAGGCCATATCCGGCGGGCTCCCTTCCCACGTGCGGGCGTTTTGTCTTTGGTTCGCCTATAGCGGGTAGAACGCGCGCCCCAAGGATCGATTGCGACACATTCGCGGGCTCAATCGCCACACTGCGTTTCCGATGCGAAACGCATGCGTTCAACGCGCGTCTTTTCGGGCCTGTTCGAGATGGGCCCAAACCGGCTGGTCGGGGATGTGCAGACGCAGATGTGCGCCCAGCGCAATGGTCCCCTCACGCTCGACCCAGGCCGTCACGCCACGCCGGCCCTGCGCCGCGGCTCGAAACGCCTGCCCCTTGCCGGGGTGGCGTGCCTCGATCGGTTTGGCCGGCAACATGCAGGGCCGGTTTTCCATGTCGATGGTCACGGTGGTGCCGCTGGTTTCATCTTGAAGCCGGGCGGATGGCGGCACATGACTAAAATCGGAGATGCCGCGGATCACCATCGACGCCCCCACAAGTGCGGGATCCAGCGCCGCAATCCCCATGTCGGCGGCGATCGCCTCCAGCTCCTCGGCGGACAGGATCGACAGCTGGCGTGTGTTGCGGATCGGCGTGCCGCGCTTGTATTGCGCCAGCACCCGGCTGTCGGAGGGGCGCACCAGCCCCGCCCGGCTTTCGCCCGCATAGCCCGCGAAGCTCAGGGCCATTTCGGCAAGCGGTTGGGTTTCCAAGGCGGCGTCGCGGTCGGGGTTCACACCCAACCAGACAACGGTGGCGGTGAAATCGGTCGGGATCAGCGCGGGCATCGGGGCGTCCTTTGAAAAGCCCCGTGATGTCACCCAAGCGCGCCCGAATGCGCAAGCCGGAACCTGCGCAAAGCACAAAGAAAGGGCCCCCTTTCGGGGGCCCGTTCACAATACCGATGTCCGTGGGTCAGGCGCTGGGTTCAGGTTCCATATCGCCCGCGGGTTTGGATTTGGGCTTGAGCTTGGGGATTGCCGTGATCGACGGCGCACCGCCCGACCGGCTGCTGGTGTCGCCGCTGTCGTCGCCCTTGTTCAAGGGTTCGCCATTGATGACCTTCTGGATTTCGATGCCGGTCAGGGTTTCGTATTCCAAAAGCCCTTGCGCCAGCCGTTCCAGATCGTCGCGTTTTTCGGTCAGGATGCGCTTGGCCGTGTCATAGCCTTCGTCGATCAGCGCCTTGACCTTGTCGTCGATGATTTTCTGGGTCGCCGCGGAATGGTTGGTGCCGCCGCCATAAGACCCCAGGTAGGATTGCTGTTCGTTGGCATAATCGACATAGCCCAATTCCTCGGCATAGCCGAATTGGGTGACCATGGCGCGCGCGATGCGCGACACCTGCTGGATGTCGCTGGCCGCGCCCGAGGTGACCATTTCCTTGCCAAACACCAGCTCTTCGGCCACGCGCCCCCCCATCGCCATCGCGATTTTCGAGGTATATTTGCGATAGCTGACCGACAGCTGATCGCGTTCGGGCAAGGACAGCACCAGACCCAACGCCCGGCCCCGCGGAATGATCGTGGCCTTGTGGATCGGGTCGTGATCGGGAACATTCATGCCGACGATGGCGTGGCCCGCTTCGTGATAGGCGGTCAGCTTCTTTTCATCCTCGGACATGACCATCGATCGACGCTCGGCGCCCATCATCACCTTGTCCTTGGCGTTTTCGAAATCTTCCATCGTCACGAAACGGCGGTTCACGCGCGCCGCCATCAATGCGGCCTCGTTGACCAGATTGGCCAGGTCAGCCCCCGAAAAGCCCGGCGTGCCGCGCGCGATGATGCGCAGGTCCACATCAGGGCCCAGCGGCACCTTGCGGGCGTGCACGCTCAGGATGCGCTCACGGCCCTTGATGTCGGGGTTGGGCACCTGCACCTGACGGTCAAAGCGGCCGGGCCGCAGAAGTGCGGGATCGAGCACATCGGGGCGGTTGGTGGCCGCAATGATGATGATGCCTTCGTTGGCTTCGAACCCGTCCATTTCGACCAGCAGCTGGTTCAGCGTCTGTTCGCGTTCGTCGTTGCCCCCGCCGTAGCCCACGCCGCGCGACCGGCCGACCGCGTCGATTTCATCGATGAACACGATGCACGGCGCGTTTTTCTTGGCCTGTTCGAACATGTCGCGCACACGGCTGGCGCCCACGCCCACGAACATTTCCACGAAATCCGAACCCGAGATGGTGAAGAACGGCACGCCCGCTTCACCCGCAATGGCGCGCGCCAACAGTGTCTTGCCGGTGCCGGGCGGGCCCACCAACAACGCGCCTTTCGGAATCTTGCCGCCCAAGCGGCTGAATTTCTGCGGATTGCGCAAAAACTCGACGATTTCCTCAAGCTCTTCCTTGGCTTCGTCGATGCCTGCCACGTCATCAAAGGTCACGCGGCCGTGCTTTTCGGTCAGAAGCTTGGCCTTGGATTTGCCAAAACCCATCGCCCCGCCGCGCCCGCCGCCCTGCATCCGGTTCATGAAGAAAATCCAGATGCCGATCAGCACCAGAACCGGCAGCCACAGCGACAAGATGCTCAGGAACCCCGATTGTTCTTGCGGCCGCGCCTCGATCCGAACACCGCGATCAAGCAAGATCTGCGTGGTGTTGGCATCACCGGGGGCCACCGTGCCAAAGGTGCCGTCTGGCGTGGTGAATTGCACGTTCTCGCCATCCAGCGTGGCCGACAGAACCTGGCCGCTTTGCACTTGGGCAATGAATTCGGAATAGGCCACGCCACGCTGCGCCACCTGATTCTGGCCGCCCGAAAACAGGTTGAACAGCGCCAGGATCAGCAAGAACAGCACGACCCAGAATGCGACGTTTCTCGCGTTGCCCAAGGGGATATCTCCTTACATCGGGGCGAAAGCAGTGCCGCCCACGCCATGGGTGAAAGATAGACATGCCGCGCCTGACTTCAATGTGATTCAAGGAACTGGGCGAAATGGCCGCCCCATGGGCGGAACCCGATGGCATCGGCCGGCCCAACACCCAAGGGCCCGCAGGCCACGAGCCTGTCGCCCAAAAACAGCGCAGGCCAGCTGTAAGCGGCCCGCGCCGGGGCAGAAACTTGCGTGTTTTCCGGGCGTTGTGCCCAACCATCCGGCCCCAATGCGCGCAGCGTCAACCCCGGTTCCACCGCCGTGCCCAGCTGCCAGCGTCGATCCCAGATCGTCGCCGCATCGGCGGGGATCTGCGCATCGCGCAGCACCGCCCCCTCGCGGCAGAGACGGATCGCCGCAGTACCGACCATCACATCCACGCCGTGCAGCGTGCCACCGCCCCCCGACAAGACCCGATCCAACAGCGCCTCAAGCGCCTGGGCGCGCGGCCGGTAGGGGGCCGAAGCCACCCATTGCAATGCGCCGGCCAAGATCCGCATCTGGCTGTCGCGTTCGACACCCGCCAACCCATCGCGCGCAATCAGCAGATCGCCCGTGGGCGCGCCGTTCACCCGGTCTTCGGTCACGATGCGCCGGGCGATGTCCGCCGCACGCGCCCGACAGGCTTCGGCCGCGCGCGCCAAACGGGCGGCGGTGCGTGCCAGCCCATCGGGGGCCAATCCAAGCGCCGCCATCGCCTGGCGGGCGCGCACCCGATCAAAGCGGGGATCGGCATTTGACGGATCATCGACAAAGGGCATGTGCAAGGTTGTGGCATAGCGGCGCAAATCCGCGCGCGTTTCGTCCAGAAGCGGGCGCAACACACACCACCCGCCCCGCGCATCCCACAGCCGCCGCGCAGGCGCCATGGCCGCCAAACCGTCCACCCCCGATCCCCGCAACAAGCGCAACAGCACCGTTTCGGCCTGATCGTCACGGGTATGGGCAAAAAGCACATGCGCCAGCGTTCCACGCCAGGCGCCGATCAGATCGTGGCGCGCCTGACGCGCCGCATCTTGCAGATTGCCCTGACCATCCCAGTGCCATCGCAGGCAGTCATGGGCATGCCCCAGCGCGGCACATTCGGCCGCCACCATCGCGGCCTCGGCGGCGGCAGCCGGGCGCAGCCCGTGGTCGATCGTCACCACCCGCAGACCGATGCCCATGACCCGTGCCCAGCCATGCGCCAAGGCCAGCATCGCCATGCTGTCGCCGCCCCCCGACACGGCCAGGCCAATCGCAGCCGGGAAATCCGGGCCCAGCAAGCGGCCCATCTGCGCGGCAAAGCGGGTTTCAAGCCCGTCGTGGCTCACAGGCACCCCAGCCACAGGCGGGTGGCCTCGGCGTGGGCGGCAACCGGATCGGCGGAAAAGCGCGCCGCAACCTCGGACAGGGTCAGACAGGCCTCGTCGCGCTGGCCGAGTTCGGCCAACGAAAGCCCCAGGTTCAAAAGCGCCGCCGGCGCGCGCGGACCAGATGCATCGGCCGTGAAACTGTCCAGATAGGCCCGCGCGGCGCGGTTCCACGCGCCTTGCTGGGCCTCGGCCTGACCTTGCAGGAAATGCGCTTCGGCCGACAGCGGCCCGCCGGGATAGGTCAGGGTAAAGGCTTCGAAAAGGCGCGCGGCCTCGGCGTAATCACCCGTGTCGAAAGCCGCCTGCGCGCGGTCGAAATCGCCTTGTTCGGCCACGGCAAGATTGGCCCCGTCTGACGGCAGGCCAGGGATCGGCGCGGGCCCCGCGCCCACCGCTTCGCCGCCCAAGGACGGGGTGGCGGGCAAATCGGCGATGCGGCAGTCTGGGGTCAGTTCGCACAGCCGGAATTCCAGATCACCGATCCGGTTCGTGCCATCGGATACCACGCGGTCCACGCGCAGCTGCAGCGCTTCGGTGGCTGCGTTCAGGCGGCGCAATTCGGCCTCGATGGCGTCAATCCGGCCCAATACGGTGCCATCGCCCCCCGAACCCATCGCGCCGCCGGTGGTGTTCAATTCGCCCCGCAGGCGCTGCATCTCGACAAACAGCACCGCCAGTTCTTGCCGGATATCGGCCAGGGATTGGGCGCGGTCCTGTGCCAGGGCCATGGGGGCACAAAGCCCCAGCACAAGGGCCAGCCACAGGGCGCGCGCCATCCGGTCAGACCCCGGCGCCGGCCGTCAGAACCGTCACACCGCGACGGTTCTGGCTGTAGCAGCTTTCATCCGAACAGATCTCGACCGGGCGTTCCTTGCCGTAGCTGATGGTGTTGAGCCGATCGGGCGATACGCCTTGCGACACAAGATAATCGCGCACCGCAGCGGCCCGGCGCGCACCCAGTGCAAGGTTGTATTCCCGCGTGCCCTGTTCGTCGGCATGGCCTTCGATCAGCGCCACGAATTCGGGGTTGGTCAACAACCATTGCGCCTGACCGTCCAGAACCGCCATCGCCGGTCCATCCAGCGTGGATTGATCCACCGCGAACAACACCCGGTCGCCCACGATCTGGTTGAAATAGGCGATCGAGCCCGGATCGGATACCGACCCAAAGGCCCCCTGCCCCCCATCGAGGTTGACGGCGTCATCACGGCCAAACAGGCCGCCCTGCGAACAGGCGGACAGCGCCAGCGTGGCGGTCAGCATCAGGGCGGTCGCGCGGAAGGAAATGGTCATTTTGCTCGGTCCTTGTTGTTTTGTTCAGCATAGCATGGCCGCGGGGCCCGCGTCCATGCAGCGGTGGTGGCCTGTCAGGGCAAACGCGGCGACCACGACGGGTCCGACGCCATGCCCGGTGTTGCGACGCGTTGCAGGTTGCGCCCCGATATGTCGACCGAATAGACCGCCGGCGCGCCATTGGCGCCTGCGGTTTCGCGGGTGAACATCAGCACGCGGCCATTTGGGGCCCATGTCGGGCCTTCGTCGAGAAACGAGGCGGTCAACAGCCGTTCCTCGGCGCCGTCGGTGCGCATCACGCCGATGTGGAAGCGGCCGCGTTCTTGCTTGGTAAAGGCGATGTAATCGCCCCGCGGCGACCAGACCGGGGTGCCGTAACGCCCGCTGCCCCGGCTGATCCGGCGCACATCCCCACCCGCGGCGGGCATGACATAGATCTGCTGGCTGCCGGTGCGATCGGATTCGAACACCATCTGGCTGCCATCGGGCGAAAAGGACGGCGCGGTTTCGATCGAGGGCGCGTTGGTCAGTTGCGTGCGCGCACCGCCGTTCACACCGACGCGGAAAATGTCGGTGTTGCCGCCTTGTTCCATCGAGAACACCACATTGGCGCCATCGGCGGTGAAGCGGGGCGAAAAGGTCATGTTGCCGGCCGAAATCGCCTCCAGCGGGCGGCTGCGCACGCGGGCGACATCCATCACATAGACGCGCGGCTGACCCGATTCGAAGCTGGTGTAGATGATCCGGTCACCCGTTGGGCTGAACCGCGGCGCCATCACGATGGCCCGGCTGTCGGTCAGGAACTGCACATTCGCGCCATCGTAATCCATCAGCGCCAAACGCTTGAGCCGGGCGTTCTTGGGGCCTTCTTCATGCACGAACGCCACGCGGGTGTCGAAATACCCCGTTTCGCCGGTGATCCGCTCATAGACCTGATCGGCCACATTGTGCGCCATGCGCCGCCAGCCGTCGCGCGTGCCCACGAATTGCAGCCCATCGCCCAGGGGCTGCTGGCTGAACACATCGAACAAGCGGAACCGCACGATCAGCCGCCCGCCCTGCTGTTCGACTTCGCCGACGATCAGGGCCTGGGCATTGATCGCCTGCCAATCGGCGTACAGGATCGGCGCGTCGAAACTGGTGACGGTCGAAATATGCGCGCTGTCGGGAATTTGCCGAAACAGCCCCGTGCCGCGCAGATCGGCGGCGATGACCCGCGTGATATCGGCCGCTGCATCCGACGCAGCCCCGTTGCGCGCAATGAAGGCGGGCAGCGCAAAGGGCAAGGGTTCGATCACGCCTTCGGTGATTTCCAACCGCAAGGGGCGGTTCTGGGCACGCACCAGCCCGGGCAGGGTCGTGGCCGCAGCCAAGGCCGAGGCGGAACGGATCAGGGAACGACGGGTCAACATGGCGATACCTCTGGCCTCTGGGGGCGGGGGGGATGGGGCAAGATAACCCAACCGGGCTGCGATTTCATCTCAGGCGCATCCCTTCGGGGTTGAAGACAAGTTCGACCTGCCGCCAATGATCATAGCTGTCGGCCGGCAGGCCATATCCCGTGGCACCGCAGCGCAAAATCGCGCGGCGCGCGGCCTCAAAGGCCTGTTGGGCAGCGGCTTGGGATCCGCCTTCGTGAGACACCAGGCGCAAGGATCCTTCGACCGGGCGCGCATCGCGGGTCATGTCGAAGCCCACGACCACGGTGGTGCGCTGCGCCTCGTTGCTGAGCGAACCGACGTTCCAGCAGCTGGACACCGCCACCCGAAAGCCTTCGCGCGCGCCCGCTGTCAGGGGCGGGCCAGACGGTGCCGCCGCCGGTGCCGGGGCGGCCACGGCGGCCGCCAC
The DNA here is from genome assembly GCA_041163945.1 of Pseudomonadota bacterium. GTDB lineage: Bacteria > Pseudomonadota > Alphaproteobacteria > Rhodobacterales > Rhodobacteraceae > Roseicyclus. The sequence goes on from JBEAQJ010000039.1 coordinate 10,741, forward strand.
CGCCGAGGCTATGGCATCGGCCAAGGGGTCGCGTTCGGGCTGGGTTGGCGGCGTCGGCGTCGGGTCACGCGCGGGGGCTTGCGCCGGGCGCGGGCGTTCGGGCCGCATCGGCGGGCGGATCGAAGCCAAGGGGCCCAAGGGCCCGCCCGATGGGGTTTCGGCCTCGGTCACGATACGGGTCGTGGCCTCTTCCGGGGCGGCCTGTTCTTGTGCCGGCGCCGCATTTTCCGCGGGGGTCGGCTGGGCCACTTCGGCGGTGGCCTCGGGGGCGACGGCCACATCTTGATCGGGGGCGGGTGTCGGAACCGGCGCGATGCGGTCGGCCGCGCGCGGCGTCGGCCGGTCGTCGGCGGGCAGATCGGGCGCGCCCGATTGTGGCGCGGGCGGGGCCAGCGTATCGGTCACCGCGCCGGGCGGGGTCGGTTCGGGCTGCGGCTCGGGTTCTGCGACGGGCGCGGGTTCTGGCTCGGGCTCTGGCGTCGGTTCTGGCGGGGTTTCTGGCGCTGGGCGTGGGGCCGGCTGCGGGGTGGGCTGCGGTGCGGGGGGGCTGGGTTCGGCCTGATCGAACAGGGCGTCGTAATCAGCCGTCGAAATCAGCGTCACACCCGTGACTTCGAACACCGGATCGGGGCTGTCCTTGAACAAGCCATCCCCGAGCGCGATCCAAAGCAGGATCGCGGCATGCAGGGCGGATGAGGCGTAGAGGGATCGACGCATCCGCTCGCCCCCTTACTCTCCGGCGCCATCAAGGCGCGGACCGCCCGAATCCGTCACCAGACCGATTTCGCGGAAACCGCCGGCATTCAGCGCGCCCATGATGCGCATCACCTCTTCATAGGCAATCGCGCCATCGGCGCGCAGGAAAATCCGGGTCGATGCACGTTCGGTGGCCACCGCCCGCAGACGGGTGATCAGATCCTCCATCGGCACGGGCGTGGTCTGGATCATCACCTGACCGTCCGGGGTTAGGGTCACCGTCAGCGGCTCTTCCTCTTCCGAGGGCAGCGCTTCGGCGGCGGTGTCGGGCAAATCGATGGGCACACCCACCGTCATCAGGGGCGCGGCCACCATGAAGATGATCAACAGGCACAAGATCACGTCCACGAAGGGCGTCACGTTGATCTCGGACATGGGCTTGAGGTTGCCGCGGCGTCCGCGACCCCGGCGGCGTGACCCGCTGTTGGTTGCAAGCGAAATACCCATCAGTCGAGCTGCCGTGACAGAAGGGTGGAAAATTCATCCGCGAAACCTTCCAGCCCGCTGACCAGACGATCGGCATCGGCGCTGAGCATGTTGTAGACGATCACCGCCGGGATCGCCGCCAACAGGCCAAGACCTGTGGCCAGCAGCGCCTCGGCGATGCCGGGGGCGACCGTGGCCAGCGACGTGTTGCCCGAAATGGCAATTTCCTGAAACGAACGCATGATACCCCAGACCGTGCCGAACAGGCCCACGAAGGGCGCAGCCGATCCGGTGGTGGCCAGAAAGCCCAAACCTTGGGTCCAGCGTTCGCTTTCGCGGGCAATCGCCACATCCATCGAACGATCGACCCGCTGCTGGACACCGGGGATCAGCGCCCCATCGTCGCGCAAGGATCGCCGCCATTCGGTCATGCCGGCGACAAACACCCGTTCATAGGCGCTGCCCGGCGCATCCGCGATGCGGTCGTAGAATTCATCGAGCGGCTCACCCGACCAGAACGCGGCGTCAAAGGCCGCAGCGTTGGCCCGCGACCGGCGAAACATCGCCACCTTGGTAAAGGTGACCGCCCAAACCCAGACCGAGGCCAGGATCAGGCCCACCATGACCAGCTGAACGATGAACGACGCGCGGAAGAAAAGCGCAATAAGAGTGTAATCTGCGTGGGACGCAGCAGCCAGCGTTTCGGTTTCCATAGCCTGTAAACAGTCCTTTGCCCGGCCTCAAAACATCACGGGCGCTTTTCGCGCCTCATTAGGGCAGCATACTACCAGCTTGTAAGGGGGATTGCGAACACTTCTCTGTCAACGGCTGACATCAGCCGTGAACACCGCAAGGCTTGCGCGGATTGCAGCCGGCAGCCGCGTGGCACGGCCTTCGGCATTGACCACGGCCAGCGCCACCACCGCCCGAAAGATCAGCGTATCGTGGCGCCAGACCTCTTGCGACAGGGTCAGGCTGGCCGCTTTCAACTGCTGCAACTGGCTGCGCACCTCGAGCTGATCGTCAAAGCGCGCAGGGCTCAGGTAATCGGCCTCAACGCGGCGCACGACAAAGACCATCCCCGCCGCTTTCATCGCCAGCTGATCGATGCCCGCCGCCCGCACCAGTTCGGACCGCGCGCGTTCGATGAAGCGCAGATAATTGGCGTAATAGACGATGCCCGCCAGATCGGTGTCTTCGTAATAGACGCGAATGGGCCAACGGTGCATCATTGCACCCGCCCCAGTCGGGCTGCCAGCCGCAGGGCCAGCGCCGGATCGCTGGCTGCCACCGGCAGCGCGGGATCATAGGCCACACGGATCAGATCGGCGATCTGCGGCTTCAGGATGGCGGGCCCGCCGTCGCGCAAGATCGCCAGCGGTGATGTGCCAAGAAACGCCGTATCCGACCACAACAAGATCGTCTGCACGATCTGGCTGAGCGCGATGGTTTCGGCCGGGGCCTGTGCCATCGCGTCATCCATGCGGATGAACACGAACCCGGCCTTGATCCCGCCCGCCGCATCGAACCGGAACGACCGGTATTGATTGGCCCCCACCTCATCCAGCCGCGCCACAAGCGGGCCCAGATCGGGGATCAGACGATCAAGATTGGGCGTGGCCGTCAATTCGGCCCAATCGCGCAGGAAGAACACCATCAGGTTGGCGCCCAGCTCCGGGTCGGTTTCGGCCATCTTGTGACCGGCCAAGGCCACCACCGCCTCGATCGCGCCTTTCAGGATGGACACGGTGCTGTCTTCGACGCCGAACACCACAGGCACGATCGGCCGCCCCCAACGGGCGAACAGAAACTGACCATCCGCGCGGGTGAACAATGCGGTGACAGCTTCGGGCGACAGCGGCGACAGGCTGGCATCGGTCATCGGCACGCCTACAACAGATCGCCTTGCGCGGGCCCCGGCGGCGGGGGCAGGCCAAGATGGGTCCAGCCCTTGTGGGCCAACATCCGGCCACGCGGGGTGCGGGCGATCAACCCTTGCTGCAACAGATATGGCTCGATCACCTCTTCCAGCGTGTCGCGGCTTTCCGACAGCGCCGCCGACAGCGTTTCAACACCCACCGGACCGCCGCCGTAATTTTCCGCAATCAGGCCCAGATAGCGCCGGTCGGCCCCGTCAAGACCCAAGTGATCGACCCCCAGCCGCGTCAGCGCGCGATCTGCGATGGCTTGGGTCAACCGCCCGTCGCCTTCGACCAGCGCGAAATCGATCACCCGTCGCAACAGGCGACCGGCGATGCGCGGCGTGCCCCGCGCGCGCCCGGCGATCTCGGCCACGCCGGCATCATCGGCATCGATCCCCGACAGCCGCGCGCCGCGCGCCACGATCTGTGTCAATTCCGCGGTGGAATAAAAATTCAGCCGCGTGGGAATGCCGAAGCGGTCCCGCAGGGGCGTGGTCAACAGCCCCATCCGCGTGGTGGCGCCCACCAGCGTGAACGGCTGCAACTCGATGCGCACGGTGCGTGCGGCCGGGCCTTCGCCGATCACCAGATCCAGCTCGAAATCTTCCAAGGCGGGATACAGCACCTCTTCCACGGCGGGGTTCAGACGATGGATTTCGTCGATGAACAGCACATCGCGCGCATCCAGATTGGTCAGGATCGCCGCCAAATCGCCCGCACGCGCCAGCACCGGCCCGCTGGTCATGCGAAAATTCACGCCCAGCTCGCGCGCCATGATCTGCGCCAGCGTGGTTTTGCCAAGCCCGGGGGGCCCGTGAAACAGCACGTGATCCATCGCCTCACCGCGGCGGCGGGCGCTTTCGATGAACACGCTCAGATTGGCGCGGGCCTCGGCTTGACCGATGAAATCGGCCAGCGTTTGCGGTCGCAGCGCACGGTCCAGATCTTCGGGCAGAGGCGCCGGGCGCAAGGTGGGATCGGGTTCGCTCATGCGCATCATCTATGGCGCAGCCCTGCGGCCCACGCCACCCCCTTACTGCTTGGGCGCCAACAGCCGCAGCGCCGCACGGATCAGCGTGGGGGCTTCGGCAGCGGGCGCATCGCCGGCCGCTTCGGCCACGGCACGGGCCGCCTCGGATGGCGCGTAGCCCAGATTGGCCAAGGCCGACAGCGCGTCGGCCTGTGCCGACCCCGATCCGGTCGCGGCGGGCTTGGGCGGGGGCAAGGGCGCATCATCAAGGATCAACGGATCCGGCGCACGACCCACAGCCTGCCCCAGCGTACCGCCCAAGGCCATGATGCCGGGGGCTTTTTCCTTCAACTCGTTGACCACGCGCTGGGCCAGTTTCGGCCCAATTCCGGGCGCCGCCTTCACCGCGCCCCAATCGCCAATCGCGATGGCCCGCGCCACACCATCGGGGCCCAGCGTGCCCAAGATGGCCATCGACGCTTTCGAGCCGACCCCCTGCACCGTGATGAGCAAGCGGTGCCATTCCCGTTCATAGGGTGTCAGAAAGCCGAACAGTTGCAGCAAATCCTCGCGCACCAGCAATTCGGTGTAGAGCGCCGCAACCTGTCCCGCACCGGGCAGGGCTGCCAGGGTGCGGTCGGAACAATGCACGGTGTAGCCCACCCCGCCCACATCCAGCAGCACATGATCGGCCGCCTTGTAATCGACCCGGCCCGTCAGCTTGCCGATCATGACGCGGCCCCGATCGCTTGCGCCAGGCGATGGGCCGATTTTGCATGAAACGCGTGGCAGATCGCCACCGCCAGCGCATCGGCGGCATCGGGCCCGGCCGGATCGCAGCCGGGCAGCTGCAGGCGCACCATGTGATCCACCTGCTGCTTTTCGGCGTGTCCGACGCCCACAACCGCCTTTTTCACGGCATTTGGGGCATATTCGGCCACGTCCAAACCCGCTTGCGCGGGCACCAGCAAGGCGATGCCGCGCGCCTGCCCCAGCTTGAGCGTGCCCGCCCCATCCTTGTTGACAAAAGTCTGTTCGACCGCGGCGGCCTGTGGCCGATGCTGGGCAACCACCGCGCCCAGCTGCTGATACAGCGCCAGCAGACGGGTCGCCAGATCGCCGGCCCCCGACAGGATCTGGCCATTGGCCACATGTCGCAGGCGCGGGCCCTCTGTCTCGATCACCCCCCACCCCAGGCATCTCAGCCCCGGGTCGATCCCGATAATCCGCATGCGCCCGCCCTTGCCCCGAAAACAGCGGCCCCGTTCGTGGCCTTTTGGCACCACTAGCACGAAAGGCGAACATTGCCTAGCGCAAGCTCCGGCCGGGCGGTCAGGCCGGGGGTTTTGGACCATGTCGGAAAATCGCGCCCCGAAAGCGCCATTTCAACCAGCAAAACCGACATCGGGGATCGCGGTTTTTGCCATATTCTGTTGGGCCTTGGACCGATTTTCGGGGCATGCGCAAATTGCATGTGTCCCATGCAGAAAACGCGGGTTGTATGCCGCAATCGAGCCATCTAGATGCAGCGCCTGATCAGACGGGGCGCACCGATGTGCACCCTGTTTCCCGAAAGATGATCACGGCAAGGATTGACCCCATGGCCATCATGACGAACCGCCCCCAAGGCGCGGGCACGACTGTTTCCGGGCTTCTGGCCGATGTGCTGGGCCGGATCGCGGCATGGAATGATGCCCGCGTCACACGCAAAAGCCTTTCGGCGCTCAGCGACCGGGAACTGGACGATCTGGGCCTTGTGCGCGGCGACATCGACGACATCGCGCGCGGTGTCTATCGGCGCGGCTGACCCGCCACGCGGGCACGCCGCCCGGTCACCGGCATAGCGTCAGCGTGGCCCAATCGCCGATCTCGCGCCGATCGTTCAGCCGAAAACCCGCCGCAAGGTAGGCTTGCGTGACCTCATCGGCCTGCGGGATCAAGATCCCCGACAAGATCACATGCCCGCCCGGTGCGGCATGCTGTGCCATCGCCGCGGCCAGGTCGATCAACGGCCCCTTCAGGATATTGGCAAAGATCAGATCATAGGGGGCGGTCTGCCCCAGCGTGGGGTGATCGAACCCCGCCGCCTCAAGACAGACGATGCGCGCACCCACGCCATTGGCCGCGGCATTGGCTTGCGCCACCTCGACGGCCAGCGGGTCGATGTCCGAGGCCAGAACCACCGCCTGTGTCGCCTTGGCGGCCGCGATGGCCAGCACCGCGGTTCCGCAACCGATATCGGCCACCGCCTTTGGCACGACCCCGGCGCCCAAAAGCTGGTCGAACGCGTCCAGACAGCCCTTGGTCGTGCCGTGATGGCCTGTGCCAAAGGCCATGGCGGCTTCGATCAACAGCCCGATCCGGTCGTCGGGCAGGGCGGCGGCGTCATGCGATCCATACACAAAGAACCGCCCCGCTTCGACCGGATGCAATTCACGCCGCACATGGGCGACCCAATCGGTTTCGGGCAGGGCCGACACCGCAAAGGGGCGCGCGCCCTGCGCGGCGGCCAGAAGGGCAAGCGCGATATCATCTGGCGGATCGGTGAAATAGGCCCCGACCTCCCACAGCGCGGATCCGTCTTCCAGTTCGAAGACCCCGACACCGACGGGGGCGGGCGACAGCGTTTCCAGCGCTATACCCAGCGCCTCGGCGCTGTCCTTGTCGGGCAATATGGTCAGCGCGGTCCAGGTGGGCATCTTGGGTCAGGCTCCGTTTCGCGAATTCGCCACCGGCGGCCTACGCGGTTGCATCACGCTTGGCAACGGCCCGGCTATTGCGCGGGGGCCATCAGGCGATGCGCGAACACCGTTTCCCGCCCCGGTTCGGGATGGCGCGGCACCAGACACGACAGCCCCAACGACACCGCCGCCATCCCCGCCGCCAGCAAGAACACCGCCACCGGTGAACTCAGCCAAAGATAACCCAGCACCGCGGGCAGGAACACCGCCGCGATATGGTTGATGGTAAAGGCCACGGCCGCGGTCGGCGCGATGTCGCCGGGTGCCGCGATTTTCTGGAAATAGGTCTTCATCGCCAGCGACAGGGCAAAGAACAGGTGGTTTAGCACATAAAGCGCCGCCGCCATCGCCGGGCCCCAGTCAAACAGGTACAGCCCCGCATACAGGACGAAGATCAGCCCCAAGCCCCCATATTCGATCATCAGCGCCAAGCGTTCGCCAAAGCGCGCCACCACCGCCCCCAACAGCGGCGCGGCGATCATGTTGGTCAACAGCGTGCCCATGAACAGCGCTGTCACCGCCTCTACGCCAAATCCATACCGCTCGACCATCATGAAGGCGGCAAACACCACAAAGATCTGGCGCCGCGCGCCGGCCATGAATTGCAGCGCGTAGTACAGCCAGTAACGCCGCCGCAGCACCATTTTCTTCGATTGCGGATGCGGGCTTTCGAATTGCGGATAGGCAATCATCGCGATCAGGGCCAGCACCGTGGTCACCCCGCCGGCCAACCAGTACACCAGATCATAGCTCAGATCAAAGGCGCGCCAGGTCAGAACGATCAGCCCATAGGCCAGAAAGGTGGCCCCCGACCCGACGGCGATCAGCCAGCCCAGAACCTGTGGCGCGCGCGCCTTGTCGATCCACTGCAACTGCAGCGATTGGTTGAGCGTTTCGTAGTAATGAAAGCCGATCGATCCCAAAAGCGTGATCACCAGCAGCCCGCCCAAGGTCGGGAATTGCGCGGTCAACGCGGTCGCGACCCCCAGCAACACCAAGGACAAAAGCCCCAGCACCTGCTCGCGCACGAACAAGATCAGCGCGATCACCCCGATGGCAAGAAACCCGGGAATTTCGCGCACCGTGTGCAACCAGCCGATATCGGCCCCGTCAAAACCCGCCATCTCGATGACAAAATTGTTCAAAAGCGCCGACCAGGTGGCAAAGGCCACCGGCATGGCGAAAGCCATCAGGGCCAAAAGCGCGATGGGCCGTCGCCAGGGCGGCAGCCGCGCGGCATCGACCAAAGACAGGGATTTGAACGTGTCACCCAAGGCCATGGCGCGCCCATACGCCCCTTTTGGGCGGCCGTCCATGCCGGCGATGCGCCAGCGCTCGGGCTGCCGTCATCTTGGCCCAACCACACTTGGGGTGTGGGCGCAGTGCCCCCACCGCCACCCGATCCGCAACGGCGCTGCCTTGGTCCGGGCTGCCGCCCGCTCAGCTGGCCAGCACGTTGCGAAAGGCCCAAGGCTCATCCGGGTCGATGTCTTCGGGAAACAATTCCCAGCGATCCTGAAGCGGCGTCCAGTCGGTATAATGGGCCTCGACCGGCCCCAGATAGGGGCGCTGCACCTCAAGACAGCGGGCATGATCCATTTCGTCGGCCTCGACGATGCCGGCATTGGGGTTTTCCAAGGCCCAGACCATCCCCGCCAGCACCGCCGAAGTTACCTGTAGCCCGGTGGCATTCTGATAGGGGGCCAGATCCTGCGCCTCGGCGTTGGACAACCGCGAGCCATACCACAGCGCATTCTTTTCATGCCCGTACAGCAAAACGCCCAGCTCATCGATGCCTTCGACAATCTCGTCTTCGGTCAGGATGTGATGCTTGTCTTGCGCCCGCCCCGAACCGAACATCTCGTGCAGCGACAAGACCGCATCATCACAGGGGTGGTACGCATAGTGACAGGTGGGGCGGTATGCCGGCTGGGCACCCGTGCCGATGGTGTAGTAATCGGCGATGGAAATCGCCTCGTTGTGGGTGACCAGAAAACCGAATTGCGGCCCCGGCGTTGGGCACCAGCTGTGAACGCGGGTGATGGCACCGGGCCGATCCAGCCAGATCGCGGCCTGGCAACCGCTGTCATGGCGATAGCCGTTTTCGGGAAACCACGGCTCATGCGTGCCCCAGCCCAGTTCGGCCGGCTGAAAGCCTTCGGCGATGAAGCCTTCGACGGACCAGGTGTTGACGAACACGCCGCGCGGGCGCGGTTGGCGGCGCGCTTGGGTGTCGCGCTCGGCGATATGCACACCCTTGACGCCCAGCGCCTGCATCAGCTGCGCCCAGCTTTGGCGATCGCGGGGCGCGGCCATATCGCGCCCCGTGTCGCGCGCCAAGGTCAGCAGCGCATCCTTGACGAACCATGACACCATGCCGGGATTGGCCCCGCAGCAGCTGACCGCCGTTGTGCCGCCGGGATGGCGCGCCTTTTCATCGCGCACCGCCTGTCGCAGCGCGTAGTTTGTGCGCGCGGCATTGTCGGCCGTGCCGAAATAATAGCCCGCCCAGGGTTCCACCACCGTGTCGATATAGGGCACCCCGATCTCGCGGCAGAACCGCATCAGATCAAGCGAGGATGTATCCACGCTGAGGTTCACGCAAAACCCCCGGCCCGGTTCCAGCAGACGGCCCAGGATCGTGCGGTAATTGTCCGGCGTCAGCGCCTCGCTGACATGGTTCAACCGATGTTGCCGCAGGAAATTCCGCTGCGCAGGGTCGGGTTCGATCACCACGAGCCGATCGGCATCGTAATCGAAATGCCGTTCGATCAGCGGCCATGTGCCTTTGCCGATCGATCCGAAGCCGATGATCACGATGGGGCCGTCGATACGGCCATAGACGGGATGGGTCTGCGCCATGCGGGCCTCCTGTCACAGGTACCGGTTGAAAAACAATGGGCCGCACCAGACTGGCACGGCCCATGAAGATTGCGTGCAGAAAAATTCAGTTCTGCGCGTAATATTCGATGATCAGCTTGGGTTCCATCACAACCGGGTAGGGCACATCGCCCAGGCCGGGTGTGCGCACGAAGGTGGCGATCATCTTGGAATGGTCGACCTCGATGTAATCGGGCACGTCGCGCTCGGCCAGTTGCACCGCTTCCAGCAGCACGGTCATTTGCTTGGATTTCTGGCGCACTTCGATCACATCGCCTTCCTGCACGCGGTAGGACGGGATGTTGACCCGCTTGCCGTTCACGGTGACGTGGCCATGGTTCACGAACTGGCGCGCGGCGAAAATGGTGGCCACGAACTTGGCCCGATAGACCACGGCGTCCAGACGACGCTCGAGCAGGCCGATCAGCAGCTCACCGGTGTCGCCGCGGCGGCGTTCGGCTTCGGCGTAGATACGGCGGAACTGCTTTTCGGTCAGATCGCCATAATAGCCCTTCAGCTTTTGCTTGGCGCGCAGCTGCAGGCCGAAATCCGAAACCTTGCCCTTGCGGCGCTGGCCATGCTGGCCGGGGCCGTATTCGCGCTTGTTCACCGGGGATTTGGGGCGACCCCAGATGTTTTCACCCATCCGGCGGTCAATCTTGTACTTGGCAGAGGTGCGTTTGGTCACCGTCTGATCTCCTCTTCGCTGTTCGAGAGGGCGTTGTCCTTTCCCCGGATTTTGCCGGGGCGACAGGCGTTCCCTTGCGGGGGCCACCAACACCAATGAAATGCACCCGGCCATCAAGCCCGGGAACAGGGGGCGTCCTTACGGGCTGGCACCGGGCCTGTCAATGCCGATCCGTGTCGATTGCGGGGCCAAGATCGCCCATTCTTGGGGCGCATGCCCCCGATCGGCCGGTCAGAACCGCCGCATCACGCTGAGCCCGCCGACCAGCTGGCCTTCGGATTGGGCGGCGAATTCTTTCGACATGTAGGTCAGGCCGTAGAACAGATTGCTGGACCCGAAGCCATAATTGACCCCGGCCCGGATGCGGTGGCGCGCATTTTCCAAGTTATACCCGCGGTTATCCGGCAAGAAGATCGATCGTTCGACATAGGCAAGATCTGCCCCGAACAGAAACGACCACCCGTCATCGCCATGGCCGGAAATCGCCGCGATCCGCTGCCCGGTCACCGGCTCGCGCGCCCGCAGCCCCCCCTGCCCCAAGCCGCCGACCGTCAGGTCAAAGCCCGCCCGCACCAAGGTTTCAACACCGCCCTGAACCTCGATGAAAGGGCGCAGTTCGCCCCCGTCCAACATCACCGGGTTGGCCAGTTCCACTGTTCCGTGGAAGTAGATGCCATCATCGATCTGGTGGTCCTCGACATTGACCTGCGACATCGACAGCGCCTTGTAGATCGAGCGATGAAACCGCCGGATGCCCGACTGTTCGCCCGTGACCACCAGATCGGCGCCCGCCGTCACCTCGTAGCCCCGCCAATCCAGATGGGTGTGGGCCCCGATGTACCAGCTGCCGGCATAAAGCCGGTCACTGGCCGGCGGGTTCACCAGGTTGTCGGGGGCCAAAACCTCGGCGCGGAAACGGTATTCCACAATGTCGAAGGGCTGCGTGGGCAGCGCGCCCGACCAGCCGTCACCGCGGAAGACGCTGACGCCAACCCCCGCACTGCGCCAACGGTCGTTCTTGTCCTTGCTGGGCCAGCGGCCGAGCCCGTCGCCGATGCCGTCATTGGTGAAAAAGGCGGCGATGCCCAAAGTCTGCGCCCCGTCCTGGGCGGCCACGGTGTGGGCGGTGAAACTTGCACAAAGAAAAACGGCCCCAAAGAGGCAAGACATCGAACGCATTGAACTGCCCTACGTGTTACGACGGATTCCCGCCATTGACGTTAGGGGCACTTGCCCGATGGAATGGGGCAAGAATGTGGCGATGCCGCGCTTTGGGTCAGCTGCATTTCGAATAGCCGCAACTGTTGCAGGTAAGACACCCCTCTGCCATGCGCATGTCGTATTGACCGCAGGACGGGCAGGCCGGCCCCGGCTTGTGGCCCAGATTGACCACCGCGGCCTGCGGGTCGGATTTCAGCCCCATGCCCTCGCCCGCGATAAAGCCGATCGAGATCAGATGCCGCTCGATCACGCCCCCGATCGCGGCCAGGATGGACGGCACGTATTTGCCGTTCATCCATGCCCCGCCGCGCGGATCGAACACGGCTTTGAGTTCCTCGACCACGAAACTGACATCGCCCCCGCGCCGGAACACCGCCGAGATCATGCGCGTCAACGCCACGGTCCAGGCAAAATGTTCCATGTTCTTGGAGTTGATGAACACCTCGAAGGGACGGCGGTGGCCCGCCAGCACGATGTCGTTGATCGTGATGTAAAGCGCGTGTTCACTGTCGGGCCACTTGAGCTTGTAGGTATGGCCCTCAAGCGCCGCGGGTCGATCCAGCGGTTCGGACATGTAGATGACCTCGCCGCCGGCGGCCTCATTCGCGGCCGATGCCACCGGGCGCGGCTCGGCCTCGGATACGGTCAGGACACTGCCCGTCACATCATTCGGCCGATAGGTCGTGCAACCCTTGCAGCCGCTGGCATAGGCGGCGGCATAGACATCCTTGAAGCTGTCGAAATCGATATCGGCCGGCACGTTGATGGTCTTGGAAATCGAACTGTCGACCCACGGCTGGGCGGCGGCCTGCATCCGCACGTGATCCATGGGCGCAAGGGTCTGGGCGGTGACGAAATGATCGGGCAAGGGGGCATCGTTCATCCGCGCGCGCCATAGGGCCACAGCGTAATCCACCACCTCTTCCTCGGTGCGGGTGCCATCGGGCTGCAACACCTTTCGCGTGTAGGAATTGGCAAAGATCGGCTCGATCCCCGATGACACATTGCCCGCGAAAAGCGAAATCGTGCCCGTCGGCGCGATCGAGGTCAAAAGCGCGTTGCGCAGGCCGTGGTGGGCGATCAGCGCCTGCACCTCGGGGTCCAGGCGCAAGATCATCGGCGCCTTGGCATAGGCATCGGCATCGTACAACGGAAAGGCGCCCTTTTCCGCTGCCAGCAAGGCCGAGGCGCGATAGCTGGCATTGGCGATCTGGCGCAGCCATGTGCCGGTCATCTCGGTGGCCGCGTCCGAACCATAGCGCAGCCCCACCATGGCCAGCGCATCCGCCAGCCCCGTCACGCCCAGACCGATGCGACGCTTGGCCTGTGCCTCGGCGGCTTGGGCGGGCAGCGGGAACCGTGAGGCATCGACCACATTGTCCATCATCCGCACGGCCAGGCCCACCAGATCCGACAGCCGGCCCGCATCGATCCGCGCCGTCGCACCAAAGGCATCTTCGACCAGCCGCGACAGGTTGATCGACCCCAACAGGCACGCCCCATAGGGCGGCAGGGGCTGTTCGCCGCAGGGGTTGGTGGCGGCGATGGTTTCGACGTAGTTCAGGTTGTTTTCGGCATTGATGCGGTCGATGAAGATCACGCCCGGTTCGGCATAATCATAGGTGGCGCGCATGATCTTGTTCCACAGATCGCGCGCCTGAACCGTGCGATAGACCCGCCCCCCGAACACCAGATCCCACGGCCCATCGGCCGCGACGGCCTGCATGAAGGGGTCGGTGACCAGCACCGACACGTTGAACATGCGCAGCCGGGCGGGATCGGACTTGGCGGCGATAAAGGCCTCGATATCCGGGTGATCGCACCGCAAGGTCGCCATCATCGCACCCCGGCGCGACCCGGCCGACATGATCGTGCGGCACATCGCATCCCACACATCCATGAAGCTCAACGGGCCCGAGGCATCGGCGGCCACGCCATGCACCTCGGCGCCCTTGGGACGGATGGTCGAGAAATCATAACCGATGCCGCCGCCCTGCTGCATGGTCAGCGCCGCCTCGCGCAGGTTGTCAAAGATGCCACCCATGCTGTCGGGCACCGTGCCCATCACGAAACAATTGAACAGCGTGACCGAACGGCCCGTTCCTGCCCCCGCCACGATGCGCCCCGCCGGCAGGAACTTGAAATCTTCCAGCGCGGTGTAGAAACGGTCTTCCCACAGCGGGGCGTCTTGTTCGACCGAGGCCAGCGACCGGGCAATGCGACGCCAGCTGTCTTCGACAGACAGATCGACCAACGTGCCATCGGCCCGTTTCAGGCGATACTTCATGTCCCAGATTTGCTCGGCGATGGGGGCAGCGAAACGCGACATGGACAGACACTCCTTCGGGAAGAGGTGCACGATAGCCAAAAGGGCGGGATCCTTCAACAGATTGCAGCGGCGCGCAACCGCCCTACGATATGCGGTAGATTGCCGGGGATTCTGTGGAGCAAACTGTGGGTAAGTCGGGGACAATCCATCTGATCAAGCTGTGCGTCGGTGCCGAGCGGGTCGAAGACCTGACCGACTGGCAGGCCACGACGCGCGCCAAGGGCCCGGATGGCTTGCCCCGCCATGTCACGCGCATGTGGCCCAAGCGCGCCCAAGAGGTGCTGAATGGCGGTTCGCTCTACTGGGTGTTCAAGGGGCTGGTGCTGTGCCGACAGCCGGTTCTGCGGCTGGACGAGGTGGACCGGGGCGATGGCATCGCGCGCTGCGCCATCGTGCTGGACCCGGCCGTGATCCGCGTGGTGCCCACCCCCCGGCGCCCCTTTCAGGGCTGGCGCTACCTGCCCCCCGACGACGCGCCGCGCGATCTGCCGAAGGGCCGCGAAAACGAAGACACGCTGCCGCCGGCGCTGCAAAGCGCCTTGGCCGAAATCGGGGTGCTTTGAACGCAGCCTCAGCGTGCCCGGATACGGGCGATCAGATCGGACAGGGCCGCTTTTTCCGCCGCACCCCAATCGGCACCGCGGGCCCGAAACAGCGTGGCTTCGGACCGGTGGATCACGCCATCGTCCAGGATTTTCAGGTGGTTGGCACGCAGCGTCTCGCCGGTGGACGTGATGTCGGCAATCGCTTCGGCGGTGCCGTGGGCCACGGTGCCCTCGGTGGCGCCCTGGCTGTCGACCAGCTGATAATCGGCCACACCGGCGTCGCGCAGGAAATCGCGCACCAGCCGATGGTATTTCGTGGCGATGCGCAAACGGAACCCGTGGCGGCGACGGAATGCCGCCGCGACCGCATCCAGATCGTCGAGACCGGCGACATCGATCCAGAATGCCGGCACCGCGATCACCAAATCGGCGTGGCCAAACCCCATCGGCGCGACCACTTCGACCGCCTGATCCCAGGCCGGGATACGTTCCTGCACAAGATCGGACCCGGTGACGCCCAGATGAATCCGGCCAGCCGCCAATTCGCGCGGGATCTCACCGGCCGACAGCAGCATCAGCTCGACATCCACCCCGTCGACAGCGGCGGCATATTCGCGTTCGGACCCGGTGCGCCGCATCTCGACACCACGTTCGGCGAACCAGCCAAAGGTCTTGTCCATCAGCCGCCCCTTGGACGGCACGCCCAGCCGGATCGTCATGGCACACCCCCGGCGGACAGCCGCAACACCAGTTCGGGCCGGATCACACCACCCACTGCGGGAATGGCGCGCCCGGCCCCCAAGATCCGCGTCAGCGCGTCATAGCGCCCCCCTGAGGCCACCAGCGGCAGCTCGGGCCGGTCTGGCGCCAGAAAACCAAAGACGAACCCGTCGTAATATTCCATCGTGGTGCGACCGAAATTCGCCTCGAACGGCAACTGCGCCACGTCGACCCCGGCGTGCGCCAGCGCCTCCATCCGGGTCTTCAACCGATCGACCGCCGGTGTCAGCCCCGGCAGGTCGACACAGATGTCGCGCAGCCGCTCATGGGCGTCGGGCATCGTCACCTTCAGGGACAAGATCGCGCCCAAGACCTCGGCCTGCACGGCGGGGATGGGTGGGGTCGCGGCATCGGCGGCCAGCGCTTCCAGCCGGTCGGTCACGTCTTGGCGCATTCGCAACCCGATTTCAGGGCCGGCGTCGGCCATCAGCCGGGCGGCCCCCGTGTCGGCCATGGCCGCGATCAGCGCGGCGCGGGCGGGCAGCGGGGGCGCTTTGCCGGTGAAGCGGTCGATCAAGGCCCGAAAGCGGCGCGGGCGCCAGATGTGGCGGCGCAGCGCGGCCTTGCGCGCATCCGATGTGGTCAGCGTGTCGATGGCGGCGGACAAGATCCCGATATCGCCCGTCACCGCCCGCAGATTCAGCGGCGCAAGGGTCTTGGCAAACAAGGCGAACACCTCGGCATCGGCACGGGTGGGGTCGGCGCGGTCAAAGACTTCGTAGCCCACCTGCAGATATTCGCGCGGCCGGCCCGAACCGGCTGGCTGGGTGCGAAACACCTCGCCCTGGTAACAATAGCGCGCGGGATCGGCCCCGCCCTGCATGTGCATCTGCACCACCGGCACGGTGAAATCGGGGCGCAGCATCAATTCGCCCTGGTCGGGATCATGGGTCACATAGGCACGCGCGCGGATATCTTCGCCGTAAAGATCCAGCAGCGTTTCGGCCGGCAACAAAAGATCGGCCTCGACCGGGGTGGCGCCGGCCGCGACGAACATGGCCTGAAGCCGGGCCGCTTCGGCCCTGAGGGCGGATTTGCCGATCACCTGTGTCGATCCAGAATGGCGCGGGTTTGGGCCACCAGATCATCCAGCGGCACCTCGATCTGCGCGGGCTGGGATTTCCATTCCTCCAGCGTCGCTTCCTGCGCCAGCTTGGCGCCAAGAACCAGATCCTTGATTTGCACAACGCCGCGCGCGGCCTCGTCGGCGCCCTGGATGATGGCCACGGGCGCCTGACGCTTGTCGGCATATTTCAGCTGGTTGCCGAAATTCTTGGGATTGCCCAGATACACTTCGGCGCGGATGTCTGCGGCGCGCAGGGTGGCTGCCATGCGCTGGTAATCGGCCATGCGGTCGCGATCCATCACGGTGACCACAACCGGGCCCTGGCTTTCACCCGACAACCGCCCCTTGGCGCGCAAGGCCGCAAGCAGCCGGTCGACGCCGATCGAAACACCGGTGGCCGGAACCTCTTGGCCGGTGAAGCGCTTGACCAGATCGTCATAGCGCCCCCCGCCCGCCACGCTGCCGAATTGGCGCGGGCGGCCCTTTTCATCGAGGATCTCAAACGTCAGCTCGGCCTCGTAAACGGGACCGGTATAATACCCCAAACCCCGCACGACCGAAGGGTCGATGACGATGCGATCGGGGCCGTAACCCTGCGCGGCCAGCAGATCGGCGATGGTTTCCAGCTCGGTCACGCCTTCGGCCCCGATGGCCGACCCGCCGACCAGCTCGCGCAGCCGCGCGACGGTCGCCTGCGCGCTGTCGCGCCGTGCGTCCATGAACCCCATGATGCGGTCCGCCTGTTCGGCGCCAAGCCCCGCCCCTTGGGTGAAATCGCCGCTGTCATCCTTGCGGCCCGCGCCCAGAAGCGCGCGCACGCCATGCTCGCCCAAGCGGTCCAGCTTGTCGATGGCACGCAAGACGATGCCGCGCGCGTGGTCGCTGTCTGCGCCGGCAAGCCCCGCGACCTCGAGCACGCCGTTCAGCACCTTGCGGTTGTTGATCCGCACGATGTAATCGCCCCGCTCGATGCCGACGGCTTCCAGCGCATCGGCCAGCATGGCGCAGATCTCGGCATCGGCGGCAACGCTGGCCGCCCCCACCGTATCGGCGTCGCATTGATAGAACTGTCGAAAGCGCCCCGGCCCCGGCTTTTCATTGCGCCAGACCGGACCCATGGCGTAGCGGCGATAGGGGCTGGGCAGATCATTGCGGAACTGCGCGGCAACGCGCGCCAAGGGCGCGGTCATGTCATAGCGCAGCGCAAGCCATGTGCCGCCCTCGCCCGCGTCTTCTTGCCACGAGAACACGCCGGCGTTGGGCCGGTCGACGTCTGGCAGGAACTTGCCCAGCGCCTCGACGGTTTCGACCGCGGCGGTTTCCAGCGGATCGAAGCCATGGGCGTGGTAGACGCGCGCGATCGCGTCCAGCATCTGCTGGCGCTCGCGCACCTCGGCGCCGAAATAGTCACGGAACCCTTTCGGCGTTTCGGCCTTGGGGCGGGGCTGTTTGCGGTCTTGGGCCATGGGCGGCATATCCCTCGGGTCGGGGTCGCGCATCGTCTAGCGGAGGGGGGCGCGATCGGCAAGGCAGCCGGAAGGGGCGTGCACCGGCGGCCGCCGCAGTGTAAGCACGGCCAGCGAAAGGACAGCGCATGACCGATTTGGCCCCGATCGAGGAACGCATCGCGCATCTTGAGCGCACGACCGATGAATTGTCAGAGGTGGTGGCGCGACAAGACGCCGAAATCCGCCGGCTGTCCCAGCGGGTCGAAATGCTGCTGGCCCGCGAAGTCGAGCGCGCGCTGGATCAAGGCGCGACCATCCCGCTGGGCGATCAAAAGCCGCCGCATTGGTGAACGCGCCGGGGCGGCGCTGCCCCGAACGGGCGATGGCCCTGGCCCGTCACAGTGTCCGGGCCGGGCCGACATCTTGAACCGCCGGCGGGCGTCTATGCCGCAAGCGCTTGTGGTGCGCGCGGGCGGGCACGCAGCCAGATCGCCAGCATGATCGCCAGATTGAGCGCGTTGAACGCGATGCCGTTCAAAAAGGCC
Organism: Pseudomonadota bacterium; assembly: GCA_041163945.1. Classification (GTDB taxonomy): domain Bacteria; phylum Pseudomonadota; class Alphaproteobacteria; order Rhodobacterales; family Rhodobacteraceae; genus Roseicyclus. Next base: position 29,058 of record JBEAQJ010000039.1, read on the forward strand.
CAGTGATAGGCGCCGGTCAGATCGTAGATCAGCCCCGACATCCAGCCGCCCAGCGCCATGCCGAAAATGGTGGCCATGATGACCAGCCCAACGCGCGCGCCCGCCTCGCGTGCGGGCAGGTATTCGCGCACGATGATGGCATAGGCCGGCACGATGCCCCCCTGGCTGAGCCCGAAGACCAGACTGACAAGATAGAGCGGCGTCAGCCCCGTGGTGGGCAAGTAAAGCATCAGCGCCAGCATCTGCAGGCCCGAGCCGATGATCAGCGTCAGCACCCCGCCCAGACGATCGGCCAGAAAACCCGACACCAGCCGCGACACGACACCGCCCAGCAGCATCAGCGACAGCATTTCCGCCCCCACGGCCGGGCCATAGCCCAGATCCGTGCAATAGGCCACGATATGGACCTGCGGCATCGACATGGCCACGCAGCAACCCACGCCCGCCAGCGCCAAAAGCCATGTCAGGGCACGGGGCGACAGGGCAATGTTGCGCGCCTTGTGGGCGGCGGCGGTTTCGGCGGCCTGCATCGCGCCCGCTGGCAAGGGCTTTCGCAATAGCCACGTGGCCGGCAGCATCACGGCAAAGGTGACACCGGCGATCACCAGATAGGCCGTGCGCCAGCCCGGTCCGGCCAGGATATCGGCCAGAATCAGCGGCCAGATCGCGCCCGACAGGTAGTTGCCCGAGGCGATGATCGCCACGGCAATGCCGCGCCGCTTGAGAAACCATTGGCTCACATCGGCGATCAGCGGCCCGAAGCTGGTCGCGGTGCCAAAACCGATCAACACCTGCAACGCCGACAAGGTGGCGATATTGGGCGCAAAGGCGGCCGCCGCATAGGCGGCGCTCAACAACAGCGCCGACGCCGCCAGGCTGCGCGCCACACCCCAGCGATCGACCGCGCGCCCGATCAAGAAATTGCCCAAGGCAAAACCGATCATGGTCAGCGTATAGGGCAGCGATGCATCGGCGCGGTCCACCGCGAATTCGGCCTGCATCGCGGGCAGGATCACGATGATCGCCCACATGCCCACATTGCCGACCAGCGACACAAGCAACGACAGCCCTAGACGAATCCATGAGGCGCGACTGTCCAGGCTGGTGTCGGGGGCTGCGATCATGGCGCGAGGCTATGCCCGCGCGCCGCCATTGGAAAGGGGTCAGACCTCCTCGACGGTCAGGACCCCCTCCATCGCGCGCAACGCGCCCTTGATCTGCGGCGAGACCGGGAAATCATCGCCCAGGATCAGCTCGACCTCGCCGGGCAGATCGGGGGCCAGAAGACACAGATGGATCGGGCCACGGGCCGCGGGGGGGGCGCCCTCGGCCATGCGCGCCAGCAACGAGCGCACCGAAGCGATCCCCGGCTCGCCGTCGACAAACACCCGCAGACCGCCCGATTGCATGGCGACCGCGGCATCAAGCGGCTGCACGCCGCGACACAAGAGCTTCAGCTGGTCGGCCTCATAGGTCGCTTCGACCTGAAGCAAGACATTCAGCCCCGGTTCCAGATGTGGCCGCGCCACATCCAGCACATCGGAAAACATCGTGACCTCGTATAGCCCGGTCGGATCGGACAACGACACAAAGGCGAACCGGTTTCCCTTTTGCGATTTGCGTTCCTGCCGTGCGGACACCGACCCAGCCATGCGCGCCACAAAGGCCCCACCCTGCACCTTTTGGGCAACCTCGGCCAGGGTCAGCACCCCCTTGCGCCGGAGCGCGGGCAGGTAATCATCCAGCGGATGGCCCGACAGGTAAAAGCCGATGGCGGCATGTTCACCGGCCAAGCGTTCGGTGGGCAGCCAATCATCGCAATCGGGCAGGCGCGGTTCCGGCAGATCATCGCCCGCCGCACCGAACAGCGACACCTGATCCGACGCGGCCGCATCATGGATGGCCGCCGAATAGGCGACCAAGGCATCCAGCCCGGCAAAGACCCGGGCGCGGTTGCGATCCAGCACGTCAAACGCACCCGCGCGCGCCAGCATTTCCAGCGGGCGCTTGCCCACGCGCTTGAGATCCACGCGCCGGGCCAGGTCGAACAGCGATCGGAACGGTTTGTGCGCCCCATCCGCGCCGACCCGGGCGGCCACGATCAGGCGCATGGCATCAACGCCCACGTTCTTGAGCGCCCCCAGGGCATAGAGAATTCGGCCCTCATCGACCGTAAAGGTGGCCGCCGATCGGTTCACGCAAGGGGGCATGACCGCGATGCCAAGCCGGGCCACTTCCTGCCGGTAGACGGCCAGCTTTTCGGTCAGATGGATGTCGCAATTCATCACCGCGGCCATGAATTCGACCGGGTGATTGGCCTTGAGCCACGCCGTCTGGTAGCTGACCACCGCATAGGCGGCGGCGTGGGATTTGTTGAAGCCGTAATTGGCGAATTTTTCCAACAGGTCGAACACTTCGCCGGCCTTTTGCGGGCTGACACCATTGGCAATCGCGCCCTCGATGAATTTCGGGCGTTCCCGCGCCATTTCCTCGGCGATCTTCTTGCCCATCGCGCGGCGCAACAGATCAGCCCCCCCCAGCGAATAGCCCGCCATGACCTGGGCGATTTCCATCACCTGTTCTTGGTAGACGATGATGCCTTGGGTCTCTTTCAAGATATGGTCGATCGAGGGATGGATCGATTCCAGTGCGCGCTGGCCGTTCTTGACCTCGCAATAGGTGGGTATGTTTTCCATCGGGCCAGGACGGTACAGCGCCACCAGCGCCACGATGTCTTCGATACAGGTCGGCTTCATGCGCCGCAGCGCATCCATCATGCCCGCGCTTTCCACCTGGAACACCGCAACCGTCTTGGCCGAGGCATAAAGCGCATAGGTCTTGGCATCATCGAGCGGAATGGCGTTGATCTGGTTTTCCGCGCCCGGGGCCGGGTCGTAAAGCCGGCCACCGTCGGGTGCTTCGTGCAGCTGCCGGCCCGAGGCGCGGATCAGTTCGATGGCGTTTTGCACCACCGTCAGGGTCTTGAGCCCAAGAAAATCGAATTTCACCAGGCCCGCGGGTTCGACCCATTTCATGTTGAACTGCGTCGCGGGCATGTCCGAACGCGGATCGCGGTAAATGGGCACCAGCGCGTCCAGCGGCCGGTCGGCGATCACCACGCCGGCCGCATGGGTCGAGGCATTGCGCAAAAGCCCCTCGATCTTTTCGGCATAGTCAAACAGGCGGCGCACGGGGTTGGTGCGCCCTTCGCGGCGGTCCTGTTCGGTTTCGCGCATCTCTTCGCGGATGCGGTCCTCTTGCGCGACGGCCTGGGTGATCGACACGGGCTTGACCCCATCGAGCGGGATCATCTTGGACAGACGATCGACCTGACCAAAGGGCATCTGCAGCACGCGGCCCACGTCACGCACCGCAGCCTTTGACAAAAGCGCGCCAAAGGTGATGATCTGCCCGACCCGGTCGCGGCCATATTTCTGCTGCACATAGCGGATCACCTCTTCGCGGCGGTCCATGCAGAAGTCGATGTCGAAATCGGGCATCGACACGCGTTCGGGGTTCAAGAACCGCTCGAACAGCAGGCTGTAGCGCAGCGGATCCAGATCGGTGATCGTCAGCGCATAGGCCACAAGGCTGCCCGCACCCGACCCCCGGCCGGGACCGACCGGAATGTTCTGATCCTTGGCCCATTTGATGAAATCGGCCACGATCAGGAAATAGCCGGGAAAGCCCATCCGTTCGATGATGCCCAGTTCGAAATCCAGTCGCGCGTGATAGTCTTCGACCGATGCGGCATGCGGAATGACCGCAAGCCGCGCCGCAAGCCCGGCCCTTGCCTGACGGCGCAGTTCCTCCACCTCGTCCTCGGCGAACCGCGGCAGGATCGGGTCATGGGTGCGCGCGCGATAGGCGCAGCGGCGGGCGATTTCGACGGTGTTTTCCAAAGCCTCGGGCAGATCGGCGAACAGGGCCGCCATTTCCTCGGGGGATTTGAAACAATGCTGCGGGGTCAGGCGGCGACGCGGCTCGGATTGATCGACATAGGCGCCCTGCGCGATGCAGATCATCGCATCATGGGCTTCGAACATATCGGGCTTGGGGAAATAGACATCGTTGGTGGCCACAAGCGGCAGATCCCGCGCATAGGCCAGTTCAATGCTGGGCCGTTCGGTCAGCGCTTCGGCCTGTGTCAGGCCGGCCTCACCCGGATGGCGCTGCAATTCGATGTACAAGCGGTCGGGATAGATCGCGCCGAGCCGGGTCAACAACGCGTCGGCCTTGCCCATGTTGCCAGTTTGCAAAAGACGGCCCAACGGGCCATCCGGCCCCCCGCTCAGGCAGATCAGGCCCGCGCCATGGGCGGCCAGTTCATCCAGCGTGACATGCGGCAGGCTGCCGTCCCCGCGCAGATACAGCGCGGAATTCAGCTGCATCAGGTTTTCATAGCCCGTGCGATCTTGCGCCAGAAGCACCAGCGCGGCCGGTGGCACCGGGCGTTCGCCGGGACGCACCGGGTCATAGGCCACATCGATCTGGCAGCCGATGATGGGCTGCACGCCGGCTTTCGCCGCGGTTTCCGAGAATTCCAGCGCACAGAACATGTTGTTGGTGTCGGTCACCGCAACCGCGGGCATGCCGGCATCGGCGACCAGCCCGGGCAGTTTCTTGACCCGCATCGCCCCTTCCAACAGCGAATATTCGGTGTGCAGTCTCAGATGAATGAATCGCGGATCGGCCATGCGCAAAGCCTATCTTGGGGGCGAGCCGGCGAAAAGCCCAAAGCCTTGGCACCCGCCGCGGCGCCTGGCCGAACCCCGCGCGATCGGACCCATGTTTTGCATTTTGCGTGCATTTGTGGATCAGTTGTGAAAAATCTTTCCCATCGCGCGCAGCTGCGGCGCCGACAGAAAGTGGAGCCATGCCGTTGAACCAGCCGGGCCTCTGCCCACGCGTGCGTGCGGCCTTTGCGCTTTTGGGGGTGACCCCGGGGGCGGAGGCTTCTGTGCTGCGGCATGCGTGGAAAACCATGGCCCGCGCCCATCACCCCGATCGGGGCGGCTCAGACCGGGCCGCCACCAACCGGCGACTGGCCGAAATCAACGATGCGCTTGACACCGCGCTGGCATGGACGCGCGCGCAGCGTCCGGTCACCGAGCACCCATTGCCGCCACAATCCCGCCGCCCCCTGCCCCCGGTGCCCGGCCCCCAGCCGGCCGAACGGGCGCAGGCCCCGGTGCGCCCCCCCGCGCAGGCCCCCGTGCAGACGCTGCCCAACGGGCCGGGTGGCTGGGCGACGGGCCCCGCGCCCACGGCCTCGGCCGCCGCACAGGCCTGTTTTCTGGAAGCCCGCCGTATCTTTGCCGCGCCGCGCCGGTTGCGCTGCCTTGGGGTGTGCTAGGCGCGCTGGCCGCAGAAAAATCGACGATTTTCGAAGCGCAGGCGTGCCCAAGGCTTGCAATAGCGCCACAACCCCGCTTGGATGGTTCCCGGTCGCATGCACAAACGGGGCCGCCTTCTACGCCGCATCGAAGGCCGGACGACCACCCCCAAAGGTACCGCGGCGGGCTGAGATCACGATGAATGTCCGGTTTCTTCTGAACGGGGAGCCGCAAGAGGTCGTGGCCGCGCCGACGGTGACGCTGCTTGACTGGCTGCGCACGCAAGCCGCGCTGACCGGCACCAAGGAAGGCTGCAACGAAGGCGATTGTGGCGCCTGCACCGTGATGGTGACCGACCGGGATGGCCGCCTGCGGGCGTTGAACGCCTGCATCTTGTTGCTGCCGCAGCTTCAGGGCCGCGCGGTGCGCACCGTCGAAGGCATGGCCGCACCCGATGGGCGGCTGCATCCCGTCCAGCAGGCCATGATCGATCACCACGGGTCGCAATGCGGCTTTTGCACGCCGGGTTTCGTCGTGTCGATGGCCGTGGCGCATGCAAACGGGCGGCAAGATCACGACGACCAGCTGGCGGGCAACCTGTGCCGTTGCACAGGCTATGCGCCGATCATCCGGGCGGCGGATGCGGCTGCGACCGCCCCTGTCCCCGATTGGATGCGCACCGATGCCGACAGGCTGGCCGATGGTTTTTTCGCCGGTCCGGACATGCGTACCGGCGCGCAGGCGCCCGCCGTCAGCCCGACCTCGGGCGATGAACTGGCCGCGTGGTATCTGGCCCATCCCGAGGCCACGCTGATCGCCGGGGCGACCGATGTCGGGCTTTGGATCACCAAGGGGCTGCGCGAGCTGGGGCCGATTGCATTCCTCAACCAATGTGACGACCTCCGCGGGATCCGGCAGCTGGGCGACCAGCTGCACATCGGCGCGATGACCAGCATCGCGGATCTCGGCGCCGAGATGGACCAGCGCCATCCCGCCTTTGCTGCATTGATCCGCCGCTACGGATCGGCCCAGGTGCGCGCGGCCGCCACCATCGGGGGCAACATCGCCAATGGCTCGCCCATCGGCGACAGCGCGCCGGCCTTGATCGCGCTGGGCGCCCGCCTGCATCTGCGCCAGGGCGACACCCGGCGCAGCATGGCGCTGGAAGATTTCTTTCTCGACTATGGCAAGCAGGATCGGCGGGCGGGCGAATTCGTCGAAGCGATCAGCCTTCCGGTCCAGCCCGATGGCCTGGCCTGTTACAAGCTGTCCAAGCGGTTCGATCAAGATATCTCGGCGGTGTGCGGTGCCTTCAACATCACCCGCGTGGAGGGCCGTGTGGTGACAGCCCGCATCGCCTTTGGCGGCATGGCAGGCACGCCCCGGCGCGCCCCTGCCCTGGAAGCCGCCCTGGTCGGTCAGCCCTGGACCGAATCGCGCGTGAGCGAGGCCGCCGCGGCACTTGCCCAGGATTTCACCCCGCTGTCGGACATGCGCGCATCGGCCGGGTATCGTCTGCGGGCGGCACAGGGGATGCTTGTGCGCCATTACCACGAAACCATGGGCCAGGCGGTCGATGTGCGACGGGTGCCGGCATGAGCCTGTCGCGCCCCCTGCCCCATGATGCGGCCCCCCTGCATGTGACGGGGCGCGCGCATTACATCGACGATATTCCGACGCCGTCGGGATGTCTGCATCTGGCCTTTGGCCTGTCGCCCATCGCGCGCGGGCGCATCACGGGCATGGACCTGTCCGCCGTGCGCCGCGCGCCCGGTGTGGTGATGGTGTTGACGGGCGCGGATTTCGACCCCATTCCCGATTGTGCCCCTGCCGCCCATGACGAGCCGCTGCTGAGCGACGGGTCGCTGCATTATGTGGGGCAGCCGATCTTTTTGGTGGCCGCCACCAGCCACTTGGCCGCACGGCACGCGGTGCGTCTGGCGCGCATCGACACGGCCGAAGACGCGCCGATCCTGACCATCGAAGATGCATTGGCCGCCAATTCCCGCTTCGAAGACGGCCCGCGCATCTACAGCAAGGGCGACATCGCGGCCGCGCTCGCCGCCGCCCCCCACCGGATCGAGGGCCGGATCGAGCTGGGCGGCCAGGAACATTTCTACCTGGAAGGACAGGCAGCGCTGGCCCTGCCGCAGGATGGGGGTGACATGGTGATCCACGCCTCCAGCCAGCATCCGACCGAGATCCAGCACAAGGTGGCCGACGCGCTGGGGTTGCCGATGCATGGCGTTCGGGTCGAGGTGCGGCGTATGGGCGGCGGCTTTGGTGGCAAGGAAAGCCAAGGCAACGCGCTGGCGATCGCCTGTGCGGTGGTGGCCGCGCGCACGGGCCGCGCGGTCAAGATGCGCTATGATCGCGATGATGATTTCATGATCACGGGCAAACGCCACGACATCCGCATCGATTATTGTGCGGGCTTTGACGAAACCGGCCGGATATGCGCGGTCGATTTCACCCATTACCTGCGCTGTGGCTGGTCGATGGATCTGTCATTGCCGGTGGCCGACCGGGCGATGCTGCATGCCGACAACGCCTATGAGCTGCCCGCAGCGCGCATCACATCGCACCGCCTGCGCACCAATCATCAAAGCGCCACGGCATTTCGCGGCTTTGGCGGGCCGCAGGGCATGGTGGGGATCGAGCGGGTGATGGATCATATCGCCCACCATCTGGGGCGGGACCCTTTGGAAATCCGGCGGCTCAATTATTACCCCGAGGCGCAGGTGGCGCGGTCGGAGGCCTCCGGCGGGAGTATTTCCGAAGCAAAGATGGCGCATGCCGCCCCCCGCCCCGGCGTGACGCCCTATGGGATGGAGGTGCGCGATTTCATCTTGCAGGGTCTGACCGCGCGGCTGGCGCAGTCGTGCGACTATGCCGCGCGTCGGGCCGAGATCACGCGCTGGAACGCCGAAAACCCGATCTTGCGGCGTGGGATCGCGCTCAGCCCGGTGAAATTCGGCATATCCTTCACCTTGACCCATCTGAACCAGGCGGGCGCGCTGGTGCATGTCTACCAGGATGGATCGATCCAGATGAACCATGGCGGCACCGAAATGGGCCAGGGCCTGTTTCAAAAGGTGGCGCAGGTGGCCGCCGCGCGCTTTGGCGTGACGCCCGACCGGGTGCGCATCACCGCGACGGACACCGGAAAGGTGCCCAACACCTCGGCCACGGCGGCAAGTTCCGGCAGCGATCTGAACGGGATGGCCGTGCAGATCGCCTGCGACACGATCCGCGACCGCATCGCCGCGGTGGTGGCGCCGGTCTTGCAGGCCGATCCGGCCGCCGTGGTGTTCGAGGCCGGGATGGTGCGGGCCGGCCGGGCCGAGATGCGGTTCGAGGAAGCGGTGCAACGCAGCTACCAGGCGCGGGTGTCGCTGAGCGCCACGGGCTTTTACGCCACGCCCGACATCGCGTGGGACCGGATCGCCGGGCAGGGCCGGCCGTTTTATTACTTTGCCTATGGTGCGGCCTGTTCCGAGGTGGTGATCGACACGCTGACCGGGGAAAACCGCATTTTGCGGACCGATATCTTGCATGACGCCGGGGCAAGCCTGAACCCCGCGCTGGACATCGGGCAGGTGGAGGGCGGCTTTGTGCAGGGTGCGGGCTGGCTGACCACCGAAGAGCTGGTCTGGGATGCCCGCGGGCGGCTGAGGACGCATGCACCCTCGACCTACAAGATCCCCGCCTGTTCCGACAGGCCGCCGGTTTTCAACGTGGCGCTGTGGGATCAGCCCAACCCGGCACCGACCATCTATCGGTCCAAGGCCGTGGGTGAGCCGCCCTTCATGCTGGGCATCAGCGTCTTCATGGCGCTGTCGGCGGCCTGCGCGGCCTGTGGGCCAGGGTACCCGGACCTGCAAGCCCCCGCCACGCCCGAGGCGATCCTGGCTGCGGTGGATCGCGCGCGCGGGCGGCAGCCATGAGCGGCATCCGTGTCACCGTGACCGAGGTGCAGGGATCGGCCCCGCGCGAAGCAGGGGCCGCCATGTTGGTGCGGGCGACCGACATCGTGGGCAGCATCGGCGGCGGGGCGCTGGAATGGGAAGCGATGCGCATCGCCCGGCGGATGCTGGCCGATGGCCAAGACCGGGCCGAGCATCGCCTGCCCCTGGGCCCGGGCCTGGGGCAATGTTGCGGCGGCGCCGTCAGCTTGCGGTTCGAAGCGGCCGACCGGCTGGAACGGCCCGCGGGCGCGCCGCTGTGGGTCTGGGGCGCGGGCCATGTCGGGCGTGCGGTCGTGGCCGTGCTGGCCCCCCTGCCGGAGATCGCGATCACCTGGATCGACGACGCCCCGGACCGCTTTCCCGACCCGGTGCCCGACGCCGTGGACCGGGTCGTGGCCGCCGACATGCCCCGGCTGATGGCCCATGCCCCGCAGGCCGCCCATCACCTGATCCTGACCTATAGTCACGAGATCGATCTGGCCCTGTGCCACGCGGCGCTGGTGCAGGGTTTTGCCAGTTGCGGCTTGATCGGTTCGGAGACGAAATGGGCGCGGTTTCGGACGCGCCTGACGGCATTGGGTCATCAAGATGCCGAAATTTCGCGCATTTCGTGCCCCATCGGCGATCCCCGGCTGGGCCGACACCCACAAGCCATTGCCGTGGGGGTGGCCGGGCGGCTACTGACAGAGCATCTGCACAAGGAATCGGCATCCAAGCCGATCCACCCGGGGAAAGAGACACGAATTTGACGGCACTCTTGGAGATCGAGGGGCTTTGCAAGGCCTATCCGGGTGTGGTCGCCAATGCGGATGTGTCTTTTGCGATCCAGCCTGGCGAAATTCACGCCCTGCTGGGGGAAAACGGCGCGGGCAAATCAACGCTGGTCAAGATGATCTACGGGCTGGTCAAGCCCGACCGGGGCACGATGCGGCTGCGCGGGCAGAGCTATGCCCCAGCCGCACCGCGCGCCGCGCGGGCGGCCGGTGTGGCGATGGTGTTTCAGCATTTCAGCCTGTTCGAAGCCCTGAGCGTGGCGGAAAACATCGCGCTTGGCATGGAAGACCCGCCAAAACCGCGCGATCTGGCCGAGAAAATCGCGCGTGTCAGCGACACCTACGGCCTGCCGCTTGATCCCCATCGGCTGGTGGGCGATCTGAGCGCCGGCGAACGGCAGCGGGTCGAGATCATCCGCTGTCTGCTGCAAGATCCCAAGCTGCTGATCATGGACGAACCCACGTCGGTCCTGACGCCGCAAGAGGTGGAGATCTTGTTTCACACGCTGCGCAAGCTGGCAGCCGAGGGCACGGCGATCTTGTATATCTCGCACAAGCTGGAGGAAATCCGCAGCCTTTGTGACGCGGCCACGATCTTGCGGCTGGGGCGCAAAGTGGGCAGCTGCACACCGCGCGCGGTCAGCGCGGCGCATATGGCCGAGCTGATGGTGGGCAAATCGCTGAGCCAGCCCGCGCGCGACGATCACACGCCGGGCCCGGTCTTGCTGGAGGTTCGCGGGTTGAACGCGACACCGGCCAACCCCTTCGGCACGGCGTTGCGCGACATCGCCTTTTCGGTCCGCGCGGGCGAAGTGCTGGGCATCGGCGGCGTTGCGGGCAATGGCCAGGATGAATTGCTGGTCGCGCTGTCGGGCGAAACGCGCGTGGCATCCGACACCATCCGGCTCAAGGGCGAAGCGATCGGGGCGATGGGCCCGAATGCGCGGCGCGAACGGGGGCTTTTGTGCGCCCCCGAAGAACGGCTGGGCCATGCCGCCGCCCCCGAGATGAGCCTGACCGAAAACGCGTTTCTGACCGCCCGCATCCGGCAGCGGCTGGAACGGCGCGGGTTCGTGGATTGGGCCGGAACACGGGCCTTTGCCCAGCACATCATCGCGCGTTTCGATGTGCGCACGCCGGGCCCCGGGGTGGCCGCCCGCGCCTTGTCGGGTGGCAACCTTCAGAAATTCGTCATCGGGCGCGAGATCTTGCAAGACCCCACGGTTCTGGTGGTCAACCAGCCCACCTGGGGGGTGGATGCCAGCGCCGCCGCAGCCATCCGGCAGGCCTTGCTCGATCTGGCGCAAGGTGGCGCGGCGGTGATCGTGATTTCGCAAGATCTGGATGAGCTGCTGGAAATCTCGGATCAGTTCTGCGCCCTCAATGACGGTCGGCTGTCGCCCCCCCGCCCTGCGCGGGGTTTGCAAATGGACGAAATCGGTTTGATGCTGGGCGGGGCGCACGACATGCAAGACATGCATGGGGCGGTGGCATGATCGTCTTGGAAAAACGCCCCGAACCCGCGCGGGCCTGGGTCATGGGGGGGCCCGTTCTGGCGGTGCTGATGACCATGATCGCGGGCGGCGCCATGTTCGCGGCACTGGGCAAGGACCCGGTCGAGGCGATCCGCATCATCTTTTGGGACCCGCTCTTTTCGGCGCAGTTCTCGGGCTATTCGCGGCCGCAGCTGCTGGTCAAGGCGGGGCCGCTGATCTTGATCGCCATCGGCTTGTCGCTGGGCTTTCGCGCCGGCATCTGGAACATCGGGGCCGAGGGCCAGTACATCGTGGGCGCCTTGTGCGGGGCGGCCTTTGGCTTGGCGTTCTGGCCATCGACGCATCCGCTGATCTTTCCGGGCATGATTGTGGCGGGGCTGATCGGCGGGGTGTTGTGGGCCATGATCCCGGCTGTGTTGCGGGTCTATGCGCGCACCAACGAAATCCTGGTGTCGCTGTTGTTGGTCTATGTCGCCGAAGCGATGCTGGCCTCGGCCGCAACGGGATGGCTGCGCAACCCCGAAGGTTCGGGATTTCCCGGATCGCGCAACCTGGCCCGCCACGCGGGCACGGACAACCCCGAACTGATCGCGGGAACGGGGATGCATCTGGGCGTCGTCGCGGCCTTTGTCGCGGTGATTGCAGCCCATGTGATCATGACGCGGCACATCTTGGGCTACCAGATCCGGCTGGCCGGCCAGGCCCCGCGCGCGGCAGGCTTTGGCGGGGTGAACGCGGGCCGGTTGGTGATCTTGTGCATGGGTGTGTCGGGCGCGCTGGCCGGCATGGCGGGGCTGTTCGAAGTGGCGGGGCCAGCCGGGCGCATTTCGATCGATTTCAACGTGGGCTACGGGTTCACGGCCATCATCGTGGCCTTTCTGGGGCGGTTGAACCCGGTTGGGATCCTGCTGGCGGGGCTGTTGATGGCGCTGACCTTCATCGGGGGGGAATTGGCGCAGCTGATGCTGGGCATCCCGGCCCCTGCGATCCAGGCGTTTCAGGGGATGCTGCTGTTCTTTCTTCTGGCACTCGATGTGATGGCCAATTACCGGATCCGCATGAAACGGGAGCTTTCGACATGACCGCCCGGCCGCGCAAGGGACTGGCGTGCGTCAGCGGGGCGGGGGTTGCTTACCTGTCCTTGATCGGGCCGCTGCTGGGCGTGATGCTGATGACCGGCGGGCCGGTGCAGGTGCTGCCGGCGATGATCGTGCTGATCGCGCTGTGCGTCGCGCTCGATGTGGTCGTGTTGCGCGGCTGTGGCCTGCGGGGCCGGGCCTTTGCGCGCCTTGCGGCAGGATTTGTGGCGATTGTCGGCTTTTCGACGATCCGCGGCCGGGGGTGGACAGCGCCATGATCGTCGATCCCGTCACGCTTATCGTTGCGCTGATCACCGTGGCAACACCCGTGCTTCTGGCCGCCATTGGCGAACTGGTGGTGGAAAAGGCGGGCGTGCTGAACCTCGGGGTCGAGGGCATGATGATCATGGGCGCGGTCTGTGGCTTTGTCGTGGCGCACCACAGCGGTTCGGCGGCGTTGGGCTTTGCGGCCGGCATCGGCGGGGGGATGGTGCTGGCGTTGCTGTTTGCGGTTCTCACGCAGCTTTTGCTGGCCAACCAGGTCGCGTCGGGATTGGCGTTGACCTTGTTCGGGCTGGGCTTGGCCGCGCTGATCGGGGTGGGGTACGGCGGCCTGTCGGTGCCGCCGGTCTATCGCCCCTTCCCTGAAGCCTGGCATACGGTTCCGGTGATCGGGCCCATCGTGTTTGCCCATTCGGTTCTGGTCTATGCGGCGCTGATGCTTGTGGCAGGGGTTTGGTACGGCTTGTCGCGCACACGCTTGGGGCTGGTGCTGCGCGCGGTGGGCGAAAACCATGATGCCGCCCATGCGCTGGGCTACAAGGTGGTGCGCATCCGCATCGCGGCGATCTTGTTCGGGGGCGCTTGCGCCGGGTTGGGGGGGGCATTCTTGTCGGTGGTGCGGGTGCAGAACTGGCTCGAAGGGATGACGGCGGGCGCGGGCTGGATCGCGCTGGCGCTGGTGGTCTTTGCCTCGTGGCGACCCTGGCGGGTGCTTTTGGGGGCCTGGCTGTTTGGGGGCATCGCCGCGCTGCAACTGCGGCTTCAGGCGGCCGAAGTCGGCGTGCCGGTGGCGCTTCTGGACGCCTCGCCCTACCTGATCACGATCATCGTGCTGGTGATCATATCTTCGGACCGGTCGCGGGCCGCGCTGAACGCGCCGGCGATGTTGGGCCGTATCTTTCACACATCTGGATGATGGCCGATGGGCATGCCAAAGACGCCAGATCCCCGAACCACCCCGCACGCGCCAGCGCGCATCCATACAACCTGTCCAAACTGGAGGATATCTGAATGAAACTGCTGCCAAAACTTCTAGCCTCGGCCGCTTTGGCCGCGGGCCTTGCGCTGCCTGCGCTGGCGCAAGACCCCTTCAAGGTCGGCTTCATCTACGTGGGCACGCCCGGTGACTACGGCTGGACCTACGAGCATGACCAGGCACGTCAGGCCGTCGAGGCGGAATACGGCGACGCCGTGGAAACCGTTTACCTTGAAAGCGTGCCCGAAGGGGCCGATGCCGAGCGCGCGATCACCCAGATGATCCTTGGCGGTGCGGACATGGTCTTCACCACCTCCTTTGGCTATGGCGAGGCGACCAACGCCGTCGCGGCGCAGTTCCCGAACGTCTATTTCGAGCACGCCACGGGCTACATGCGCGAACATCCCAATGTGTCGACCTACAACGCGCGCTTTTATGAAGGCCGCGCCGTTCTGGGCCATATCGCGGGCCAAATGACCGAAAGCAACATCATCGGCTACATCGGCTCCTACCCGATCCCCGAAGTGATCCAAGGGATCAACTCGGCGTTCCTGCATGCCCGCGCGGTCAACCCCGATGTCGAATTCCGCGTCGTCTGGGCCTACACCTGGTTCGACCCGGCGGTCGAAGCAGACGCGGCCCAGGCGCTGATCGATGCGGGCGCCGATGTGATCATGCAGCACACCGACTCGACCGCACCCCAAACCGTGGCACAGGAAGCCGGCATCATCTCGTTCGGGCAGGCATCCGACATGATCCAGTTCGCCCCGCGCCCGCGCGTGGCCTCGATCATCGACAACTGGGCGCCCTATTACATCCGCCGGGTCGGGGAAGCCATGGCCGGCACCTGGACCCAGTCGGACATCTGGGAAGGCATGCCCGAAGGCATGGTCGTGGTCGGTGAACTGACGGATGCGATCCCGACCGAGGTGCGCGCATCGGCGCAGGCGATGATCGACGCCCTGAAGGCGGGCACCTATCACCCGTTTACCGGCCCGATCAACAAGCAAGACGGTTCGCCCTGGCTGGCCGCCGGCGAGATCGCCGATGACGGCACGCTTTTGGGCATGAACTTCTACGTCGAAGGCATGACCGGCGACATCCCGAACTGAGCCGAAAAGACCGATCCCGAAAGGCCCGCCACCTTGGCGGGCCTTTTTCGTTTTGCGATGCAAACCGGCATGCGAATTTTCGTCCGAAAATTCGGGGGCTCTGCCCCGGCCCGTTTCGGCCCCCCCCGGAGTATTTGAAAATCGAAGACGACGTGCGTGGGCATGTCGCTTTCGTGTCGATTTCGGTCGGGTGGGTGTGGCGCAAGGCGCGGCGCTGGGGCAGGTAGGGCATGGACTGCCGCGCCCATTCCCGCCTGATCCCGAAGGACCCGCCCGACCATGAAAACCCATGTCAAAGCCCTAGTCGTCGGCGGTGGTGCCGTCGGCACGTCGATTGCCTATCACCTTGCCCGCGCGGGATGGCAAGATGTGATGCTGCTGGAACGCGACGAGTTGACGAGCGGGTCCACATGGCACGCGGCGGGGCTGTTGCCACTGTTCAACATGGGCTTTGCCACCAGCCATATCCACGATTACTCGGTCAAGTTCTACAAGACGCTCGAGGCCGAGACGGGGCTGAACGCGGGGTTTTCGGTCGTGGGCAACCTGCGCATGGCCCAGACGGACGCCCGCATGGATGAATACATGCTCTACGCCTCGACCGCGGAAACGGTGGGCATCGCGCATGAATGGCTGACACCGGCCGAGATCAAGGCGCGTTGGCCGCTGGTGCGGACCGACGACCTGAAGGGCGCGATCTATCACCCGACCGATGGATACATCAACCCGGCCGATGTCACCATGGCCATGGCCAAGGGCGCGCGCCAGCGCGGCGTCAGCATCGAGCGCAAATGGCAGGTCGATGGCTACACATGGACCGGGTCAGAGTGGCGCGTGCGCGTCACCAAGATGGAAGAAAAGGGCGGCAATCTGGTGCCCTCGGATGAGACCATGGTGATCACCGCCGAACATGTGGTGACCGCCACCGGCAACCATGCCCAGCGCACGGCGCGGCTGTTGGGGATCAAGATCCCCGCCATTCCGGTCGAACACCAGTATATCGTGACCGAACCCGACCCGGCACTGGTCGAATGGCGCAAGACGCATGGCGAACACCCCGTGCTGCGCGATGCCGATGCCAAGTGGTATGTCCGCGAAGAACGCGGCGGCTGGATCTTGGGCCCCTACGAACGCGGCGCGCCCGCCCGGTTCCTGTACGACGTGCCCGAAAGTTTCCGCGCGGATCTGTTCCCGCTGGATCTGGAGCGCATCGAACAAGAATACATGAGCATGATCCACCGCATCCCCTCGTCCGAGGAGGTGGGGCTGAAGGATGATTACAACGGCCCGATCTGCTACACCCCCGATGGCAATCCGCTGGTCGGCCCCGCGCCGGGCTTGCGCAACATGTGGCTGGCCGAAGGGTTCAGCTTCGGCATCACGGCGGCCGGCGGCACGGGCCATTATCTGGCCCAGATGATGGTCGAAGGTGAGGCCGAGATCGACATGGCCGCGCTGGACCCCAAGCGTTACGGCGCCTGGATGACAACCGAATACGCCGCGCGCAAGAACGAGGAATGTTACGAACATGTCTTCGTCTTGCATCATCCCGACGAAGAGCGCGAAGCCTGCCGGCCGCTGCGCACCGCCCCGGTCTATGACCGGCAAAAGGCGTTGGGTGCGCAATTCGGGCAAGTCAACGGCTGGGAACGGCCCAATTATTACGGCCCCAAGGACGCGCCCGAGGGGTTTGATCATGACGCGCGCAGTTTCCGGCGCGGGGGGTGGTGGGATTACGCCCGCAGCGAGGCCGAGGCGATCCGCCAAGGCGCCGGTTTGATCGACGCCACCGCCTTTACCAAGCATCTGGTGCGCGGCCCGGGGGCCACCGCGTTTCTGGACCGCTTTACCACCAACCGCCTGCCCAAGATCGGCCGCATCAACCTGACCTATGCATTGACCCCGGCGGGAACGGTGCGCACCGAATACACCATCGTCCGGCTGGGCGAACAGGAATATTACCTGGTCTCGGCCGGGGCCTGGACGGCCTATGACGCCGATTACCTGATGAAATCGGCCGAAGATTTCATGACTGCGGGGGGCGGTTACATCGACATCCACGATGTGACAACCCAATGGGGCGTGTTCGCCATCGCCGGTCCGAAGTCGCGCGATGTGCTGCGCGCCATCGTCAAGGACGCCGATCCCGATACGGTACTGGGCAACAAGCGCTTCCCGTGGCTGTCGATGCGCAACATCGAATTGGGCATGTGCCCCGTGCGTGCCATCCGCGTGGCCTACACCGGCGAATTGGGCTGGGAACTGCACCATCCGATCGAGATGCAGCGCTACCTTTGGGATCAGCTGATGGCGGCGGGCGAGGCCCATGGGCTGAAGCTGGTGGGCGCGCGGGCGCAGAACTGGCTCAGGCAGGAAAAGAGCTATCGCGCCTTTGGCACCGAGCTGGGTCGTGACGCCACGCCGCTCGAGGCGGGGCTGGATCGCTTCATCGATCTGGACAAGGATTTCACCGGCAAAGACCGGATGCTGGCCACGGGTATCCGCGCGGCCTGTGTCACGGTGTTGATCGATGGGCCGGCCGATGCCGACCCATGGGGGCGTGAGGCGCTGTTGCACGATGGGCAAAAGGTCGGGCGCCTGACGTCGGGGGGCTATTCGGTGGCCTTTGGTAAGCAGATCGGCATGGGCTACGTTCGCCCCGATCTGGCCAAGCCCGGCACGAAGCTGAAGCTGCGCATGTTCCGCGATCTTTGGGATGCGGTGGTCACTGAGGACAGCCCCTATGACCCGCAGAACGCGGTGATCCGCGCGGACGGCTAGGCGGGGCGATCAAAGACCATCAACAGGTTGTTGGCGGGCATCGACCGGGTGGTGACATGCACCAGCCCCGCCGCCTGCGACAGCGCCATGACCTCGGCCAGATCCTTGTAGCCGATGGCCGGGTCTTGCGCGCGCAAGGCCGCATCGAAGGCGGCATCGCCATCGCTGGTGGCGCGCCCATCGCGCAGGAACGGGCCGTAAAGCGTGAACCGGCCACCCGGTGCAAGGGCGCGCGCCACCTCGGCCAACAAGATCGCCGTGGCGGGCCGGGCAATCAGGTGCAGCAGATTGACCAACACGATCAGATCGACGGGCCCATGATCCGCCGACCAGCCGGGCCTTGTGGCATCCAGATGCAGCGGCGGGCAGATATTTCCCACGCCCGCCTCTGCCGTCCAGGCCGTGATCGAGGCGCGGCGGGTCGGGTCGGGGTCGCTTGGCTGCCACATCAGCCCGGGCAATGCGGCGGCAAATCCGATCACATGTTCCCCGGTGCCAGAGGCGATTTCCAAGGCGCGCCCCCAGGCCGGCGCCAGGTGGATCAGTTCAGCCGTGATCACATCGCGGTTGCGCAGCGCCGCGGCCGCCGAAAGCCGGGGATCGGGTCCGGCGGATGGGTCGGGTGGCGTCATCGCGCGCCCCGCCCGCCAAACCGCGCGGGCGACAAGGATGCGACGATATCGCCATCAAGTTCGGGCGTGCGCCCGGCCACCAGATCGGCCACCAGCCGCGATGCGGCCGGCGCGGTCTGAAAGCCATAGCCCCCCTGCCCCGCAACCCAGACAAAGCCGGTGTCCAGCGGATCGGGGCCCAGAACCAGCACCCGGTCGGGGGCAAAGCTGCGCAGCCCGGCCCATGAGGCGGTCAGCCGCGTGACCTCGGGCGTCACGAAAGCCTGATAGCGGGCGATGCCTTCGGCCAGCACCATATCCTCCGGCCAGGCATCATGGGGCGCGGCAACCGGGTCTTCCTCGGCGGGCGAAACGATCAGCTGGCCCGCATCGGGTTTGGCATACCATGTCTCGCCCGCACCAAAGATCATCGGCCAGCGCGCCACGTCATGGCCCCCCGGCGCCGGGATGCGCGCGACCGAACGGCGCAGCGGCGTGATGCCGATGGGCGCGATCCCGGCCATGGCCGCAACCTGGTCCGCCCAAGCGCCCGCGGCATTCACAAGGATGCGCGCATCATGTCGCTGATCGCCCGCGCACACCTGCCAACCACCGGGGATGCGGGTGATCGCGGACACGGGCGCACCGGTCATCACCTGCCCACCATGGGCGCGGATGGTGCGCACGAAATGCTGGATCAGCCGGTCGGTGTCGATATCCCAGGCATCTGCATGGGTGGCCACGCCATGGATGGCCGCCGGGTCGAGGATCGGCACCAGCGCCATCGCCTCGGGTATCGTGATGGGGTTCAAACCCATGGTGGCAACATCATGGTCAAAGGCCGCCTTGTCACCGGGACCGGCCAGAACCATCAGGCCCCGCGGGCTAAGCACGCCCCCATCAAGGCTGTCATGATCGGCCCGCGAAGCCAGGTTGAGCGCAACGGTCGCAGGCTTGCCATACTGCGCCTCGTATAACGCCGCCGACCGGCCCGAGGCATGATAGGCAAGCGCGGGTTCCGCCTCGAGCAGCAGCACCCGGCCCAGCTCGGCCAACCGGGCCCCGGCAGATACCCCTGCGATACCGCCACCAATGATGAGGAAGTCATGGGTCATGATGGAATGGGTGGCATAGGGGCGGGCGTGAGGGCAAGGGGGGTGTGGCCAGGCCGCGGTCATTCGCTGTGCATGTGATCTAGCCAAAGGCCCGCGGTGAAAGCCGCCGTGCCGAGGTCCGAGATCAGGTGCTTTGCAACGACACTTCCGCGATCTGCGTCGAGCCCAGAGCGCACCGGTTTGGCGGGGCTTGAAACCTATCGCTTTCGGTCCGATTTCGCGTTGATGGCGCTGCGCACCAGCTTGCCAAAGGCGCGGTCCTTTTCGCGGCGGTCCGCAAGGCTGGCAGCGTTGAAAGCGTCCTCGGCCCGAAGCTTTCGCCAGCGGGCAAGCCGGGCGGGGTCTAGGCTGCCGTCTTCGATGGCGGTCAGGATGGCGCAGCCGGGCTCGGTTTCGTGCTGGCAGTTGGTGAAGCGGCAGCATGCGGTCAGCGCCCCGATATCCTCGAACACATCGGCGATGCCCGTCGCGGCGTCGGTCAGCTGCAGCTCGCGCATGCCCGGCGTGTCGAGGACAAGGCAACCATCACGCGTCGCGTGAAGCGCGCGCCGGGTCGTGGTGTGGCGACCCTTGGCGTCATCCTCGCGGATGGCATGCGTGGCGATGGCCTGCGTGCCGAGGAGCGCGTTCGTCAGGGTCGACTTGCCGACGCCGGAAGAGCCAAGGAAGGCAACGGTGCGGCCGGGCTTGCACCAATCGGCCAGTGCCTGCGCCGGTTCGGCACCGCGGGCGTCCAGCGCCACCACGGGCACGCGGCCGGACACGGCCCGGGCCGCGTCGACATAGGGCGCAGTGTCTTCTGTAAGGTCGGCCTTTGTCAGGATGATCACCGGCTCGATCCCGGCTTTGAGGCCCAGCGCGACGTAGCGCTCCAGCCGCGCCACGTTGAAATCCGCGTTGCAGGAGGTGACGATGAAGACCGTGTCGATGTTCGCCGCGATCAGCTGCACCTCGCGCCCCGTGCCCGGCGCGCGGCGCTTGATCAGGCTCTTGCGATCCAGCACGCGGCTGGAACGCGGGCGCGCGCGATCGTAAAGCAGCCAGTCGCCCACGGTTGCCTCCGGCCCGGGCGGGATGGTCTTGTCGACGCCGTCGCCCATCACCTGCAAGCCGCTGCGATGCACGGCAACGACGCGCACCGGGGGCGTTTCGGTTAATGTGTCGGCGTCGATCTGGCTTGCGAAGGCCGGGCCCCAGCCCAGCCGCTCCAGCGCCGTGGGCGCACGGCGTGCGGGCGCGGCACCCGGCAGAAAGGCGGAGTAGTCGCGAACCATCGGCCTACCAAAGCGCAGGATCGTCGAAGGCGGCGACGCAAGCCGCGGGGCCGCGTAGCGGCGTCAGCGGCGCCTCGGTCAGCGATTGCGCGATCCAGCCCTGTGGCTGGGTCAGCGGTTGTGGCGCGGGAAATTCCGACGCCGTCACGGGCTTGAACCCGACCCGGCCGTAAAAGGCGGGATCGCCATAGGTGACCGCGATGTCCACGCCCTCCTGCCGGAGCGCGTCGAGGCCGTGCGCGATCAGCCGCTGGCCGATACCATTGCCTTGGTGTTCTGAGGCGACCGCCACGGGGGCCATCAGGAAAACGGTGCGCGGGTCGTTGGCGTAGGTCAGCCGCGTGAAAAGGATGGCGCCGAAAAGCACGCCGTTCTCCCATGCGGTGATGACGCGCAGATCCTGGGCGGGCGTCTCGGCAATCAGGCGGCGGGCAAGGGCGCCGATCAACGCGCCTTCCTCCGCGCCTTCGGAGGCGGCGAACGTCGAAGCGAAAAGCCCCACAATCGCCTCGGCATGGGTGGTGTAATCGGTTGAATAGTCCATGTCTCGATCCTCTCTGTCGCCGGGGGGGTCAGACCCGCTGCAGCACAAACATCTCGTAGCCGAACTGCCCGCGTCCGGCCTTGTGCACGGCGATCTCGCGGCGCAGATCATCAAGGACACGGCTCCCCGCAAGATCCAACTCCAGGGCCTCGAGCCGTGCGGCGAGTGGGCGGTAGTAGGCGTCCATCGCCGCGTGCCCCATGTCGAAATGGCCAAGAACACGGTAGCCTGCGCGCTTGGCCCGCGCGACGCGGGTCGCGGGCGTTGTCATCGCGGGGTATTCCGCGGCCCAGAAGGCGCGGACCTCGTCCTCGGGTGTGTCGGTCCGCCAGACCATGTCGGAGAACACGAGAACGCCGCCGGGACGCAGAAGCGCCCGCCAGTCCGAAATCGCCTTTTCCACGCCGAGGATATAGGCGCTGCCCTCGGACCAGATCACATCCCAAGGACGCTCGGGGGCCGGAAGTGCGGCCATGTCGATGGTCTGCACTTCGATCCGCTCGGCGAACCCTCCCGCCGCGATCCGCGTCCTGAGCTTGTCAAGCGCGACCTCGGCGGTGTCGGTGGCCGTGATCCGGGCCTTGGTCGCCTCGGCCAGCGTCATCGTCGCCATGCCGGGGCCGCAGCCGATCTCGAGGATCGTCTCGGGCGCGAAAGGCACCATGCTCAGCGCCCGGCGCGTCGCCTCGGCCGTTCCCGGGCCCCAGCAGTCGAGGCCGGCGAAGACTTCCATGAACCCGGCCATATAGG
>JBEAQJ010000040.1:0-3938 GCA_041163945.1 Pseudomonadota bacterium
GATGCCGATCTGCCCACGGATCAATACATGGCCATCGAGGCGCAAGGCGCGCTGATGGCGGCCGTCGCCGATGCCCATTCCCTGGAGGCCGCGGGCGCGCGCATTTTGGCACCGCTGGAAAACGGGCGCTTGGGAAGTGCGGCGCGCCCTTGGGCCGGTCTGGTGGCGTTGGATGGCAATCTGACCGAACCCCTGTTGGACGCCATCGCGCAAAGCCCTTTGTTTTCAAAGGCCGATCTGCGGATTGCACCGGCATCGCCCGGCAAGGCGGCGCGTCTGCGGCCATTCTTGGCCCATCCACGCGCCACCTTGTATCTGAACCGCGAAGAAGCGGCCATCCTAACGGGCACAGAAGCCGCCGATGCGGCGCGTGCGGCACAGGCGCTGATCGCGGCGGGGGCGCGGCGTGTGCTGGTCACGGCCGGCGCCGGGGTCGCGGTCGATGCCAGCGCCGCGGGCTTGATCCAGGCCGCACCCCCGGTGGTCACCGCCCGGCGCATCACCGGCGCCGGCGATACCTTCATGGCGGCCCATATCGCGGCCGAACGTGCGGGCCTGCCGGCGCAAGCGGCCCTTGAACGCGCCGCCGCCGCCGCCGCGGCTTATGTTTCCGGAGTGGACCCATGACCCAAACGCCCCCCCTGCCCCTTGTGCTGGCCCCCGAAGTCGCCGCGGCGCGTGCGCAGGGTCTTCCCATCGTGGCGCTGGAATCGACCATCATCACCCATGGCATGCCATGGCCGCAGAACATCGAAACCGCCCGCGCGGTCGAAGCGGCCGTGCGCGATGCCGGCGCGGTTCCGGCCACCATTGCGGTCATCGACGGGGTGATCCGCATCGGGCTGGCCCCGGCCGATCTGGACCATCTGGCGCAGGCGCGGAATGTGGCCAAGCTCAGCCGCGCCGATCTGGCCGCCTGTCTGGCCCGGCAAGGCACCGGCG
Source organism: Pseudomonadota bacterium (assembly GCA_041163945.1). Classification (GTDB taxonomy): domain Bacteria; phylum Pseudomonadota; class Alphaproteobacteria; order Rhodobacterales; family Rhodobacteraceae; genus Roseicyclus. The sequence goes on from JBEAQJ010000040.1 coordinate 943, forward strand.
CCACAACGGTTGCGGCCACCATGATCTGTGCCGCCCAAGCCGGTATCGCGGTTTTTGCCACCGGTGGCATCGGGGGCGTGCACCGCGGGGCCGAGCAGAGCTTTGATATATCCGCCGATCTTCAGGAACTGGCCCAGACACCGGTCACGGTCGTGGCCGCCGGGGCCAAGGCGATCCTGGATCTGCCCAAGACGCTCGAGGTTCTGGAAACCCTGGGCGTGCCCGTGATCGCGGTGGGTCAGGATCGCTTTCCCGCTTTCTGGAGCCGCGACAGCGGTCTTGCGGCCCCCATCCGGATGGACGCGCCCGCGATGATCGCGGCCGCCCATAGGCTGCGGGCGGCCCTGGGGCTGCCCGGTGGGCAGCTGGTGGCCAACCCGATCCCGCCCGCGGCGGAAATTCCCGCCGAAACATTGGCCCCGCTGATCGCCAAGGCACAGGCCGAGGCCACGGCCCGCGGCATCGCCGGCAAATCGGTTACGCCCTTCTTGTTGCAGCGGCTGTTCGAATTGACCGATGGCCAGACGCTGACGGCCAACATCGCGCTGGTGCTGAACAACGCGCGTCTGGGCGCGGCCATCGCGCGTGCGATGGCTGCGGTTTGATCCGGGCGTGCTTGTGCGTATTCGGCCCGCCGCATACATAGGGCGCAGGGCGATATCCCTGACAGCTTGGCAACCGGTGCGGTACGGACAACGCGCATGAAACTTCCCGACACAAACCCACCGCCCCGACGGGGGCTGTTTGCCTCGCTCCGGTCCAGCTTTCTGACGGGGCTGATCGTGATTGCCCCGATCGGCATCACCATCTGGCTGATCTGGTCGTTGTTCGGCTGGATCGACAGCTGGGTCTTGCCGCTGATCCCGCATGCCTACAACCCCGCCCATCTGTTGCGCCAGTATACCGGGATCGAGATCGACATCCGCGGCATCGGGGTGGCGACCTTCTTGATCTTTACCATCGCGGTGGGCTGGATCGCCAAGGGATTGATCGGGCGGTCGCTGATCCGCTGGGCCGAAAGCCTGGTTCTGTCGATCCCGGTGATCCGGTCGCTGTATTCGGGCTTGAAGCAGATCGTGGAAACGGTGCTGCAGCAAGGTCAGCAGAATTTTGAAAAAGCCTGCCTGATCGAGCATCCGCGCAAGGGCGTCTGGGCCATCGCCTTTATTTCGACCACCGCCAAGGGCGAAATTGCCCGCCGCCACGGACCTGAGGAAATGGTGTCGGTCTTCATGCCGACGACGCCCAACCCGACCTCGGGGTTCTTGCTGTTCTTGCCCCGCAAGGACGTGATCGTTCTGGATATGTCGGTCGAAGATGCGGCTAAGCTGATCATCTCGGCCGGGCTTGTGTATCCCAACGGGCAAGACGCCAAGGCGGCGCTGGAAAACGCCCCCCCCAAGGCCGCCGAATAACCCAAGGCCGGTCAGCGGGCGATCATGCGGCGGCAGCCGGCAACGGGCGTGGCCGCCCGGTGGTGTTCATCACAATGGCCATCAGCACGAACAGCCCCCCGATCATGGTGGCGCGGCTGGCCGTTTCGCCCAAGACCAGCCAAACCAAAAGCGGCGCCAGCATCACCTCGAGCAGCGATATCAACGTCAATTCCGCCGCCGGCACCGCGCGGCTGCCGAGGGTATACAGCACCATCCCCAAGGCCAGCGTCACCATGCCCATGCCCAGTGACCAGATCATGTCCATCGGCGGCACGGCCAGGCTGGTGCCGGTGGCTGCACAGATCGCGGCCCCGGCCAGCATGCTGAACACCCCGCCCAGCAACACGATGGGCATGGGATCGGCCACACCGCCCCGACGCAAGGTGACGGTGAACACCGCAAAGCCTGCAGCACTGAGCAAGGCCGCGATATTTCCCGGCAAGGCCCCGCCGGCCAGCCCGCCCTGCACCATCACCGCGATCCCGACGGCCGCGACCGCGATCGAGGCCCATGTGCGCCCCCGCACCCGTTCGCCCAGCACGATCCACCCCAACAGCGCCGTCAGAAAGGGCGAGGCCGAAAACAAGAACACCGCATTGGCGATGGTGGTGGATTGCATGGCGAAAATCGCGCCGCCAAAGGCGAAAATCAGGCCCAAGCCCCCCGCCACACCCGGCCAGCCGATGCCGGTTATGGTGGCCACGGCGGGCCGCAACCGCCCCCTTGCGCGCCAAAGCACGAACCCGAAGATCACCGGGATCATGCCCAGCGACCGCCAGAACAAAACCTCCCACGACCCTGCGATCTCGATCTGGCGAAAGATCAATCCCTGCTGCGACCACAAGACCGCCGCCGTCACCGCCAGCACCACACCGGTCCGATATTGCATCGGTGGCCCCTCCTGCCCGTATGGGCCCATCTGCACGCCCCACGGGGGCGTCGTCGCGTCCGGAACCGACGCGGTGATGGGCCGTTTTCAGGCCATGGGGCCGTGGGGCTTTGGCCACGAAAAAGGGGCGGCACCCGGTTGCGCCGCCCCCCTGTTTCCACCGCCAGCCGCGGTGATGTGCATCGGCTAGGGCTGCACCCACCAGACGTCGGGCTGCCAGCCGATCCAATCGCCATAGATCGGGATCACATCGGGAAAGCGCAGATCAGAGGCATAGGCGATCCGGCTGACCGGGTTGTGCCAGAACGGCACGACATACCGTTCGGCGGTCAAGACGCGGTCAAGCGCGCGCACGGCGGCCACGTAATCATCCTGGCTGTCCGAATTCAGCATCTGGTCGATCATCGCCTCGATGGCCGGGTTGCAGGCGCCCATCAGGTTGCGCGAACCCTGCGTGTCGCGGCTGTCGCACCCCCAATAGCTGTATTGTTCATTTCCGGGGCTCAGCGACAGGCCATAGCGTTCGTAAACCATGTCGAAATCAAAGGCGCCGCGGCGTTCGCGGAACTGCGCCGCATCCACGCGCGTGACCTCGACCGCGATACCAAGACGGGTCAGGGCTTCGGTGTAAATGTTGACGATCGCATCATTTTCGGCCGAGCCTGTCTGCA
>JBEAQJ010000041.1:0-13328 GCA_041163945.1 Pseudomonadota bacterium
CCCACCCGCGCATGGGGCGGTCACAGGAAGCCGGCGCTGCGAAAGCTTAGTTCGCGGGCTTTGCCGATGATCAGGTGGTCGTGGATGACCAGCCCCAGAACCTGGGCGGCGTCGCGCAGCGCATAGGTCATGTCGATGTCCGCCTGGCTGGGCGAAGGGTCGCCCGATGGATGATTGTGCACCAGGATCAAGGCCGAAGCGTTCAGTTCCAGCGCCCGCTTGACGACTTCGCGGGGGTAGACAGGCACATGGTCGACCGTGCCGTCGGCCTGTGCTTCATCGGCGATCAGAACATTCTTGCGGTCGAGGTAAAGCACACGGAACTGTTCCAGATCACGATGCGCCATCGCGGTCTGGCAATAGCGCAGCAGCGCATCCCATGACGCCAGGATCGGCTTGCCGATCACCTGCGCGCGCGCCATCCGGTGGCCCACCGCCTCCATCAGCTTCAGCTCAAAGATCACCCGTGCGCCCACGCCATCCACCTCTTTCAGGCGGGCCGGGGGCGCTGCCATCACGTGGTTCAGATCGCCGAAACGCTGCAACAGCCGCTTGGCCAGCGGTTTGGTATCGCCACGCGGCAGCGCGCGATACAAAACCATTTCCAGCAATTCGTAATCGGGCACCGCATCGGCCCCGCCTTGCGTGAACCGGGTGCGCAGCCGTTCACGATGGGCATGGCGATGCGCCTCGGCCCCCTTGGATGGGCCCCCGGCGACGGGCCCGACCGACCGCTTGCGCGCCGGGGCTTCCGGCAAGAACCGGGGCGAGGCTTCTTCGAAGGAAAGGGCGCGTTGGTCCGACATGCGGACAGCCTGCGCAAAAATGGTTAACGACGGGTTAGCACCCCGTCTTCAGTCCCAGGTCGGATGAAATTTTCCGGCCGGCGACAGGGTAAAGATCTCGCAGCCCGTGGCGGTTACACCGATGGAATGTTCGAACTGCGCCGAGAGCGATTTGTCGCGTGTCACGGCTGTCCAGTCATCGGCCAGCACCTTGGTTTCCGGGCGGCCCAAATTGACCATCGGCTCGATGGTGAAGAACATGCCTTCCTCCAACACGGGGCCAGTGCCCGGTCGGCCGTAGTGCAACACGTTGGGCGGCGCATGAAACACCTGGCCCAGCCCGTGACCACAGAAATCGCGCACCACCGACATGCGGGCGGCCTCGACATAGCTTTGGATGGCGTGGCCGATATCGCCAAAGCGATTGCCGGGGCGCACCGCCTCGATACCCTTGAACAGGGCGTCATGGGTGACTTCGATCAGTCGCGCGGCCTTGCGGCCCAGTTGGCCGGCCACATACATCCGGCTGGTGTCGCCGAACCAACCATCAACGATCACCGTCACGTCGATGTTGAGGATATCGCCATCCTTCAGCGTCTTTGGCCCCGGGATGCCATGACAGACCACGTGGTTCACGCTGATGCAGCTGGCATGCTGATACCCGCGATAGCCGATGGTCGCCGACGTGGCGCCGGTCTCTTCGACCATGCGTTGAATGGCGGCGTCGATCGCCTCGGTCGTTTGGCCCGGAACGACCAGCGGCGCCACGGCATCCAGAATGCCCGCCGCCACCTGACCGGCGCGGTGCATGCCGGCGAAGTCGCTGGCGTCATGTATGCGGATGCCATCCTTTGTCAGGCGGCCCTTGAAATCGTCCAAGCCGGGGACCCCTTCGTGCGTTCTGTTCTGAACCTAATCGCAAGATGTGACTATTTCCAGTCGGCCGCCGGTTACACCGGCCTGCGACACGCGTCCACAGGTGCGTTCGACCCCGGCACCATCGGTCAGGGCTTGGAAAGCGCGGGCGCACAGGCCTATACCGATCTGACGGACAAACAGGCGAGGCGCGCATGCAAACCCCCACCGCCGCGATGTTGGTGATCGGCGACGAAATCCTGTCGGGGCGCACCCGCGACAGCAACACGAATTTTCTGGCCCGCGCCCTGACCGATCATGGCATCCGCCTGATGGAAGCCCGGGTTGTCGCCGATGAACACGACCGCATCAAGGCCGCGGTTCAGGCGCTGTCGGCGGCCTATACCCATGTTTTCACATCGGGCGGGATCGGCCCCACCCATGACGATATCACCGCCGATGCCGTGGCTGATGCGATGGGTGCCGCCATCGACATCCGCGCCGATGCGCGGGCCATCTTGCAGGCGCATTACGACGCGCGCGGGCTGGAGCTGAACGCGGCCCGGCTGCGCATGGCGCGTATCCCCGATGGGGCGCGGCTGATCGACAACCCGATTTCGGCAGCGCCGGGGTTCAGCATCGGCAATGTGCATGTGATGGCCGGCGTGCCCACGATCTTCGAAGCGATGGTGGCCAGCCTGATGCCCAGCCTGACCGGCGGACCGCCCATGTTGTCGCAATCCTTGCGGCTGATGCGGGGCGAAGGCGATATCGCCGCTGGTCTGGGGCAGGTGGCCGGCGATCACCCCGACGTCACGATCGGGTCTTACCCGTTCCATCAGAACGGGGTGCATGGCACCAACATCGTGGTGCGCAGTCAGGATGCCGCCGCAATCGACCGCGTGATGGCCAGCTTGGCGCAACTGTTTGTCCCCGAAGGCTTGGGGTAACGCAGATGCGCCTGGTCGATCTTGTTCCAGCCATCGCTGCAACATGGCCCGCCGCAACCTTGCACAGGGCTGGCCCCTTCACCCTGCCCGAGGGGGCGGGCGGCGGTCAAAGGGTCAGTGCCGCCCGGCTGAGCGACCCATTGGCCCGTGATGCAGACGAGAAACAGATCGAGACCGCCCTGACCGGGCTTGCACAAATCGGCCAGGCACCGCTGTTTTTGGTGCTCGACCACCAGACCGAACTGGACGCCCGCCTGGCCGCGCGCGGCTTTGACCGGCGCGACGCCACGCTGGCATTGACCATCGCCTGCGACCAGATCGCGGCGGCACCGCCGCCCGTCACGGTGTTCCCGGTCTGGCCGCCGCTGGCCATTCAGGCCGAAATCTGGGCCGCGGGCGGGATCGAACCGGCCCGGCTGGAGGTGATGGCGCGCGCCGCCGGGCCCAAGATCTCGTTTCTGGGGCGCGTCGCCGATCGCCCGGCGGGCTGCGCCTTCGTGGCGGTTCACGATGGCATCGCGATGCTTCATGCGCTTGAGGTATCGCCACCGTTTCGCCGCCGCGGGCTGGCCCGCGTGATGATGTGTGCCGCCGCCGATTGGGCGATCGCACACGGCGCCCATAGCCTGTCCGTTCTGGTGACCCATGCCAATCATGACGCGCGCGGGCTTTATGCTTCCCTCGGTTTTGCGGCTGTGGGACAGTATCATTATCGAAGCCTGATCGCGTGACGCGCCCATGATGCATCCCGGCCGCGTGCCGTGCCTTTGCCTGACCCTTTTGACCCTTGGCCTTGGCGGGCCTGCGGCGGCGTTGGAGCTTGCTTGGCCCGATGATGCCGAACCGGTGCTGCGCCACAGCCAGACCGTGGTGGGGTTTCGCATCGCCACCGGTGCCTTTGACGGGCGCGCAAACCCCAGCCGCATGGTCGATGGCACCCTGATCGAAGAGATCTGGCGCCTGCCGGGCGCAGAACAGGATCCGGCGACCCTGGCCCTATGGGTGCGCGATCAACTGCTGGAACAAGGCTACGAGATCGGGTTTTCCTGCGCCGACAAGATCTGCGGCGGTTTTGATTTTCGCTTTGCCTTTCCGATCACCGAAGGCCCCGACATGTATGTGGACCTCGGCAATTTCCAGTATCTGACGGCACAACGGGCCCCCGACCCCGCGACGGACGGGGCCAAAACCGGGGCCGAGGATCTGGCGATCACCTTGTCGCAGGGCGGCCAAGCGGGGTATGTTCACATCGCGCAGATCCATTCGGGTGCCGCGCGCCCAGCGCCCCCGGCTGTGGCCATCACGCCGGGCGCAGCGGCGCAAGTCCGCGATCTGGCGGCCCAGTTGTTGGCAGACGGCCACGCCGTGTTGGAAGATCTGACCTTTGACAGCGGGGCATCCGCCCTATCGGGGGATCGCTACGAAAGCCTTGCGGCACTGGCCGCGTGGCTGGCGCAAAACAGCCTGCGCCGGGTGGTTCTTGTCGGGCATACCGATGCGTCCGGGTCGCAAGAAACGAATGAAGCCCTCAGCAAAGCCCGGGCTGAAACGGTGCGTCGCGCCTTGATCACGGGCTATGGCGTCGTGGCCGACCAGGTGACGGCGGCGGGCGTGGGCTATCTGGCACCGCGTGCGGCCAACAACACCGCGATCGGGCGCGAAACCAACCGTCGGGTCGAGGTGGTCGTGCTGGCGGAATGATGATCAAGCACCCAAGCCCGGCACAACGGGATCGCTGTTTCCCCGCGCGCCGGCACCGTCAGGACGGCACGGCGCCCCGTCGTGCCAGAACGATCAACCGATACTCGTGTTCCTGCGCAAAAGACGCGGCCCGACCGGTGCGCCGGCCCAGCTTGTCCATCGTGCGGCCCAGAAGCTTTTCCATAACCCAGGCCCGCCACGGATAGGCGCGCTTCAACTCGGCCCGGAAGCGCTGCACGAAAGGGGCAACCTTGTCGTTCTTGAGATGTTCGTGGATCACGAATGTCGGCGTGATGGCATCCGTCATGTCTTCGTCCGACACGATGTCGAACACACCCTGTTGGGCCACCGCCGACACGAAGGCCGCGTGGGTTCCGCGCGTGCCATCGCCATGCGCATAGCCCGACCGCCGAAAGTAATCGAATATAACCAGACCTTTATCGGCCAGACCCGCCGCCTTGGCCAGCGCGGCATCCAGATCGATATAGTGGAAACTTTCCGCGAAAAGGCACAAATCATACCGGGTGGGGTGGTTGAAGTCCTCGAACTTGGCATCGACGACCAGCGTGCCCGTGGGCAGCTTGGCGCGCGCCATTTCGTTCATCTGGTGCGAGGGCGACACACAGGCCACATCGAAACCGCGTTCGATCAGGACGCGCGCATTGGCACCGGTGCCCGAACCCACATCCAGGATCCGGGTCACACCGCCGGGCACGGTGTGAATGGCTGAAACCAGCCGTTCGAAATAGGCCATTTGCGCCGCGCCCAAGGACTGGGCCGACAAAACGGGCGGGATGCCATCCGGAAAATAACCGTAATGGGCAAATCCATGCCCAAACATCACCTCGGACATGAGGGCGGCGGCTTCAAGCTCGACGAATTTCAGTTTCATGGCGCCCGGCATAGCCGAGCTTTCGCGCGCCGCCAAGCACAGAGGCACAGCGCCGCCGCCCACCGGTCCACCATGCGCCACGACGGGCCATGGTTTTCCGCGCCAAGCGGCGCTAGTGTGCGGATCCAGACCCAATCAATCGAGGCTGCGTTGCCCCGCAAACCTGATGGCCAAAGCCCACCGGATGCGCCCCGCCCGGCCCGCCGCACGCGAAAATCGGCGCCTACGCCGCCCAAGCGACCGCGGCGTGGGATCGAAAGCCTGCGCCGCTGGATCTTGCGGATGGCCGCGGCGCTGATCATCGGGATGCTTGCCTGGGTGGCGGCCTACGCAATCTTGCCGGTGCCGACGACCGCGCACATGCTTGGGGAAAGCCGACGGTTGGGGGGCATCGACCGCGATTGGGTGGCGATGGACGACATCGCAGTCGACCTGCAACGCGCCGTGGTCGCCGCAGAAGATGCGAATTTCTGCCTTCACTGGGGGTTCGACATGGCCGCGATCCGCGATGCCATCGCCGAAGGTGGCGCGCGGGGGGCGTCGACGATCAGCCAACAGACCGTCAAGAACACCTTTCTGTGGCACGGGCGCAGCTGGCCACGCAAGGCGGCCGAGGCGATGATCACGCCGGTGATGGAACTGTTTTGGTCAAAGCGCCGCGTGCTCGAAGTGTATTTGAACGTGGCCGAATTCGGCGAAGGCGTCTTTGGCGCCGAAGCCGCGGCCCGGCATCATTTCGGTGTATCCGCGGCCGATCTGAACCTGCGACAGGCTGCGTTGCTGGCAGCCGTTCTGCCCAACCCCCGTGACCGCGACGCAAGCCGGCCCAGCGACTTCGTCGAACGCCGCGCGACAGCCATCGCCGACGGGGCCGCCACCATTGCCGCAGATGGGCGCGACGGCTGCTTTGCGAATTGAAATCGGCCCGGGTTTCGCGCCATAGAGGGCCAAACAAAGACAGATCGAGCAAGCCCATGGCGCGTCTTTACCATTTCGCCCTATCCCCCTTTTGCCGCAAGGTTCGGCTGGTGCTGGCCGAAAAGCGCATTGAGGTGGAACTGATCGATGAAAAATACTGGGAACCGTCGACCGAATTTCTGCGTCGCAATCCGGCGGGCAAGGTTCCGGTGCTCAAGATCGACGGGATGCATCTGACGGAATCCAGCGCGATCTGCGAATATCTGGACGAAACCCGCCCCGAACCGCCGCTGTTTCCGGCCGACCCCAAGGCTCGCGCCGAAGTGCGCCGCCTGATCAATTGGTTCGATGACAAGTTCCACCACGAAGTCACGGCCAATCTTGTCTATGAGCGGGTGAACAAGAAAATCATGCGCGCGGGCTATCCTGACGGCAAGGCGGTCAAGACCGGCGCGCAGCAGATCAAGTACCATCTCGACTACATGGCATGGCTGCTCGATCATCGCCGCTGGCTGGCCGGTGATGCCATGACCATGGCCGATTTCACCGCTGCTGCGCATCTGTCCTGTCTCGACTATATTTCCGACGTGGATTGGAACCGGTCCGAGGTGGTCAAGGAATGGTACGCCAAGGTCAAATCGCGCCCGGCCTTTCGGTCGATCCTGGCCGACCAGATCCCCGGCTTCATCCAGCCGCCCCATTACGCGAACCTCGACTTTTGAGCGATCTCAAGCAGGCCCTTTCGACCGAGGCCCGCGCGGCGGGCTTTGCGAAAATGGGCATCTGCCGGCCCGACGCCATCCCACAGGCCGCGGCCCGGCTGGGCGATTTCGTGGCCAAGGGCCGACATGCCCAGATGGTCTGGATGGCCGATCGCATGCACTGGCGCGGCGACCCGGCGGCATTGTGGCCGGCGGCACGGTCGATCATCATGCTGGCCGAACCCTACACGCCCGATCACGACCCTTTGGCGGCCCTCACGCGGCATGATCGGGCCACGATCAGCGTCTATGCGCAGAACCGCGATTACCACGATCTGGTCAAAAAGCGCCTGAAACGCGTGGGGCGCTGGCTGCTGGACCAGGCGCCCGGGCACGAAATCAAGGTTTTCGTCGATACCGCCCCGGTGATGGAAAAGCCCCTGGCACAGGCCGCAGGGCTGGGCTGGCAAGGCAAACACACCAATCTGTTGGCGCGCGATCTGGGAAACTGGTTCTTTCTGGGGGCGATTTTCACCACGATCGATCTGCCCCCCGACACGGCCGAGGCCGAGCATTGCGGCAGCTGCACCGCCTGTCTCGACATTTGTCCGACGCAGGCCTTTCCGGCGCCGTTTCAGCTGGATGCGCGACGCTGCATTTCCTACCTGACGATCGAACACAAAGGCCCGGTTGCCCCTGAGCTGCGGTCGCGGATGGGCAACCGCATCTATGGCTGCGATGACTGTCTGGCGGTTTGCCCGTGGAACAAGTTCGCCACCGCGGCAACCGAACTGCGCTACACCGCCCGCCCGGATCTGATCAGCCCACCGCTTGAGGAACTGGCCCGATTGGACGATGCCGGGTTTCGTGAACGGTTCGCAGGCAGCCCGATCAAACGCATCGGGCGCGACCGCTTCGTACGAAATGTGCTATATGCCATTGGCAATTCGGGGGATGTGGGGCTTTCCCCCGTGGTCGAACCGCTGTTGCACGACCCCGACGAAGGCGTGGCCGATGCGGCGGCCTGGGCACTGGAAAGGTTGCGATGCGGCTCTTGATCTTTGGCTTTGGGTACAGTGCGCGCGCGCTTCTGGCCCTGCTGCGCCCCACGCCGGGGTCGGTGCGGGTGACCACCCGCAGCAGCGCAAAGGCCGCGACGCTGGCGGGGGAAGGGCTTGTCGCACGCGTGTTTCCCGGCACCGACATGACCCAAGACATCGCTTGGGCCAGCCACATCCTGATCACCGCCGGGCCCGAGCATGGACAGGACCCGGTTCTGGCCCATGTCCGTGATGCGATCGTTGCCCATGCCGCGCAACTGGACTGGGTGGGGTATCTGTCCACCACGGGGGTCTATGGCGACCATGGGGGCGGCTGGGTGAATGAAACCACGCCGCTTCAGCCATCGACCGACCGTGGCCGTGCGCGGCTGGCGGCCGAAAACGCATGGCTCGGGCTGCTGCGCGACCATGGCCTGCCCGTCCATGTGTTTCGGCTGGCCGGAATCTACGGGCCGGGGCGCGCGCCATTCGACAAGCTGCGCGATGGCACGGCCCAACGGATCATCAAGCCCGGACAGGTGTTTTCGCGTATCCATGTCGAAGATATCGCGCAAGTTCTCATCGCGTCGATGGCGCGGCCAAATCCAGGGGGCATCTACAATCTGTCAGATGACGAGCCCGCCCCGCCACAAGATGTGATGGCCCACGCCGCCGGGCTTTTGGGGATGGACCCACCGCCGGACATTCCCTTTGATCAGGCCCAGTTGGGCCCGATGGCGGCCAGTTTCTACGCCGAGTCAAAACGCGTCGACAACCAGCGCATCAAGCACGATCTGGGGGTGCAGCTGCGCTATCGCGACTATCGCGCGGGGCTGGCTGCGATCTTGGCCGCCGAGAACGCAAAATAACCTCTCAACACGCGAAAAATTTTGCTCTAAGAGAATAAAAAACAACGATAAGAGCAGGATCATGGGCAGTCTTCCCACGCGGCGGTCAACGCTTTGTCTGTTGCTGGCGGCAAGCGCGGCGGCGGGCTGCGCGCGGCCGAAATTTGTCGACAACGCAGGCCTCGATGTCACCAAGATCGAGGTGCACAAATCCAGCCGGCGGATGTACCTGCTGCATCAAGATCAAATCTTGAAAGGCTATGACATCGATCTGGGCTTCGCGCCGGTCGGACACAAGACCCAAGAAGGCGATGGCCGAACCCCCGAAGGGCGCTACCACATCGACCGACGCAATCCCAACAGCGCCTATTACCTGTCGCTTGGCATCAGCTACCCCAATGCCGCCGACCGCGCGCAGGCGGCCGCCCGCGGCGTCAGCCCCGGCGGCGACATCTTCATTCACGGTACCCCGCGCGAATTTCGTCGCAAGCGCGATTGGACCGCCGGCTGCATCGCCGTGACCGATCCCGAAATCCGCGAAATCTATGCCATGGTCGGCATGCGAACGGTCATCGACATCTTTGCCTGACCACTGTCAGCCCCCCGGAACCAAGCCGGGGCGGTCGGTTTCCCCGTCGCCGAACATCAGCACCCACCAGATCTTGCCACCGGAATCTTGGTGAATGCCCACCCCAAGATCGCGGGCATTGGGGTCGAGAATCACGTCGCGGGTATCGGCGCGCGCCATCCACGCGCTGAGGGTGGCAAGCTCGGCGGCGTAGGTTTCGGAAATCGTTTCACCCAGAACGATGCCGCGGTATCCCGCCGCCCGCGCCCGATCGACGGGCAAGGTTCCGCCAGCCCCAAGATGCGACAGCCCGGTCTGCATGGCCATGTCATGCGCATGCTGGGCCGCGGCCATGGTCAGCTTTGCGTGCGGCGTCACCGGCGACGCCCCCACATCGGCGCGCAGGATGTTCACGCGGGCCACCACCCTGCCTGACAGCTGCGCCCCATCCGCCACCGTCATCGGGTAGATGAACGGCAAAGGCTGCCCATCGGGGCCCAAAACCAATGGCGCCGGCACCGGCGCGCATCCCGCCACCGGCTGAATCAGGCCAAAAACCAACAAACAGAGCAACCATTTACGCATCATCATGCGGCAACGAATTAACAGAAAACTGTTGTCAATCCGTTTACGGATACACAGGGGCGAACGGGCTTTGCCCCAAAACGGCGGCGCCAGTCACCATGGCCCCTTGGCATCCGGAGACACCATTGACCCATCCCCAAGCGACCCACGCCGCCGAAGCCGCGCGGCAAGCTTTGCAACGGCTGCATAGCCAATTTTTAGCCTGCGGCAAAAATCATGGTGCGAGTGTTGCCAATTTGACGACATGCCAACAATCCTATGGCACGGGTCGACGGGCCAAGATTGCAATCAGGCGCGTTTGCTGCGTATACGGGCGTTACGAGGTACAGTCTTGGATGCCCTGGCCTTCCGCATGTCGCGTGAAAAGGGCATATCTTGGAGGATACGATGAAGAAACTCGCTCTCGCTGCTGCTCTTTCGCTCGTTGCCACCGGTGCTTTCGCTGGCGGCGTCGCGACGACCGTTGCCCCCGTTGTGGTCGCTGAAGATACGTCTTCTTCGGCTGGTGGCGTCCTGGTTCCGGTTCTGGCGCTCATCCTGATCGCCGCTGCCGTTGCTGCCAACGACTGATCCAACGCAAGTCGACAGTTCGGAAAGGGCGGTCCGGGTTCGGGCCGCCTTTTTCGTTTCAGGCCGGCGTTATTCCGACTGGCCGATTTCGGCCGCGATGGCCGCGCGCGATTTGCGCGCCCGCTCGGTTGCCGATTTCAGCTGGCCGCAGGCTGCCATGATGTCTTCGCCCCGCGGGGTTCGGATGGGGCTGGCATATCCCGCCTTGTAGACGATATCGGCGAAGCGTTCGATGCGATCCCAATCCGATCGCTGGTAGGGGGCGCCCGGCCATTCGTTGAACGGGATCAGGTTGATCTTGGCGGGAATGCCCGCGATCAGCTTGACCAGACGGCGCGCATCGTCGTCGCTGTCGTTGACGCCTTTCAGCATCACGTATTCAAAGGTGATCCGCTCGGAATTGCTGGCCTTGGGATAGCTGCGCAGGGCATCGAGAAGGGTCTGGATGTTCCAGCGCTTGTTGATCGGCACCAGACGATCGCGCACCGCATCGGTGGTGGCATGAAAACTGATCGCCAGCATGCAGCCGATTTCCTCGGCGGTGCGGGCAATTTCGGGCACCACGCCCGATGTCGACAGCGTGATCCGCCGCCGGGACAAGGCGATGCCTTCGCCGTCCATGGCGATTTTCATCGCATCGCGGACGTTTTCAAAATTGTAAAGCGGCTCACCCATGCCCATGAGCACGATGTTGGAAATCAAGCGGGGCCGTTCGCCCATGCCTTCGCCGGGCTCCGGCCATTCCCCCAGATCGTCGCGCGCCATCATCACCTGGCCGACGATTTCGCCCGCAGTCAGGTTGCGCACCAGCTTTTGCGTGCCGGTGTGACAGAACGAACAGGTCAAGGTGCAGCCGACCTGGCTGGAAATGCACAGCGTCCCGCGGTCTTCCTCGGGGATATAGACAACCTCGACCTCATGGCCGCCGGCGATGCGCACCAGATATTTCCGCGTGCCGTCCGCCGATATGTCGCGGCGCACCACTTCGGGCAATGCGATCACGAAGTGCTGCGCCAGCGCGGCGCGATACGCCTTGGCCAAGTTGGTCATCGCGTCGAAATCGCGCGCGCCCCAGACATAAAGCCATTGCCAGATCTGGCTGACGCGCATCTTTGCCTGATTTTCGGGCGTGCCCATGGCGATCAACGCCGTGCGCATGGCATCACGCGTCAGGCCGATCAGGTTGACCGGCCCATCAGGCAAGTTGCGCGGAAGGGTCAGAACATCCTGCGTGATCGGCGCCGAGGCAGACATGGGCGGCTTCCTTCGTGAACCCCGGCCAGATACAGGCTTTGTGCGCCCCTTGCAAAGGGCTTTGCCGGCCCAGCCCGCATGTGCCTAGTTGGAACAGCGCGCCTCGGCGTCTTCGACGGCGGCGGTAAAGCCAATCAGCGAAAACGTGTCTTGCGTCTGTGTTCCGCGGGCCGAACGTGCCGTCAGAACCGCATCTGCCCCCCGCTTCATCGCGGTGATGATGCGCTGATCATCTTGCGGCGATGCGGCCCATGCCATTTCGCCTTCGGTGAACAACTCGAAGCTTGCGTCGCCGATCCGCAGGGTCACGGTCGATCCGTCCGCAAACGGGTAACCACCCGTGAACGAGACCTCGCCCATCCGTTCAAGGTTCGGCCAATAGCTGACAAGCAGCAGCGTCGGCCCGCGGCGCACGGAAACCACGCGCCCGTCTCGGGTGGCGCGAGAGACCGATGCGTCGTTCGTATCAACCGTCGATGCAACCCAACATTGCTTGGGATCGGGTTCCAGAAAGACCGTCCATTGCGTGTGGTTCGCCACGACGTTGGTCGATTGGTCCTGACCCATGGAAGGGCCAGCACCGATCATCAAAACCAACCCCGCCACGACACCGATGAACGCGTGTTTCATGTGTTCCGAGCCTCCGCCCCATCTGCCTCTGGTCTGCGCCCCGTTTTTGGTTCAGGAAAGGGTGGGGCGGCAAATCTTTTCGATGCAGACCCTAATGGAAAGCGTGCCGCAGAAAAAGCCCCGGCGGCGGAAAATCGCCGGGACGTGAACCGGAGAACATGATGGGCATGAACGCCGAGCGGTTGGTCGAGGTCTGGCGCGGGGATTTCTGCGAAAGCGTGCACCACGGCCATGTGGCGGTCTGGCACGCCGATGCCGGATTGATCTGGGGCTTGGGCGACGTGCATGGCACGATCTTGCCACGTTCATCATCCAAGATGGTCCAGGCCTTGCCCCTGATCGAAAGCGGTGCGGCCGATGCCTATGGATTGACCGATGCGCATCTGGCGCTGGCCTGCGCATCGCATCAGGGGGCGGCGATCCATACCGAGCGCGTGACGCGCTGGCTGGCCGATCTGAACCTGTCCGAGGGTGATTTGCGCTGTGGCGTGCAATGGCCCAGCGACGAACCCGCCCGCAATGACCTGATTTGCACCCACTGCGGCCCTGATCAGCGGCACAACAACTGTTCGGGCAAACACTCAGGTTTTCTGACGCTGAACAAACATTTGCGCGGCGGGTCCGAATACATCGATCCCGATCATCCGGTGCAGCGGGCCGTGCGCGCCGCATGGGAAGATGTGACCGATGAAACCACGCCCGGATATGGCATCGATGGCTGTTCGGCCCCGAATTTCGCGTCAAGCCTTGCCGGGTTTTCGCGGGCCTTGGCGATGTTTGCCGCGGCGCAAGAGGGGCTGGATACGCGCCAATCCGCCATGGTGCGGCTGCGCAACGCGATGATGGCCCACCCCGATCTGGTGGCCGGCGAAGGCCGGGCCTGTACCAAGCTGATGCGCGTGATGGGCCGACGTGCGGCCATCAAAACCGGGGCCGAGGCGGTTTTTGCCGCCATCATCCCCGAACACCGCATCGGCGTGGCGCTGAAGATCGCCGATGGCAGCACCCGCGCATCCGAAGCCGTGATCACG
>JBEAQJ010000042.1:0-23599 GCA_041163945.1 Pseudomonadota bacterium
GCGCTGGACGCGGCCGATGGCACCGCCGATGGGGTGATCGACCTGGGGTTGGTTGCGGGTGTGGGCGGATCCTACCAGTTCACCGGCGGGTCGGTGGGTGATTTCGCCGGGCGGTGGGTGTCTTCGGCGGGCGATGTCGATGGCGACGGGCGCGACGATCTGATCATCGGGGCGCGCCGTGCCGATGGGGGCGGTGTGGATTCGGGCGAAAGCTACCTGATCCTGGCGGCCGATCTGGTGGCCCGCGATGCGGCCGATGGCACGGTCGATGGCGTGATCGATCTGGGGCTGATCGCAAGCCCCTTCCGGTCGTACCAGTTCGTGGGCACCGATGTGGATGGCAACGCGGGGCGGTCGCTGGCCTCGGCCGGGGATGTCGATGGCGACGGGCTGGACGATGTGATCATCGGCGCGCGGCGCAATGATGACGGGGGCGTTCGGTCTGGTGAAAGCTTCTTGATCTTGTCGTCCGACATGGCCGCTGCCGATGCGGCCGATGGCACAATCGATGGACGGATCGATCTGGATCTGGTGGCGGGCGTGGGCGGATCTTACCAGTTCGTCGGCGCGGCAGCCGGCGATCAATCGGGGTGGTCCGTGGCCTCGGCGGGCGATGTCGACGGCGACGGGCGCGACGATCTGGCCATCGGCGCCCCTTATGCCGATGGCGGGGGCGCGGATTCGGGCGAAAGCTACCTGATCATGGCCGCGGATCTGGGCACCGCGGATGCCGCCGATGGCACGCTGGACGGCGTGATCGATCTGGGCCTTGTCGCGGGGTTGAACGGCGACAACGCTTTGGCCGTGACCGTGAACGATACCGGCAGCGGCACGGCCGTGCAGTCGGGTTTCGGCACGGACAGCTTCACCTCGGTCGAGCATTTCGTGGCCAACGAGGTGGCCGGCGAGATCGACAGCATCACCTTGGTCGACACCAGCGTCGATGATCCGACCTATGACCCGACCGGCGCGCGCTTTGCCGTTTCCGACCTGTCGGGGCTGGATGATACGGCGGTCGGCACCTTTAGGCTGGACAATGGCACGGTGCTTTCGTTCGGCCCGGACGCGGCGTTGCAGCTGTCGGGTATTCTGGCGCTGAACCGGCCGGGTGAGCTGGCGATCATCGGCGGGGATGAAAGCGGATCGGTCGGGGGCATTTCCTTCGAGAATTTCGAGGAAATCAACTTTGGCATCATCTGTTTTGCCAAGGGCACCCGGATCAAGACCATCACCGGCGAACGCCCGGTCGAAGATCTGGCGGTGGGTGATCTGGTCCTGACGATGGACGCGGGCTATCAGCCGATCCGCTGGATCGGGGGGCGCAAGCTGGATGCGGCCGCGCTGGCGGCCAACCCGAAGCTGATGCCGATCCGCATCAAGGCCGGCGCGCTGGGGCCGGATCTGCCGGTGCATGATCTGGTGGTCTCGCCCCAGCACCGCATCTTGGTGCGCAATGGCTGGGCCTTGCAGATGTTCGACAGCGCCGAGGTGCTGATCCCGGCCAACAAGCTCTTGACGCTGCCGGGCATCGACATCGAACGGGATGCAGATGGCGTGGAATATTTCCATTTCCTGTTCGATGCGCACCAGATCGTGTGGTCGAACGGCACGCCCAGCGAAAGCCTGTTCACCGGGCCCGAGGCGCTCAAGGCCGTGTCGCCCGAGGCGCGGGCGGAAATTGCCGCGCTCTTCCCCGAGATCTTGGCCCCCGGTTTCGTGCCACATTCGGCGCGGCCGATCCCGGCCAAGGGCAAGCAGATGAAGATCCTGGCGCAGAAACTGGCCAAATCGAACCAACCGGCCGTGGCCCTTTCAACACCGCTATAGGATCGCGGGCGGCGCAAGCGACCGACGGGCCCTTGCGCCGCCCCGTTTCGTGCCCGGCGCGCCGCCCAGAACCGGCACGCTCTGTGCCGGTTTCCTTTTTGCGCCAAGACCGGCTATGGTGCGCGCCGTGCCGCCGGTGACCCCTTTGGAGGGATCGGTCGCACGACCGGGTGGGCGGTTGGATGGATCAAAGAACCTTGGGGCATGAACGGATATCCGGCACATAGATTGTCCGTCGCGCCGATGATGGATTGGACGGATCGGCATTGCCGGTATCTGCACCGCCAGATGTCGCGCCACAGCTTGCTGTTCACCGAAATGGTGACCGCGGCCGCCGTGATCCATGGGCCGCGCGACCGGTTGCTGGGGTTCGATCCGGCCGAACATCCCGTGGCCTTGCAGCTGGGTGGGTCGGACCCGGCCGAACTGGCCCAAGCCGTCCGCATCGCTGCCGACTACGGCTATGATGAGATCAACCTGAACGTGGGCTGCCCGTCGGACCGGGTGCAATCGGGCTGCTTCGGGGCGGTGTTGATGGAACGCCCGGCGCTGGTGGCCGATTGCGTGGCCGCCATGATCGCCGCAAGCCCGGTTCCCATCAGCGTGAAATGCCGGATCGGCGTCGATGACCAGGACCCGCACGCGGTGCTGCCGGCATTTCTGGAAACCGTGGCCGCCGCCGGTGTGACCCGCTTTGCGATCCATGCGCGCAAGGCCTGGCTCAAGGGATTGAGCCCCAAGGAAAACCGCGAAATTCCGCCGCTAGATTACGCGCTGGTGCATGCGATGAAGCGCGCCTTTCCGCATTTGCAGCTGGCGATCAACGGCGGCATCACCAACCTGGCCGAAGCCCGCGCGCATCTGGCGGCGGGTATGGACGGGGTGATGATCGGGCGGGCGGCCTATCATACGCCCGGCGATGTGCTGTTGGGCGCCGATCGCGACATCTTTGGCGATGCGGCCCCGCCCAAGACCGCGGTGGGCGTTGTACACGACATGCTGCCCTATATCGCGGCCCATCTGGACCAAGGGGGGCGGCTGGGCCAGGTCACCCGGCACATGCTGGGGCTGTTTGCCGGGCAGCCCGGCGCGCGCGGTTGGCGCCGCCGCCTGTCGGAAGAGGCCCATCACCCGACCGCCGGCCCCGAGGTGGTGCTGCGTGCCTTGGCCGAGGTCATGCCGCAGGCCGCCTGACCGGCCAGCCCCAAGGGCTTTCGCTGCCGCGCGCCTTGGGCTAACGCGGCGGTGGCGATCGGGCAGCAGCGCCCATCCCGGATCGCCGCCACGACGAAACCTTGGGTGCTGCCGGCGCGCAGGCGCGATCATTCATCTGGGAAGGGCGCCCACCATGATGCGAAAGGCCGTGATGCGATGACCTGGCTGTCGGCGGGCTGGCAGGTCTTCCCGGCAGAGGATGCGACGCAGGCATGGCTGGCCACCGCGCGGCCGGCCGGGCTTGCGGCGGTGCGCGCGGCGCGTCTGCGCGGCGATGATCTGCGGCATGGGGGCACTTGGCTGGCCGGGGTCGATTTGTTGGACAATGACAGCACCGGCCGGGTGGGGCAGGGGGTCGCGCTTGGCGGTGCGGCGCTTCGCGCGGCCGAGGCGGTTACGGGGCGGTTGCCGCTTCACCGGGCGCAGATCTCGGCGATCTTTGCGGGCTATCCGGGGCGCGATGCCGCGGAAATCGGCCCCGCCGACACGGCGGCCGAGGCGGCGTATCGCTACCGCCTGCTGCGCGATGCCGCGCATCTGGATGGGCTGCTGGCCGAAGGCGCGGCCAAGCGGCGGCATTTGCGCGAACCACACGGCTATATTCTGGGCTATGGCTTAAGCGATGCCAGCGCGGGGGCATCGCCCCTGGTGGTCTACGAAGGCTCGCCCGCCGTGATGCGGGCCGCTTTTCGCGATGCCTTTGCCGATCATCCGCCGGATCATTGGGGGGATGTGGATGTGACCGCCGCCTACCAAGCCGCGCGGCGGCGCTGTTTTGAGCAGTGCAAGCGGGTGGAAATCGCTTTGGCGCCGGGGCAGGCGGTGCTGGTTCATCGCTTGGCGCTGCATGGGATCGCGCCCTGGGCCAAGGATGGGGCGGCCGGCCCGGATGGGCGCGCCATCGCCTATTTTCGGCCGATTCTGCCGCGGCGCGCCGATTGGCTGGATCTGCCCTGAAGTCCGAGCGGCGGGTGCGGCCAGGCTAGTGTCAGCTGTCACGCCCGCGCGCCAGCCGCGCCGCCCGGCCGCCGCGGCGCACCGACAGCGCGGCGCGCCGTTCGGGCAGTTGTGCCATCACCGCGCGGCGCGCCTCGGGCGTCATGCGCGACCACGCCGAGATTTCATCGATCGTGCGCCAGCATCCCGTGCAGGTCCGGGTTTCGGGATGCACCACGCAGATCTTGACGCAGGGGCTTTCGATTTCGTCGCGCTGCCAAAGGATATCGGTCATGATGCCGCCCGCAAATTCCGGAGCCGATCAAGGGCCCCTTGCAGAATATAGCCCGCCGCCACCGCGTCGATCACCTCGGCGCGACGTTTTCGCGACGTATCCGCCTCAAGCAGTGCCCTTTCTGCCGCAACGGTGCTGAGCCGCTCATCCCAAAAGGCGATGGGCATGGCGGCGAAGGCCGGCGATTGCGCCAGATTGCGGGCAAATCCGCGCACCGATTGCGCGCGCGGGCCTTCGCTTCCGTCCATGTTGGCGGGCAGGCCGATGATCAGCCCGCCAATGTCACGATGCGCCGCGATCTGGGCAAGCTGCGCGGCATCTTGTGTGAACTTGACCCGCCGCAGGGTTTCCAGGGGGCTGGCCGCCGACAGCAGCCGATCGGACACCGCAACCCCGATGGTCTTTGTGCCGGGATCAAGCCCCATCAACCCACGGCCCGGCGGCAGGGCGGCGGCAAAGGCCGTGATATCGTCGAAGATCACGGCGCAGATCCGGCCAAGGGCGCGGCTGCGGCGTCGATCAGGGCCAGGGCATCGGGCAGATCGGAAAAGACGCTGCGCGCTTCGGCGGCGATGGCCGCGGCATCTTCGGTGCGGCCCAAAACGATCTGCGCCCGGATCAAGCGCGCCCAATCTTCGGGCGGGCCACCTTCGTCGGCCAGCCGCGCGGCCAGCCGCGCCACCATGCTCTCGATCATGGCCGCTTGATCGGGCCCGGACAGGTTCTGCGCCGCCGCCACATCGGCCGCCGTGGGGCCCGGCATTTGGGCAGGCTGGGGCAAATCGGCGAGCGTGACGTTCACACCGGCCAAGAATGCCACCTCTTCGATCTGAAGGCGAATCGGCTCAAGCCAGGGGGCGTCGGCGGTGGAATCGGCCATCAGGTTGCGCCAGATCGGAAAGGCCAAATCCGGCCGGCCCTGCTGGGCATACATCAACCCCACGTAGTAGCGCGCCGTGCCGTTGCGCGGTTCCAGCTCCAGCCCCCGCAACAATGCCGCCTCGGCCTCGGGGCTGACATAGCCGCCCGCCGCCAAGATCAGCATCTCGGCCAGATCGATGTGGTGAAACCCCGTCGCCCCATCGCCCAACACCGCGATCAGCCTGGTCTGGGCCAAGTGGGCGGCGCGGAAATTGCCCAGCGCGGCCTCGTTCTGGGCCAAGAGCGTCAGACCCTGCACATCGTCGGGGCGCTGTTCCATGACGGTGCGCAGCTGTGCCACCAGCGCCTCGCGCCGCGGATCGGGGGGCAGGCCTTCGCGAAAAGGCAGCTGCGCTTCGGCGGCATCTTGGGTGGGGCGGCTTTGGCGGGCCGCGTCGACTTGCGCGATGCGGCTGGCGATGGGCAGGTCGGGATACCCCGGGGCGCCGATCTGCAGGTACAGCCCGAACGCCCCGGCGACACAGGCCGCAAGCCCAAGTGCTACCAGCATCTTGTCGGCGCGGCGGGGTTTTTGGGGCTGGGTTTGCGCAGCCTGCAGCGCGCGGTCGGCCTCGAGCAGGCGGCGGGCCACTTCGGCACGCGCGCGTTCGGCTTCGTCGTCGTTCAGCACGCCGCGGGCGCGGTCGCGGTCAACCTCTTTCAGCTGGTCGCGATAGACCTGCATGTCATAGGCCGCGGCCGGTGCAGACCCGGCGCGCGGGCGCAGAACGGCCATCATCAACAGCCCCACCACCAGGGCCGAAAATGCCGCTGTCGCCATCCAGAATGCCATCGATCTTGTGCCCTTGCCTGATCGCTTCGGTTCTCACATAAGCCGTGATGGACCGGCAGGAAACCGGGCGTCAGGCCGCAGGGCCGGGACATTCTGCCCCGGCGTCGCATTTTGCGAAAATCTGGTCGCCCGCAGTATCCTTTCGGATGTGGAGCTGCCCCACATCGATCTGGCAGCTGGAGGGAGCCCCAAGATGCGCCGCTATTCCGCCTTTGCCATCGCGCGCGAAGCCTTGCGCCATCATCAGGGTTGGGAACGGGCGTGGAAAAGCCCCAGCCCCAAGCCACGCTATGATGCCATTATCGTGGGTGCGGGCGGGCATGGGCTGGCCACGGCCTATTATCTTGGCAAGAACCACGGCATCCGCAACGTGGCGGTGATCGAAAAGGGCTGGTTGGGCGGCGGCAACACGGGCCGCAACACCACCATCATCCGCTCGAACTATCTGCAAGATCCCTCGGCAGCGATCTATGAAAAGGCCCGCTCGCTGTACGAAACGCTCAGCCAGGATCTGAATTACAACGTCATGTTCAGCCCGCGCGGCGTGATGATGCTGGCCCAGACCGAGCACGAGATCCGCGGCTATCAACGCACGGCACATGCCAATGCGCTGCAAGGCGTGGCGACCGAATTCATCAGCCCGGCCCGCGTCAAGGAATTGTGCCCGATCATCAACATCGACGGGCCGCGCTACCCGGTGCTGGGGGCGCTGTGGCAGCCGCGCGGCGGCACGGCGCGCCACGATGCGGTGGCTTGGGGCTATGCGCGCGCCTGTTCGGACATGGGGATGGACATCATCCAGCAGACCGAGGTGACGGGCGTGCGCCGCGAGGGGGGGCGCGTGGTCGGCGTGGACACGACCAAAGGCTACATCGGCTGCGACAAGCTGGGCATCGTGGTGGCGGGTCATTCGGGCGTGATGGCCGAACGGGCCGGGTTCCGGTTGCCCATCGAATCGGTGGCGTTGCAGGCGCTTGTCAGCGAACCGATCAAGCCGGTGATGGATGTGGTGGTCATGGCCAACACCGTGCACGGCTACATGAGCCAGTCCGACAAGGGCGAAATGGTCATCGGTGGCGGGGCGGACAATTACAACAACTACACCCAGCGCGGATCGTTTCAGCATGTCGAGGAAACGGTGCGCGCGCTGATCGAGACGTTCCCGATCATTTCACGCCTGAAGATGCTGCGCTGGTGGGGGGGCATCGTGGACATGACGGGCGACCGTTCGCCCATCATCTCGAAAACCCCGGTCGACGGGGTGTTCGTGAACTGTGGCTGGGGCACGGGCGGGTTCAAGGCCATTCCGGGGTCGGGCTGGGCGATGGCCGAATTGATGGCCCGCGGGTATTCGCCGCTGGCGGATGCGTTTTCGCTGGGCCGCTTCCGCGAAGGTCGGTTCATCGATGAAAGCGTGGCGGCGGGGGTGGCGCATTGATGGTTTTCCGGCGCAGGACGATCGGGGCAGGGGGGCTGTCTGCCCCCCTCCTGGCCTCTGGCCAGTTCACCCCCCGAGAGTATTTTCCAAGCAAAGATGACAGGGGTCCGGGCGCGGATGCCTGGCAGGAGGTGCAGCCATGCTGACGTTCCAATGCCCGTATTGCAAGATCGCGGCCTGCGAGACCGAGCTTGCCGCCGGCGGCGAGGCCCATCTGAAGCGTTTTGGCCCGGGGTCGTCAGATGATGATTTCGAGGGCTACCTGTTTCTGCGGCCCAATGTGAAGGGCGTGCATTTCGAACGCTGGCGCCATGCCATGGGTTGCGGCAAGTGGTTTCTGGCCGCCCGCTGCACCGCCACGCTGGAGGTGTTCGGCACATACCTCGCGCAAACCCCCGAACCGCCGCCCGAGATTATCGCCGCCATCCAGGCGCGCCGTCCTGATTGGAGCCTTGCATGAGCATCCGCCTTGCCACCGGCGGCCGGTTGATCGACCGCAGCCGCAAGATCGGCTTTCGCTTCAACGGCAAGCGATTGCAGGGCCATCCCGGCGATACCTTGGCCTCGGCGCTGATGGGAAATGGTCAGACGATTTTGGGGCGCTCGTTCAAGTACCATCGGCCACGCGGCGTGGTGGCCAGCGGTGCCGAGGAACCCAATGCGCTGGTCAATCTGGGGGCAGGGGCCCATCATGAGCCGAACCAGCGCGCCACCCTGACCGAGCTGTTCGACGGTTTGACCGCCACGTCGCAAAACCACTGGCCAAGCCTGAATTGGGACATCGGCGAGGTGAACGCGCTGATCCCGCAGCTGTTGCCGGCGGGGTTCTATTACAAGACGTTCATCCACCCGCGACCGTTCTGGAAGCATGTGTTCGAGCCCTTTATCCGGCAATCGGCGGGTCTGGGACGCGCACCTGACGCAAAGCTGAGCGATCCCGACCGCTATGAGCAGTTTTATGCCCATGCCGATCTGGTGATCGCGGGGGGCGGTATCGCCGGCTTGCAGGCCGCGCTCGCGGCGGGGCGCGCAGGCTTGCGGGTGATCTTGTGCGAACAGGGCCCGCATTGGGGCGGGCGGGCGCCGGTGGACGGGGTCGAGATCGACGGCCAACCGGCCGAAGATTGGATCGCGGCCGCGGTGCAGGCCCTGGAGCAGATGGACCATGTGCATTTGCGCCTGCGCACCATGGTGGCAGGGGTTTATGACCATGGCTATGTCATCGGCTATGAGCGGCTGACCGATCACAGCCCCGATCACGACGGGCCGCGCCACCGCCTGTGGCGTATCCGCACAAAGCGCATCGTGTCGGCGACCGGCGCGTTGGAACGGCCCTTGAGCTTTGCGGGCAATGACAAGCCGGGGGTGATGCTGGCCGCGGCGGTGCGTGATTACGTGATCAACTGGGGCGTGGCGCCGGGTGCGCGCACGGTGGTGGTCACCAACAATGATGACGCCTATCGCACGGCGCTGGCGCTTCATGCGGCCGGGTTGGAGGTGCCATGCATCGTCGATGCCCGCCCCGAGGCCGATGGCCCGCTGGTGCAAGAAGCCCGCGCGCGCGGTCTGCGGGTTTTGACCGGCACGGCGATTGCCACGGTCAAGGGTTTGCGTGGCGTGGTTGCGGTGCAGCTTTGCGCGCAAGACGGCGACGGCGCCGTGACCGAGGATGTGGTGTGCGACAGCGTCGCCATGTCGGGGGGCTGGTCGCCGGTGGTGCATCTGTGGTCGCATTGCGGCGGCAAGCTGGTCTGGGACGACACGGGGGCGTATTTCCGCCCCGATGCCACGCGCCCGCCGACCGACCAGTCGGGGCAGGGCTTCGTGATCTGTGCCGGGGCCGCCGATGGCGCGCTTTTGGCCGGTGACACCATGGCCAATGCCACCGCCGCCGTGGCCTGCGTGTTGGCCGAACATGGCAAAGAGATGACGGCAGCGGCACCCGTGGCCCGGGCCGCGGCCGAGGCGCCGCTGATGCCGGTGTGGGTGATGCCTGCGCGGGCTGGTCTGAAGAAACGCGCCAAGATGTGGCTGGATTTCCAGAATGACGTCAAGGTTTCGGATGTGCAGCTGGCCGCGCGCGAAGGGTATGAAAGCGTCGAACACACCAAGCGCTACACCACGCTTGGCATGGCAACCGATCAGGGTAAGCTTAGCAATATCAACGGATTGGCAATTCTGGCGCAGGCGTTGGATGAAGACATTCCGCGTGTCGGAACCACCACGTTCCGTCCCCCCTACACGCCGATTTCGATGGGTGCCATCGCCGGCGAAGGGCGCGGTGCGATTTTTCAACCGCTGCGGCGAACGCCGATCCAGGATTGGCATGATGCCGCGGGTGCCCATTTCGAACCCGTGGGCTACTGGCGCAGGCCCTATTGCTTCCCGCGCAAGGGCGAAAGCCATCGCGATGCGGTCAACCGCGAAATCCTGGCCACCCGCAACGGTGTGGGGCTTTTGGATGCGTCGACCTTGGGCAAGATCATCGTCAAGGGCGCGGATGCGGGCCGGTTTCTGGACATGCTTTACACCAACATGATGAGCACGCTTGCCCCCGGCAAGTGCCGCTACGGGTTGATGTGCAGCGAAAACGGCTTTTTGATGGACGACGGCGTGGTCGCCCGGCTGGATGACGACACGTTTCTGGTGCACACCACCACCGGGGGGGCCGACCGTATCCATGCCCATATGGAAGACTGGCTGCAGTGCGAATGGTGGGATTGGAAAGTCTACACCGCCAATGTGACCGAACAATGGGCGCAGATCGCGGTGGTCGGGCCCAAGGCGCGCGCGGTGCTGGAAAAGCTGGGTGCCGATTTCGACCTGTCCAAGGATGCGCTGCCCTTCATGTCATGGGCCGAGGGCCGGATTGGCGGCTTTGAGGCGCGCGCGTTCCGCATTTCCTTCTCGGGGGAATTGTCGTTCGAGATCGCCGTGCCTGCGGCCCAAGGGCGGGCGTTCTGGGATGCGCTCATGGCCGCGGGCGCCGGGTTTGGGATCACCCCCTACGGCACCGAAGCGTTGCATGTGATGCGTGCCGAAAAGGGCTTTATCATGATCGGGGATGAAACCGATGGCACGGTCATCCCGCAGGATCTGGGCCTGGACTGGGCCATTTCCAAGAAAAAGACCGATTATCTGGGCAAGCGCGCGCAAGAGCGCGCGCATATGACCGACCCCGCGCGCTGGAAACTGGTGGGGCTGGAAACGCTGGATGGATCGGTGCTGCCCGATGGCTGCTACGCCTTGGCCGATGGGGTGAATGCCAATGGTCAGCGCAACACCCAAGGGCGGGTGACATCGACCTATTTCTCGCCGACGCTGGGGCGCGGCATCGCGATGGGGCTGGTGCGCAATGGCCCCGATCGCATGGGCGAGGTGCTGGAATTCAACACCACCGAAAAGACCGCCAAGGGCGAAATGCGCACCGTGTCCGCGCGCATCGTCAGCCCGGTGTTTTTTGATCCCGCGGGGGAAAAGCAGAATGTCTGATGCCATGATCAGCGCCTTGCCCGGTGCCGAAGCCCAGGGCTTGATCGCCATTCGGGAAATGGGGCTTCAGGGCATGGTCACGCTGCGCGCCGATCTGGCGGCGGCAGCCCCGATGATTGCCCAGATCACCGGCGCAAACGTGCCCGAACCGCGCGCCATGACCAAGGGCAAGGCGTGCGAATTGGCCTGGATGTCACCCGACGAAGTGCTGATCTTGTGCGATCACGCCGCGGCGGGGGGGCTGGCCGCCGATCTGTCTCGGGCGTTGCGGGGCCAGCACCATCTGGTGGTCGATGTCTCCGATGCGCGCGCGATGTTCAGCCTGACCGGCCCGTCCGGGGCGCTGCGCGATGTGTTGTCAAAGATCACGCCGGCCGATCTGTCGGCTTCGGCGCTGCCGGTGGGGGAAATGCGGCGCACGCGGCTGCAACAGGTGGCCGGGGCGCTGTGGTTTGCCAGCGACGCCGAGGCGCGGGTGATCTGCTTCCGCTCGGTCGCGCGCTATGTCTTCGATCTGCTGGCCATTTCGGCGCATCCCGGCGGGGCGATCCACTATCATCGCGCCTGACCGTCTGTCGCGGTCGATCTGCACCGGTCGGGGTTGACCTTTGGTGCAAGCGACCTCCATCTGTGCAGCAACTGGAAACCACCAACAGGGGGGCCCGATATGGCTTTCACACTTCCCGATCTTCCTTATGCCCATGATGCGCTGGCCGGCCTTGGCATGAGCCGCGAGACGCTGGAATATCACCACGACCTGCATCACAAGGCCTATGTCGACAATGGCAACAAGCTGATCGCCGGCACCGATTGGGAACACAAATCCCTCGAAGACATCATCGTTGGCACCTACCAGCCGGGCGCCGTGGCGCAGAACGGCATTTTCAACAACGCCTCGCAGCACTGGAACCACAACCAGTTCTGGGAAATGATGGGCCCCGGTCAGGGCGGCATGCCCGGTGAGCTGGAAAAAGCCATCGTCGAAAGCTTTGGTTCTGTCGACACCTTCAAGGCCGATTTCGCGGCCGCGGGTGCGGGGCAGTTCGGATCGGGCTGGTGCTGGCTGGTCAAGGACAAGGACGGCAGCCTGAAGATCACCAAGACCGAGAACGGCGTGAACCCGCTGTGTTTTGGCCAGACCGCGCTTTTGGGCTGTGACGTGTGGGAACATTCGTACTACATCGATTTCCGCAACAAGCGCCCGGCCTATCTGGAAAATTTCCTGAACAAGCTGGTCAACTGGGAAAACGTGGCCTCGCGCCTGTCTGCCTGAGGCCAGGCGCCGCCGATCAGATCAAGGGCCCGCTTCGGCGGGCCTTTTCGTTGCGATGCTGTGGTCTGCGTCATACCGCCAGATCCGTCAGTTCGCGCAGGCGCGCCATCAGGGCCGGCACATCGGGCACGGTGTCCACGAACCCCTTCAGGCTGGCATCGGCAAAGCCCTGATCGATCACATGATCGATCAAGCCGATCAGCGGCTGCCAATAGCCCGCGACATCGACAAGAAAGATCGGCTTGTGGTGCAGGCCCAGTTGGCGCCACGTCAGAACTTCGAAGAATTCGTCGAGCGATCCGGCCCCGCCCGGCAGCACCACCACCGCATCGGCGTTCATGAACATCACCTTTTTGCGTTCGTGCATGGTTTCGGTGATGATGAAGGTGGTCAGGTCGCGCTTGCCGATTTCCCACGCCATCAGATGGCTGGGGATGACACCAAAGGTCTGCCCCCCGGCCGCTTGGGCAGCGCGCGCCACCGCCCCCATGATCCCGACATCGCCCGCTCCGTAGACCAGCCGCATCTCGGCCTCGGCCAAGGCGCGCCCCAGCGCTTGCGCGGCTGCCATATAGGCCGGGTTGCCGCCCGGACGCGCGCCACAATAGACACAGACGGAAAGCGATTTCATCGTGATCCCTTGCACTTGGCCAAGCTTTCCCCCCTTGATAGGCGCAAGCCGGGGGGGGCTCAAGCGGCAGGCGCCGTGTCATTCCCCTTTGCCGGATCATGATTGGGCGCAGAGCGCCGCGAAACCGGGAGAATGAAGGCCATGGCGACACCAGCGTCGGGCAAGGCTGCGGGCGGCAAGGCCCAAACCCTTTGGATCGTAAGTGTTGGCGCCGTGGT
Organism: Pseudomonadota bacterium; assembly: GCA_041163945.1. Lineage (GTDB taxonomy): Bacteria > Pseudomonadota > Alphaproteobacteria > Rhodobacterales > Rhodobacteraceae > Roseicyclus. The sequence goes on from JBEAQJ010000042.1 coordinate 13,040, forward strand.
TGTGGCAATTCTGGGTGGTTATCTGGTGCTGAGCGAGGCGCCCGAGCAAGCCATGCCCGAGCCCACGGTGTCGGCCCCGGCGGCCGCCCCGCAAAGCCCGGCCACACCGGATGTGGCCGCCGCACCGGTTGCTCCTGAGACCGCGACCGCGCCCAGTGCCGCGCCGGCTGATGCCGCCGTAGCGCCAGTGGCGCCGCCGGCCCCTGCGGATGCGGCCACGCCCGCGACTGCGCCTGTCGCAGAGACCGCCACAACCACAGCCGCTGCCCCAGCCACAACCACAGCCGCTGCCGCAACCGCCGATCCGGCCACAGCCCCAACCGCAGCGGCCCCCGCGCCTGAGCCATCCCCAGCGCCAGCGCCCGCGCCGGTCGCGATATCGCCAAGCTTCGATCTGGTGCGCGTGGATGCAGAAGGCCGCGCCTTGGCGGCCGGCCGCGCCGAACCGGGTGCGCGCGTGACGCTGCGGCTGGATGGGGTCGACATCAAATCCGTGACGGCGGACCGGGCGGGCAATTTCGTGGCGATGATGCGGATTGAACCCTCTGACCGGCCGCGTGTGCTCAGCCTTGAGGCCGTGGGTCAAAGCGGCGTGCCCCAAGCCGGGGACGAAACCGCGATGATCGCCCCCTTTGCCTTGCCCGCGCCGGCCCCGGCCGAGGCCGCGCCGCCCGCCGCCACGGCAGCAGTCGAGACCGCGCCCACCGCGGATGCCGCGGCCACCGACCAAGCTGCCGACACCCAGGAAGCGCCGGCGCCGGCCATCGTTGTGGCCGGAAGCGACGGATTGCGGGTGCTGCAAGGCGCCGATGCGACCGCCGATGGGCCGCAACCCGTGCAGATCGACGCGATCAGCTATGATGCCGACGGCGCCGTCACCTTGGCCGGTCGGGGCCCGGTGGCCACGGGCCTTCGGGTGCTGTTGGATGGGCGCGAAATCGAAACGGGCGGGCCTGATGCGTCCGGCCAGTGGAGCCTGGATCTGTCGGCCGTCGCGCCGGGCACCTACGGGTTGCGGATCGAACATCTGGATGCCGCCGGGCAGGTGATCGCGGCGCTGGACACGCCGTTTCGCCGCGAAGATCCGGCCCGTATCCGGGCCAATCCGATGCTGGCCGAACCGGGCAGTTCCGTGATCGCCGTCCAGCGTGGTTTCACGCTGTGGGGGATCGCCGAGGCCAATTTCGGCAGCGGGTTCTTGTATGTGCAGATCTTTCAGGAAAACCGCGACGCCATACGCGACCCGGATCTGATCTATCCCGGCCAGATCTTTGCGCTGCCCGATCTGCCGCGCACGGGCAGCGCCCCCTGAGCCCTCTGGCCATTCCCAAAGCGGGGGATTAGGTAGGCCCGGCCATCGTCCGACAGGATCGCGCCATGCAAGCCAAAACCCGCGCCGCACGCCCATCATCGGCGGCCCAAAACCCACCGCCCCGTGCCTTGAGCGAGGGCGCACGGGATCGCCGGTCGGGTTGGCGCACGCTGCGCAAGGTGGCCCCCTACCTCTGGCCGGCGGATGCGCCTTGGGTCAAGAACCGGGTGTTGGCGGCGTTGGCCTTCTTGCTGTTGGCCAAATTGGTGGGTGTCGGCATCCCGTTCGTCTACAAGGCCGCCGTCGACGTCTTGACCGGCGAGGCGGCAAGCCCCGCCTGGCTGTTGGGTATGGGGGCGGTGGGCATCACCGTTGCCTACGGCGTGGCGCGGGCGGCGAACGTGGGCTTTCAGCAATTGCGCGACGCGGTCTTTGCGCGCGTGGCGCAATCGGCGCTGCGGCAACTGGCGTTGGAAACCTTTCGCCACATCCATGCGCTATCGCTGCGCTATCACATCACGCGCAAGACCGGCGGGCTGTCGCGGATCATCGAACGCGGGGTGAAGGGCGTCGATTTTCTGCTGCGTTTCTTGCTGTTCTCGATCGGGCCGCTGGTTCTGGAACTGGTGCTGACCGGCGTGATCTTGGCGGTGGTGTTCGACATCAGCTACCTGATCGTGCTGAGCGTCACCATCGTGCTCTACGTGTGGTTCACCTTTGCCGTGACCGAATGGCGGGTGAAAATCCGCAAGGAAATGAACGAACAAGACACCGACGCCAATCAAAAGGCGATCGACAGCCTGTTGAATTACGAAACGGTGAAATATTTCGGCGCCGAGGCGCGCGAAGCGCAGCGTTACGACACGGCCATGGCCCGCTATGAAAAAGCGGCGATCAAGACATCGCTGTCGCTGGCGTTCCTGAATTTTGGGCAGGCGGTGATCATCACGGCTGGGCTGGTCATCGTCATGGTGATGGCGGCCATCGGCGTGCAGGCCGGGGACTTGACCACCGGGGATTTCGTGATGGTCAACGCATTCATGATCCAGATCACCATCCCGTTGAACTTTCTGGGCACGGTCTATCGCGAAATCCGCCAGGCGCTCGTGGATATGGGCGAGATGTTCGACCTGTTGGAACAGCCCCAAGAAATCAGCGACAAGCCCGGCGCACCCGCCCTGGCGGTCAAGGGCGGTGCGGTCGTGTTCGACGATGTGCGCTTTGCCTATGATCCGGAGCGCCAGATCCTGAAGGGGCTGAGCTTTGCGCTTGAACCCGGCCAGACGGTGGCGCTGGTGGGCCCGTCGGGATCGGGAAAATCGACCGTGGGCAAGCTGTTGTTCCGGTTTTATGATGTGACGGGCGGGGCGATCCGCATCGATGGGCAGGATTTGCGCGATGTCACGCAGACCAGCCTGCACGATCAGATCGGGGTGGTGCCGCAAGACACGGTGCTGTTCAACGACACCATCCGCTACAACATTGCCTATGGCCGCGCCAATGCCACCGAGGCCGAGATCGTGGCCGCCGCGCGCGCCGCGCGGATCCATGATTTCATCGCCGCCCTTCCCGAAGGCTATGACACAGCCGTGGGCGAGCGGGGTCTGAAGCTGTCGGGGGGCGAAAAGCAGCGCGTGGGCATCGCGCGCACGCTGCTGAAAGACCCGCCGATCCTGTTGCTGGATGAGGCGACCAGCGCGCTCGACACGGAAACCGAACGCGACATCCAAAGCGAATTGAAGATGATGGGCGAAGGTCGGTCGGTCATCATCATCGCCCATCGCCTGTCGACCGTGGTCGAGGCCGATCAGATCCTGGTGCTGGAGGCCGGCGAGATCGTCGAGCGGGGCACCCACGAGACGTTGATCGCCAAGGGCGGGCGCTATGCCAGCATGTGGGCGCGCCAACAGGCCGAAGCGGACGACAGCTGATCTTGTGCGCGGCCTCCGGCGGGCCTTGGGCGCGTGTATTCCGGACAGATGAAGCGCGCGGGTCGGGGCAAGATGGATTGACCTTGGGCGCGCTGGCGTGCGACTGAAGGGGCGGACGCGGCCGCAGGGACGGAAGGTTCATGAAGGTCATCATCTGTGGCGCAGGCCAGGTCGGCTGGCAGATCGCGCGCCATCTTTCCGGCGAAAAGAACGACGTGACGGTTGTCGACAGCAACCCCGATCTGGTCCGGCGGGCGACCGATACGCTGGATGTGCAGGGTTTGACGGGGTTTGCGTCCTATCCCGATGTGCTTGAACGCGCCGGTGCGCGCGACGCCGACATGATCATCGCCGCGACCTTTTCGGACGAGGTGAACATGGTCACCTGTCAGGTCGCCCATTCGGTTTTCGCCGTGCCGCGCAAGATCGCGCGGTTGCGCGCCCGCAGCTATCTGGATGCGATCTATTCCGATCTTTACCGGCGCGATCATCTGCCCATCGACGTGGTGATTTCCCCCGAGGAAGAGGTGGCGCAGGCGGCGTTGGCGCGGATCCGGTCGCCCGCGACCTTTGACACCGAAAGCTTTCTGGCCGGTGAGGCGCGGTTGATGGGCATCCAGCTCGATGGCGATTGCCCGGTGCTGGAAACGCCGCTCAAGCAATTGTCAGAACTGTTTTCGACCCTGCGCGCCATCGTCGTGGGCATCCGGCGCGCGGGCAGCTTGTTTGTGCCGGAACCGGGCGATCAGCTGTTCGCGGGCGATCAGATCTATGTCTTTACCCATAAGGTCGACACCGGTCGCACGCTCGAGATCTTTGGCAAAAGCGCCCGTCAACCCGAACGCGTGCTGATCGTGGGCGGGGGCAATGTGGGTCTGACGGTCGCGCGCGCGCTCGAAAGCGGGCCCGACCGGATGCGCGTGCGGGTGATCGAACGCTCGCGCGCCAAGGCCGAGATTGCCGCCGATGCCTTGGAACGCACCATCGTGCTGCATGGGGACGGGCTCGATATCGACATCCTGCGCGAGGCGGGGGTGGATCGGGTGGATGCGGTGTTGTGCGTCACCGATGACGACAAGACCAATCTGCTGGCATCGGTGCGGGCCAAGACGGCGGGCGCGGCGCTGTCGATCGCTTTGGTCAACGACCCGACGCTGGTGCCCTTGATGGCGCCGTTGGGCATCGACGCCTACATCAACCCCCGTGCCACTACGGTCAGTTCGATCTTGCGCCATATTCGCCACGGGCGGGTGCGCGGGGTCTATTCGGTGGGCGACAGCGAGGCCGAGGTGATCGAGGCGCAGGTTTTGTCGACATCGGCCATCGCCGGCCGCCAGATTCGCGAGATCGATTTCCCCGAAGGCGTTCTGGTGGGCGCGGTGCAAAAAGGGGGCAAGGTGATTTCGCCCTCGGGCGCGACCCGCATCGACGAAGGCGATGTGATCGTCTTGTTCGCGCTGGCCGCCGATGTGCCCGCGGTCGAGACGCTCCTTCAGGTTTCGATCGATTTCTTCTGACACATGGCGCGCCCCGACCGCAGCCTGCCGATTTTCGTGGTCCTGATTTTCGGGGCGGCGGTGGCAACGTTGGTGCCGTCCTTTTACGGGGCGGCGGTGCGCGATTACGAAAGCGCGCGGGTGTTTTTCTATTGCGGGCTTTTGTTCGGGATCGCGGCGGGGCTGTTGTGGCTGGCCGTGGCGCCGACATCGCGTTCGGGCACCGAACAACGCTATTTGTTGACCTTGTTGCTGTCCTACCTGTGGCTGCCGGCCTTTCTGGCGCTGCCGCTGATCCAGCTGCCGGGCAAGCTTGCCCCGATGGATGCCTATTTCGACATGGTTTCGGCGCTGACGACAACGGGGGCGGCGGTGTTCGACCCCGCGCGGCTGACCGACACGGCGCATCTGTGGCGCGCCACGGTGGGCTGGTTCGGCGGCGGGTTGATCTGGGTGACGGCGCTGTCGGTTCTGGCGCCGCTGAACCTGGGCGGGTTCGAGTTGACGGCGGATGCCGGTCCGGGTGGGGCGGGCCCGTCCCATCGTGGCCAGCTGGGCGCGGTGACGGCGGGAGGACGGCTTTACCGATATGTGACGGTGCTGTTCCCGGCCTATCTGGGTTTGACGCTGGTGTTGGCGCTTGCCCTGACATTGGCCGGTGAACGGCCCTTGCATGCGGTCATTCACGCCATGTCGACGCTGTCCACATCGGGGATCAGCGCCGTGGGTGGCCCGAGCGCGAGCGGTGCCGGGCCGCTGGGCGAGATGCTGATCGCGCTGTTTTTCGTCTTTGCGCTGACGCGGCGCAGCTTTGCGGCGGGGTTTGGGCCGCGGTGGGTGACGGGCATGGCGCGCGACCGCGAATTTCGCCTGGCGATGATCATCGTGCTGGGGCTGTCGGGGTTCTTGTTTTGCCGCGATTGGCTGGGGGCCTACCGCATCGATGCGTTGGGAGACATGGCCGCGGCGCTTGCGGCCGTTTGGGGGGCGGTCTTCACGATCTTGTCGTTCCTGACCACCACGGGCTTCGTGTCGGCCAGCTGGGCGGTGGGCGAAAGCTGGTCGGGCCTGCCCTTGCCGGGGCTGGTGCTGGTGTCTTTGGTGATCATCGGTGGCGGGGTGGCGACCACGGCGGGCGGGTTGAAGCTGTTGCGTGTCTACGCGCTTTACAAGCACGGCGCGCGCGAGATCGACCGCCTGGTGCATCCCCATTCCGTGGCGGGCGCGGGCCGGCTGGGGCGGCGCATCCGGCAGGAAGGGGCCTATGTGGCGTGGATTTTCTTCATGCTGCTGCTGGTCTCGATCGGGGTTGTGACGCTGGCGCTGGCCGCGACGGGGTTGGGTTTCGAAGCGGCGCTGATCTTTGCCATCGCGGGCCTGTCCACGGCCGGCCCCCTGGTCGAGGTGGCGGGCCAGCTGCCCTTGTCCTACGGGGATTTGGGCGATGGGGCCAAGGGTATCTTGGTGGTGGCGATGATCATCGGGCGGGTGGAAACCTTGGTGTTTTTGTCGGTGTTCAACCCCGCGTTCTGGCGCGCGTCCTGACGCGGGTAGTGCCCGGCGGCCATGATTCGCGGAATGTCGCAAAATCGCGTGCAAGAAGGGTCGACATCGGCAGCGCGTGGCGGCACAATTGGGGTATGTTCATGCCAGCCCGAACCCAAGAAGGCGCTCAACAAGATGGCCGATACGAAACAAAACCTTCAGGACGCGTTTCTCAACCACGTCCGCAAGTCCAAGATCCCGGTCACGATTTTTCTGATCAATGGTGTCAAGCTGCAAGGTGTGATCACCTGGTTTGACAATTTCTGCGTGCTTCTGCGCCGCGATGGTCAAAGCCAGCTGGTCTACAAGCATGCCATATCCACCGTGATGCCGGCGCAGCCCATCAGCCTGTATGACGGGGAAGAGTGACGCGGAACCCCGTGTCCGATGGTGGTGGTGACGCGCAGGGCCCGGGCCCGATGCGCGCGCTTGTGCTGCATCCAGATCTGAAATCCGACCTTGGTCGGCGCAATCCCGGCCCGGCGCTGGAAGAGGCCGTTTCCTTGGCGGCCGCGCTTCCCGATCTGGTGGTTGTCGGGGCCGAGATCGTGCGCCTGCCGCGCGCCCAGCCTGGGCTGCTGTTCGGCTCGGGCAAGACTGCCGAGCTGAAAGACCGCATCGCCGCGCTCGAGGTGGGCCTGGTGTTGATCGATGGTCCGGTCACGCCCGTTCAGCAGCGCAACCTGGAAAAGGAATGGGGCGTCAAGCTGCTGGATCGCACCGGCTTGATCTTGGAAATCTTTGCCGACCGCGCTGCAACCCGCGAAGGCGTGTTGCAGGTGGAACTGGCCGCGCTCAGCTACCAGCGCACGCGGTTGGTGCGGGCCTGGACGCATCTGGAACGCCAGCGCGGGGGCTTGGGCTTTGTGGGCGGGCCCGGCGAAACCCAGATCGAGGCCGACCGTCGCGCCATCGATGAGGCGGTGCTGCGCATCCGTCGGCAACTGGCCAGTGTGGTCAAGACGCGCGCGCTGCACCGCAAGGCCCGCAAAAAGGTGCCCTATCCGATCGTGGCGCTGGTGGGGTATACCAATGCGGGCAAATCCACGCTGTTCAACCGCCTGACCGGCGCCGATGTCTTGGCCAAGGACATGCTGTTTGCCACGCTCGACCCGACGATGCGCGCGGTCAGCCTGCCCGATGGCACCGAGATCATCTTGTCCGATACGGTGGGGTTTATCTCGGATCTGCCGACCCAGCTGGTCGCGGCCTTTCGCGCCACGCTGGAAGAGGTGCTGGATGCCGATCTGATCTGCCATGTGCGCGACATCAGCCACCCCGAAACCGAAGAACAGGCCGCCGATGTCACGGCGATTTTGCGGGATCTGGGCGTTCCCGAAACCGCACCGATGATCGAGGTCTGGAACAAGATCGATCGGCTGGCCCCCGATGCTGCGGCTGCCGTTGATGCCATGGCGGCGCGGCGGGACGGGGTGTTTGCCCTGTCGGCCGTGACGGGTGCGGGGCTGGCGCCGTTGCTGGCGACCATCGCCGAAACCCTGTCGCCGCCGCGCCACCGGGCCGAGTTGCGCCTGACCCATGCCGATGGGCGCCGACGGGCCTGGCTTTACGACCAAGGCCTGGTCGAAGCGGAAGCCGCCGGTGAGCAAGAGACGCTTTTGCAGGTATTCTGGACCGACCGCCAGGAACAGGCCTTTCGCAGGCTTTGAGGGGCAGACGCCAATCCTTGCGTGTTTGGGCCATGCGCGCCACAGGCTGGCCCCAAACGGGCGGCCGTTCCCCCTTTTCAAGCCGCACAATTCGGCTATGACGGGCCCCTGCGAGGCAAGGGAACAAAGTGTCATGACCGCACGGGTGCAATTCCGGCTCGACGCGACTTCGGGCAAGGCGCGCACGGGTGTCATCGAAACCCCGCGCGGGACGATCCGCACCCCCGCCTTCATGCCCGTGGGCACCGCGGCCACCGTCAAGGGCATGCTGCCCGGCAGCGTGGCAGCAACCGGCGCCGATATCTTGCTGGGAAACACCTATCACCTGATGCTGCGCCCGACCGCCGAACGCATCGCGCGGTTGGGGGGCTTGCACCGCTTCATGAACTGGGACAAGCCGATCCTGACCGACAGCGGCGGCTTTCAGGTGATGAGCCTGTCCGACTTGCGCAAGCTGACCGAAGATGGCGTTGAGTTTCGCAGCCATATCGATGGCTCGCGCCATATGCTCAGCCCGGAACGATCGATGGAAATCCAGCGGCTTCTGGGGTCTGACATCGTGATGTGTTTCGATGAATGTCCCGCCTTGCCGGCCGACCGCGCCCGCATTGCCGACAGCATGCACCTGTCGATGCGATGGGCCGCACGATCCCGCGAAGCCTTTGGCGACCGCCCGGGCCATGCTTTGTTCGGTATCCAGCAAGGCGGGCTTGAACGCGACCTGCGCGCGGAATCGGCCAAGGCCCTGATCGACATCGGGTTCGATGGCTATGCCGTGGGCGGGCTGGCCGTGGGCGAGGGCCAAGATGCGATGTTCGGCGTTCTGGATTACGCCCCCGACATGCTGCCGGTCGACAAGCCGCGCTACCTGATGGGGGTTGGAAAGCCCGATGATATCGTCGGTGCGGTCGTGCGCGGCATCGACATGATGGATTGCGTGTTGCCGTCGCGCTCGGGGCGCACGGGGCAGGCCTGGACGCGCAGGGGCCAGGTCAACATCAAGAACGCCCGCCATGCCGACGACCCGCGCCCCTTGGACGGCGATTGCAGCTGCCCGGCGTGCCGGGGCTATAGCCGGGCCTATCTGCACCATGTGTTTCGCGCGGGCGAAATGATTTCGGGCATGCTGCTGACATGGCACAACCTGCATTATTATCAGGAACTGATGGCGGGTCTGCGCGCCGCGATTGCCGCCGATCGGCTGGACGCATTCGTGGCCGATTTCCACGCGGCCCGCGCCGCGGGTGATATCGAACCGCTGTGATCGCTGTTCACAGCATTTTGTGGGGAACGGGTTCTTGGGCCCCAAACCTCCCTTGCGCCGCCCACAGGCAAGGCGCAGGATAGCCAGACAGTGCCGGCGGTGCGGTGGTTGAAACCGGGCCGCCGGCGCCCCAAATGAAGCATCCTTATCGGATCGGTTCCGCGCGGCTGCCTGGACAGGGCCGGACCCGGTGCCAAGACCTAGGAAGGCAAATGCCCGTGACCCAAGATACCTTTCCCGTTCTGCCCCTGCGCGACATCGTGGTGTTCCCGCATATGATCGTGCCGCTGTTCGTCGGCCGCGAAAAATCGGTGCGCGCGCTGGAAGAGGTGATGCAGGACGACAAGCAGATCCTGCTCAGTTCCCAGATCGACCCATCGGTCGATGATCCCGATGCCGATGGCATTTACCGGATGGGGGTGCTGGCCAATGTGTTGCAGCTGCTGAAGCTGCCCGATGGCACCGTCAAGGTTCTGGTTGAAGGGCGCCGGCGTGTGCGCATCGCCGAATTCACCGCAAGCGATGCCTATTTCGAGGCCCGCGTTGAGCCGCTGGACGAAGAACAGGGCGATCAGGCCAGCATTCGCGCCCTGACCGGCGCCGTGGCCGATGAATTCGAAAAATATGCCAAGGTCAAAAAGAACATCCCCGAAGACGCGCTGACATCGGTCAGCGAAGCGGGCGATCCGGCCAAGCTGGCCGATCTTGTGTCGGGCCATCTGGGCATTCCCGTGCATCAAAAACAGGAACTGCTCGAAACCCTCAACGTCGCCGAGCGGCTGGAAAAGGTCTATGGGCTGATGCAGGGCGAGATGTCGGTTCTGCAGGTCGAGAAAAAGATCAAGAGCCGCGTCAAAAGCCAGATGGAGCGCACGCAGCGCGAATATTACCTGAACGAACAGATGAAGGCGATCCAGCGCGAGCTGGGCGATGGCGACGAAGGCGGCGAAGTGGCCGAGCTGGAAGAGCGCATCAACGCCACCAAGCTGTCGAAAGAGGCGCGCGAAAAAGCCGAGGCCGAACTGAAAAAGCTGCGCAACATGTCGCCCATGTCGGCCGAAGCGACCGTGGTGCGCAACTATCTGGACTGGATGTTGTCGATCCCGTGGGGCGTGAAATCCCGCGTGAAAAAGGATCTGGGCCACGCCCAGTCGATCCTCGACAACGACCACTACGGGCTGGAAAAGGTCAAGGAACGCATCGTCGAATACCTGGCCGTGCAAAGCCGCAGCGCCAAGCTGAAGGGCCCGATCCTGTGCCTGGTGGGCCCGCCCGGCGTGGGCAAGACCAGCCTTGGCAAATCGGTGGCCAAGGCCACGGGGCGCGAATTTATCCGCATCTC
>JBEAQJ010000043.1:0-3635 GCA_041163945.1 Pseudomonadota bacterium
TGATTTATGCGCGGCTTTTCGGTGGTTTGGGCAACCAATTGTTCCAATATGCGACGGCGCGTGCCGTCTCGATCCGGCTTGGGGTCGGGCTGGGGCTGGACCGGCGCTATCTGAGGCAAGAACCCGCGCATCTTGGATTTGCCCTTAACCATTTTGCCATCACCGCCGAAATTGACCCCGAAGGCCTGCCGCCACATCGGCAACACTGGTTTGCGCATGCTCTCTGGCGGGCAGGCTTTGCTTCACCCACCTTTCTTCGGGAGCGTGGGCTTGGCTTGAATGCAAATGTGATCGCTGCACGCGACGAAACATATCTTCACGGCTACTTTCAAAGTGAGACCTATTTTCTGGAAGCCGCCGATCACATTCGGTCGGAGCTTCGCATCATGACGCCGCCGAGCCCGGAAAACAGAACCTGGCTGGATCGCATCGCTGCCGACGAGCATGCGGTGTCGGTGCATGTACGCCGGGGCGATTATGTATCCAACCACAAGGGTCATGCCACCCACGGCACCTGCGATGCCGACTATTACAGGGCGGCCATGACAGCGATTGCGGAAAACAGTCGAGCAAAACCCCGGGCCTATGTCTTTTCCGACGATCCAAGCTGGGCGGGATCGCATCTCGACCTTGGGGTGGAAACGATTGTTCTGGGTCACAACACACCGATCCAGCATTACGAGGATTTGCGCCTGATGTCGGCTTGCCGCCACCACGTGATCGCCAACTCAACCTTTTCATGGTGGGGTGCGTGGCTGAACGCTTCGCCGTCCAAGATCATCGTTGCCCCCAGACGCTGGTTTGCGACGGATAAACTGGTGAACCCGGATATCTTACCCAACGATTGGATCAAGCTGTAAGGTCGTGATGGATTGCACGGGCGGCGCGCCCATGCAAATCGGCGTAGTGGATGGCGCGTCGACGGTTTTCTGCGATCGCCGTTGCCCGGTTTTCATAATCTGCCTCTGACATATGGGTCAGCGCCGCTTGGATGTCTGCCGCAGTTTGGCACAGGATCATTCCGGACACATCGAAAAATTCGGCGATATCCGGTGCACCCCAATAGATGGGAACGGTGTTGCACAGCAACGCGTCGACAAGCTTTTCAGTAAAATATGACGGCTCACGGGTGTTTTCGATCACGACGCTATAACGATACGGCGCAAGCCCATCGGCTTTATCAGCGAATGGTCGATAACCACGCCCCATGATATCGACATCCAATCCACTGGACCGGATGTGATCGACAATCAGATGCCGCAAGCGATGCCCTTCCCAATCGCGCTTGGCACTTGCAATCAGGGATGCGGGTCTGGTCTTTCGCGTCTCGACACGGTCTGGCTCGGGAATAAAGGTCGAGCCAAACACGAACAAGCGCGCGTTGGGGATCGACGCAATCAAACGGCGGTTCTTGGTCAAGACACGAAAGAAGCGACGATGGAACACTTTGGCCAGGCGCAAATGCTTGGCGTGAACCACATCAGGCTCGACGATCATCAGCGACAGCTGCGCGCGCCGTTTGGCTTTCGGCGCAAGGTAAAGTGACGTCTTCGGATATGTGATCAGATGATCATGGGCTGTCATGTCCGCGACGGTCCCCGCTATCAGACGCTTTGGCCGACCCAGTGGCCAATCAAGTCGATCCAGCGGCAAGTTTGATAATCCTTCCGGAAACCGTTCCGCGTAAGGGATGACGGCAATGGCAGGCTGCTCGTCCGGTGTCGTACAAACCGCGGTCATGTCTCGCGGATATACAGGGAATTGTTCCGGGTCCGCATGGTCAAGCGGTAGCCATGCCGGGCAAAGGCATCGGCACAGCCGGGGTAATCCGCGTTTGCCGAAGGGTGTTCTATCACGATGCGGCGGGGCAAGAGCGCGGTGTCGCAGGTGTCGAGAAAGGGAACAAGGGCGCGGTCCTCGTGGCCCTCGATATCGATCTTGAGGCCATGGATGGATGTCAGACCGGATTGCGACACGATCGTGGCCAAGGTCTGAATGGGAATTTCACCATCGGCCCTTTCTTCGATCGCCACGATGGCCACATCATCCTTGCGGATCATCAGGGTGCCGCGTCCATCACGGTCGGAAACAGCGCTGTGCACAACGGTCAGATTTCCCAGTTCGGATGCCGCGGCATTCCAATTGATGCGCGAAATCATCAAGGGGTTTGCATCAATGGCCACCGTACGGCCAAGGGGGCAGGCGCGCGCAAGCGGAAGCGCATAGAGACCGATGTTGCAGCCCACGTCGATGAAATTGGCGCCCGGTTCGGCCGCATCCAGCAAGAAATCCAAGTCGGACGCATTATAATTCGGAACCAGAAGCAGGCCGTATTCGATCAGGTTGTTTTCACCCCGAACGCGATAGCTTGCACCGCGAAAGCGGATATCAAGCGCACCCCGGCCAAGCGCAAGAATGAAACGGGTCATGGCCCCGCGAAAAACGCCGCGCTTCAGGATGGTGGCACGACACAGCGCGATCAGGGCCCTTTGCACCGCATTGGGCGCAAAATGTCCGAAGGAAAAGCCTGACAAGGGATCAAGCGTCGATTTTTCTGCGTCGCTGACAGACCGCCAGTGGCCCTGCATCGTCACCTGCCCCCTTATTGAAAACCGGCTCTAGCATGTCGTGCAGGGGCTGCAAAGCCGCAACGGCCACGCTCAGATGCTTGCATCAATGATCAGCGCTGCAGGCCACCATGGCGGCGGGCGCGATTGCGCATGCATCCTGTCAGAGCGATGGCCGGCAATGTGCATGTCATCATGCCCGGCCGTCCGTCCAGACCTCGCGGTAAATCGCTTCAATCCCCGCAGCCTCGCGCGACACCCCAAACTGGTCCACGGCCCGATCACGGGCTGCGCGCGCCATGACACCATAGCGCGGCGCGTCGTTCAAAAGGCTGACGGCTGCGTCGGCGGCTGCTGCCCAATCCTCCAATGCCACGACATGTCCGGCCTGTTTCGGATCGTCGGCAGGGCCTGCAAATTCCAGGAAATGACCGGTCTGGCTGGCAATGAAGGGCACAGCGCAGGCCATGGCTTCGATCGGTGTGACGCCAAAACCCTCATAACGTGGCAGCGCCATCAACAGCCGCGCCCCTTGCAGCAGACCAGGCATCCGTTCGGGCGGCACTTGCCCCGCAAAAATCAGCCGATCGGCCATGCCCGCCGCGGCCACCTCGGCCTTCAAATCCGCCAGATAGGCGGCATCACCGCTTTTGGCGATGCCAACAACCACGGCCACGGCGCCCGGTAGCATCGGCAGCGCGCGAAGCATGGCCTTGACGAACAGATCGGTCCCTTTCTCGGGACGGATGCGCCCGACTGTCACAATGCCATAGTCCCCGGGAAAGCCCGTATCGCGCCAAGCGGATGCGCGATCTTTGGCCGGGGAAAACCTATTGGTATCCACACCATGGGGCACAACTGCGCGACAACCGGGCACAAATTTCGCTGCGGCTTCGCTCGTCGCGATGACAGCATCCATTCGCCCGATCAGCCACCGCGGAAAAGCTGAGTGTCGCCGCTGTGCCGCCGAGGTAAAGACGATCCGAATGGGCAAGCGCAAAATGTCCCGCGCCAGCAAAGCGATTTGCATCTCGCTGTTGCGCCGCACATGCCAAATGGCAAACGGGC
>JBEAQJ010000044.1:0-3783 GCA_041163945.1 Pseudomonadota bacterium
CCAAGGGCGCCGGCGATGTTGATGCCGAAATCGCCGCGATCCAGGCCGAGGGTCTGACAGGTCGCCAGTTGCGGGCAGCCCGGCGCGCCGCCCAAAAACATGGGCTGAGCCCGACATCCGATTTCGATGCCGTCCGCCTGCTGCGGGCGCGCGGGCTCAACCCCTTTGGGCCGACCAGCCTGCTGGATCTGGTGCCGAATGGCACCCGGACCCAAGATGCGGCCAAAGCAGCGCCCACCACGAACCTGCCCGCGACGGCCCGACCGGCACAGCCCCCGACCGTGCCGATGCCCCCCGACCCCGCCGCCACGCGGGCGGTTGAAATCATCCAGATCCAGCGCGACATCGCGCGCAGACGACGGCGGCGGCTTGTGTTGCTGGGCGCACGACTGTCGTTTTTCGTGCTGCTGCCCACGCTGTTGGTGGCCTATTACTTCTATCACGCCGCCACCCCGCTTTATGCCACCAACACCGAATTCGTGATCCAGAAGGCCGAAACCGGCAGCACGGGATCGGCCGCAGGCGGCTTGGGCGGGTTGATGGGCGGGGCCAGCTTTGCCACGGTGCAGGAAAGCATCGTTGTGCAAAGCTATCTCGAAAGCCGCGAGGCCATGATGCGGCTGGACGACGAGCTGGGGTTTCGGGCGCATTTTTCGGCGCCGCACATGGACCCGCTGATCCGGCTGGAACCCGCGGCGGCCGATGAAACCATGTATGCCACCTATCGCGATCAACTGACCATCGGCTACGATCCGACCGAAGGCGTGATCAAAATGGAAATGCGCGCCGCCGACCCGCTGACCAGCCAAGCCTTTTCGCAAGCGCTGATCCGCTATGCCGAAGAACGCGTCGACCAGATGAGCCAGCGCTTGCGCGAAGACCAGATGTCGGGCGCCCGCGAAAGCTACGAAGACGCCGAACGCCGCGTGCTCGAGGCGCAAACCCGTGTGCTGGAGCTTCAGGAACGGCGCGGGGTGTTGTCGGCCGAGGCCGAGGTTTCGACCGTATTTCAGCAGATTTCCAGCTTTGAGATGGAATTGCAGAACGAACGCTTGCGGTTGGCGGAAATCCTGGCCGCGCGCAGCCCCAATGCCACGCGGGTGGCGGTGGCACAAAACAACATCGCCCGGCTTGAAACGCTGATCGCCAATCTGCGCAGCGGGCTGACCGAAACGCAGACCGGGGGGGCATCACTGGCGCGCATCCAGTCGGAATTGATCATCGCGCAGGCGGATCTTGAGACCCGGCAGGCGATGCTGGCCCAGGCCCTGCAACAACTGGAAAATGCCCGGATCGAAGCGAACCGGCAGTCGCTATACCTGTCGATGGGCGTGTTTCCGGTGGCCCCCGATCAGGCCACCTATCCGCGTGCTTTCGAAAACACGCTGCTTGCGTTCCTCGTGTTTTCGGGCATCTACCTGATGGTATCGATGACCGCATCGATCCTGAGAGAACAGGTCAGTTCCTGACCTGACGCCAAAAACCGGACGGGAGAGCCCATGCAGATCGTGCAAACAGGCCGCCTGGCGATCGGCAACGATCGCCCGCTCAGCATCATCGCCGGCCCCTGCCAGTTGGAAAGCCGCGATCATGCGCTGATGATCGCGCGCACGATGGCGGAAATCTGCGACAAGGCCGGTGCCGGTTTCGTGTTCAAGGCCAGCTATGACAAGGCCAATCGCACCAGCCTGTCGGGCCAGCGTGGCCTGGGCATGGACGAAGGCCTGCGCATCCTGGCCGATGTAAAGGCCGAACTGGGCTGCCCGGTGCTGACCGATGTCCATGGGCCCGATCATTGCGCGCCCGCCGCTGCGGTTTGCGACATCATCCAGATCCCCGCGTTCCTGTGTCGCCAGACCGATCTGTTGCTGGCCGCAGGCGAAACCGGGGCGGTGGTCAACGTCAAGAAGGGCCAGTTCCTTGCGCCTTGGGACATGAAGCATGTCGTGGCCAAGATCGAATCGACCGGCAATCACCGCATCTTGCTGACCGAACGGGGGGCCAGTTTCGGCTACAACACGCTGGTCACCGATCTGCGCGCCCTGCCCGAGATGATGAAAACCGGCTACCCGGTGATCATGGATGCCACCCATTCGGTGCAACAACCCGGTGGCCAGGGCGGCAGTTCCGGGGGGCAGCGCGAATTTGCGCCGGTGATGGCGCGCGCCGCGGTGTCGCTGGGGATCGGGGGCGTTTTCATCGAAACCCACCAAGACCCCGACCGGGCGCCGTCGGATGGGCCAAACATGATCCCGCTGGCGCAGATGCCCGCGCTGGTGGCCAGCCTGATGGCCTTTGACCGGTTGGCAAAGGCCGATCCCATCCGCATCTAGGCGGCCATTGGCGATGCCCCAGATTTGTCGAAACGGGGTCTTGATCCCCCGCCGCTCCCGGCGTAACTAGCGCGGCACGGTTGGGGTGTAGCCAAGTGGTAAGGCAACGGTTTTTGGTACCGCGTACCGTAGGTTCGAATCCTACCACCCCAGCCAGTTCCCAGATGTAAACCACGACCCGGACCCGATGGGCAGGGGCTTGGCCATTGGCGCGGGCCATGGCCATGGCGCAGCCCGTCAGCGACCGAGCGTCGGGTCGAACCATGCCGGCGGTTTCACGCCCCAAGCGGGGATCTGGGCCCGCGCACGGGCCACCGCCCCCAGATCCAGATCGACACAGCCGATCATCGGCGCCTTGTCGCCCAGATCGGTCAGCACCTCACCCCAGGGGCCTACGGCCAGCGCATGGCCATAGGTGTGCCGCCCGTCGGCGTGATGGCCCGCTTGCGCCGCGGCCAGAACGAAGGCCCCGGTTTCGATGGCCCGGGCGCGCAACAGCACCTCCCAATGGGCCTGCCCGGTCGGCACGGTAAAGGCCGAGGGTATGAACATCACCACCGCGCCGGCCTGCGCGTAGGCACGGTACAGATAGGGAAAGCGCAGATCATAACAGATCGACAGCCCAAACGGCCCCCATGGCGTATCGACCAGAACGGCGCGTGCCCCCGGCGCGAACCGCTTGGATTCGCCGATGGGCGCCTGACCATCGAGCGCCACATCGAACAGGTGGATCTTGTCGTAATCGGCCACGATCGTGCCCGTCGCGTCGATCAGCGTGGAATGGTTCAAAAACCGCCCATCGGGCCCGCGCACGGGGGTTGATCCGGTGTGAACCCAAAGCCCGTGCTTGGCCGCCAGATCGCAGCAGGCGGCGATAAAGGGGTCGGCGGCGGCCGTCACGACCTGACGGCGGGCCGTGTCGGGGTTGCGGTTCATCAGCCCCGACACCTCGGGCAAGGCCAAAAGGGCCGCGCCATCCTGGGCGGCGCGGGCGGCCAGATCGCGAACGGTGGCGATATTGGCCTCATGCGTGTCTGCCGAACACATTTGTGCAAGCGCCACGCGGAGGGTTTGGGTGCCAGCCTGGGCTTGGGCTTGGGCGTTGGCTTGGGTCATGGTCGGCTCAAGGTGCGCGATACGGCGTCTTTCCAGCCTGCATACAGCGCCGCGCGCTGGTCGGCCAGCATACGGGGCGAAAAGCTGCGCTCCAGCGCCCATGTGGCGGCAAATCCCGCCGCGTCAGGGTAAAGCCCCGTCTGCATCCCCGCCAGCCAAGCCGCGCCAAGGGCCGTGGTTTCCGTCACCCGCGGCCGGTCGACGGGGGTGCCAAGAATATCGGCCAGAAACTGCATCGTCCAATCCGATGCACACATGCCGCCATCGACCCGAACATTGCCGCCTTGCGCGCCTTGCCAGTCGGCCGCCATCGCCTCCCACAGATCGCGGGTCT
>JBEAQJ010000045.1:0-13741 GCA_041163945.1 Pseudomonadota bacterium
CAATGGCGCCGATCGGGGCGGGCCGTCAGCTGGCCAGCGCCACCACGCGTTCGTTCACCCGCCAGTCGGGCCGGCCAAAGCCTTCGGGCCAATCGTAGACTTCGGGGTAATTGAAATAGACCACGCCCACCAAGGCCGGAAATCGGGTCGCAAGGCTGCGCACGTCGCGATCCCATGCGCCGACATAGGCGGCATCGCCGCTGTAGCCCAGTTCGGCCACGACCACGGGTTTGCCGAATTCCATCGCCCGGTCATAGCGCGGCCCAAGAATTTCGGCGAAACTGCGGTCGCGGTCGTATTTGGCGCGATCCCAAGCCTGTAGCCCGAACACGCTGAGCCCGGTCAGATCGACATGATCGTCGCCGGGATAATAGGCCTCCATCCCGGCGTCACCCAGGGGCGACCACATCAGGTTGATGTTTGGAACCATTTCGCGCGCGATATCGGTTATTCGCCGGTAGGCGGCGATGTATTCATCCGGGGGCCATCCGGCCCAGATGAACTGACCGTTGTCGTCATCCATCTCGTGGCCCCAGCGCAGGGTCAGGGGGCTGTCGAGGGCGGCCAGAACCCCGCAGATCGCGCGCATCGTATCGTCGTAATCGCCCGCGCGGATGCCGCGGCGCAGACCCGCGGCCGTGGTGCGGTCGCTGCGCGACCATGTCCAGGGTTCCAGCGTGACCAGCAGCGCCCGGTTGCGGGCGCGGGCGTAGCGGTCGGCGTCAAACAGCGATTCGAGCGCCACATCTTCCCAAGGCAGGAACAGGTGCTCGATCAGGAAATCCGTTTCGTCCGAGAAATCGCCCCCCGGATCATAGGCGCCGAAGGGAATGTTGCCCGGCGGCACCGAACCGGGCGAGGGGCGCAGGGCAAGCGCGCTGGCCGCGCCGGCGGCAGCCGCGCCCCACAAAACGGTGCGGCGCTTCAGGAAAAACGGCATGTGGCTAGGGGGTAGCATCGGCGGTCTCCTTTCCGGGGCGGGTTGTCTGGGGCCTTGGCCCCAAGGGGCTGGCAAAGCGGATGCGCGCCGCGCCGACATCGACGCCGCTGGCCGCACCCGACACCAGGAACTCGGTTCGTGTCAGCGTGCTCAGGGGTGTGCCATGGGTCAGCGCGTGCACGCCTTCGGGGGCGCGCAGCGACAGGGCGGCCATGACCAGCACCGCCCCCAGACCGGCGGTGCCCAAGTGCGGGCGCATCGGCGCCCAGCCCGCCGCCCAGCCTGTCGCCCAGCCTGCCGCCCGGTTGGGGCCAAGGCCGCTTTCGCGGAGATGGCCCAAAACCGCGACCCACAGGATGGCGGCATAAAGTAACCCGTTTAAAGCCGATAACAGGTAGAATCCGGCCGCATCTTCGACCCGGTCCAGAAACAAGACCGGCAGCACCGCGCCCGCCAGCAGCACGGCGTAAACCGCGAGGATCTTGTAGGGCAGGGGGGGCGCGTCGCCCGTCCCCTTGGGCGTGATGCGGAAATCGACGAAATTCCCCGTGATCCGGTCGCGCAGCGCCATCAGGCACCCCCAGGCGACCCATGGCCATTGCACGATCAGGAACAGCGCCTTTTCCCAGCTGATCACGCGCGCATCGCGCGGGCGAAAGAACCCATCGCGCCGCATCTGCCATGCAAACAGCGTGATCGCCCCCACGGTGGGCAGGCTATGGCCCAGAAAGGCCGCATAGGTGACATCGGCATAGGGCTGATCGAACCACAGCGCCGCGATGGGCAGCGCATAGATCAACGCCGCGCTGAGCGCGATCATGGGATAGAGCGCCTGACAGAACACGAACTGGAACCGCAGCCGCCATGGCAGCTGGCCCAGGTAGCGCGGCGTGTGGCCGATCAGCAGCGCCACAAGGCTGCGCGACCACTGGAATTCCTGCGTGACCATGTCGGCCAGCGTGCGCGGCCCGTCACCGATGGCGATGGCCTCCATCGCGTGCACGCCGCGCCAGCCGCCCGCGTTCAGAAGCATCGAGGTGGAATGATCCTCGGCCAGTTCCGGGCCCAGACCGCCCACCGCGGCCAAGGCGGCGGTGCGCACGGCGTAATGCGACCCGATGCACATGGGCGCCAGCCGGCCGGTGTAGCCCAGCTGGAACACGCCATGAAACGCGGCTTCGGATTGCAGCCGCGCACGCGCGGCCCAGCTGGTGCCGGCATTGGCCGAACAGATCGACGGCGCGCTGACATAGCCCACCGCCGGGTCGGCAAAGGGGCGCACCATTTCACGCAGGTATCCCGGCTGGGGCACGTGATCGGCATCGAGCTGGGCCACGATGTCGTAGCAGCGATACCCCCAGTGATCGTAGAAATAGGCCAGGTTGCCTTCCTTGCAGCGCCGCCGCCGTGGCCATGCGGGGTTGTGGTAGCGCGGGTCGTGCCTGCGGGTCGAAATCCGCACCCCATGCTGCGCGCACCAGTCGCGCGTCGCGTCATCGGGGTCTTCGTCGGCCAGCCATGTGTCGTGCGGATAATCCTGCGCCAGCATGGCCGTCAGGGTCGGGATCAGCACCGCCAGCGGCTCGGACGGGGTTTTGGTGACCACCATCGCCACCCGGAACGCGCCGGGTGCGGGATCGGGCGCGACCGATCGCTGGGCGCCCAAAAAAACGGCCACGAAATAAAGCTGCAAGCCATAGATCCAGCCCAGCGCCAGGCTTGACAACCCGTAGCCCAAGGGGCTGGCCACATGGCCGGGCGACAGCCACCACAGCCAGAACCAGGCCACGCAAGCCGCCCAGAGCGCCGTGATCGCCAGATAGCGCGCCCGCACGGCCCCCGTCAGCACCGGCGCCAGCAGGTTGGGATCAAGCCGTCGCTGCATGGCGGATCTCGTGGCCGAACCAGGGGGCGGCATGGGCGATGATCGTGTCGATGTCGCGAAACCGCGTCACGAACCCCAGCTGTGCTGCGGCCCGCGCGGGGTCGGCCACCAGGCGCGGCGGATCGCCCGCCCGGCGCGGTTGGGTCTGAAACGGCACGGCGCGCCGCGTCACGCGCGCCACGGCATCGAGCACTTCCAGCACCGACACGCCGCGCCCGGTGCCCAGGTTCAAGATCAGCCCATCGCCCCCCTGCATCAGGTGGTCGAGCGCCAGCACATGGGCGCGGGCCAGGTCATCGACATGGATATAATCGCGGATGCAGCTGCCATCGGGCGTGTCGTAATCGGTCCCGAACACCGCCAGGGGTGGTCCACGGCGCGCCGCCGCCAGCAGCGCCAAGGGAACCAGATGCGTCTCGGGGCTGTGGGCTTCGCCCAGATCGCCCTCGGGATCGGCCCCGGTCGCGTTGAAATAGCGCAAGATGGCGGGCGCCATGCCATGGGCGGACACGTGATCCAGCAGCATCCGTTCACAGGCCAGCTTGGTAAAGCCATAGGGGTTGATCGGCGCCTGCGGCGTGGATTCCCCGATCGGGCCGGGCCCAGCATGGCCATAGGTCGCGCAGCTGGACGACAGCACCACCCGCCGCAACCCCGTCTGGCGGCAGGCATCGAGCAGGCCGATCATGCCGCCGATGTTGTTGTCGTGATATTTCAGCGGGTTGCTGACCGATTCCCCCACATAGGCCGAGGCCGCGAAATGCAGCGCCGCGGCGATGTCGTGGCGCCGGATCGTATCGGCCAGCGTGGTGCGGTCGCGCACATCGGCAAAGACCGCGGGCCCCCAGCGCACATTGCCGGCATGTCCGGTCGACAAATTGTCATAGACCACCGGCGTATAGCCCGCCCGCGCCAGCGCCTTGCAGACATGCGCGCCGATAAAGCCGGCACCACCCGTCACCAGAACGGCCCGCCGCCCGCTCATGACAGCACCGCCGCCTTGGGTGCGCCCAAGGCATCGGCAAAATGTGCGATCACGCGGTCCAACCCATCGGTCAGGCTGATCGTGGGCTGCCAGCCCAGCACCATATGCGCCCGGGTGATGTCGGGGCGGCGTTGGCGCGGATCGTCGGGCAGCGCATCCAGATAGCGCAGCTTCGAGGAAGACTGCGTTTTGGCCAGCACCATTTGCGCCAGGTCCAGCACCGTGAATTCGCGTGGATTGCCCAGATTGACCGGACCGATCACGCCATGATCCTGCCCCATCAGCCGGATCAGGCCTTCGATCAGGTCGTCGACATAACAAAAGGATCGCGTCTGTTGACCGGTGCCATAAATGGTGATGTCGCGCCCACACAGCGCCTGAACCACGAAATTCGACACCACGCGCCCATCTTCGGCATCCATGCGCGGGCCATAGGTGTTGAAGATGCGCGCGATACGCGTCTCCACGCCAAACCGGTGCGCATATTCGTAAAACAGCGTTTCGGCGCCACGCTTGCCTTCGTCGTAGCAGGCGCGCGGCCCATAGGTGTTGACCGCACCGCAATAGGTTTCGGGCTGTGGCGACATCTCGGGGTCGCCATACACCTCCGAGGTCGACGCCTGCAGGATGCGCGCGCCATGCGTGCGGGCCAGATCCAGCATGTTCTGCGCCCCGTCGATCGAGGTTCGGAACGTGTGCACCGGGTCGCGCTGGTATTTCGGCGGCGAGGCGGGGCAGGCCAGATTGTAGATCGCGCTTATGGGCTCTTCGATCTGGATGGGGGCGATGATGTCGTGCTCGATCAGGCGGAACCGTCCGGTTGCCGCCAATGGCGCCACATTCGCCCGTCGCCCGGTTGTCAGGTTGTCGATGGCGATCACGCGCGCGCCCATGTCGATCAGCCGCGCGCACAGATGCGACCCCAAAAACCCCGCCCCGCCGGTGACCAATGTCACGCCGTCGGATATGCCCGTGCCGGGCGCCGGGGCCAGGCTGGGCGTGGCGGACATGGCGGGGGCCCTGGTGGGCAGCGTGGCATTCGGGAATTGGTTCATGGGGCATCTCGCTTGCGGGCCAGACATGCCTTTGCGGCGGGCCATGGCGGCGCGGTGACGTTCAGGGGCCAGTGTGACGCGGCGCCGATCCGATTCATTGACGGTGATCACTATATGGCCGCCAAAACCCATGCGCGGGGCCGCATCGGGATGGACGCAACCGCTTTGCCCGGCTAGCGTGCGGGGCAACACCGCTCGGGTGTGCGATCAACGAGGAACGCGATCATGGACCACGCCGAAACCCGTGCCGAACTGGCCGCAGCCTTTCGCCTGACGGCGCGCGAAGGCATGCACGAAGGGGTCGCCAATCATTTCTCGATGGCGGTCAATGCCGATGGAACACGGTTCCTGATCAATCCGCGGCGTCATTTCAGCCGGATCCGCGCGTCTGACCTATGGGTCATCGACGCCAACACGCCCGACAGCGCCAAGGGCGATGATGCGCCCGACCCGACCGCCTGGGGGCTGCATGCCAGTCTGCACCGGCATGTGCCGCATGCGCGCTGCGCGATGCATGTGCATTCGACCTATGCCACGGTTCTCGCCAGCCTGGCCGACAGCCGCTTGCCCCCCATCGATCAAAGCTCGGCCATGTTTTACAACCGGATCGTCATCGACGACCAATACGGCGGCCTTGCCCTGGAAGAGGAAGGCACGCGCTGCGCGCGCATGTTCCAGGACCCGTCCATTCGGACCATGGTGATGGGCAATCACGGGGTGCTGGTGATCGGGGAAACGGTCGCCGAAACCTTCATGCGGATGTATTATTTCGAACGTGCCGTGCGCACCTACATCATCGCCTTGTCCACCGGGCGAGCTTTGCGGGAATTGCCCCCGGACGTGGCCGAACTGACCGCCCGCCAGCAAGAAGGCGACCCGCAGGCCGAGGCCGATTTCATGCGTGGCATGCGCATGGTTCTGGATGCCGAATGCCCCGACTACGCCCAGTGACAGCGCGCGCTAGCGCTGTTCCATGGCGTTTTCCCACTCGGCCAGGAATGTCCGGCGGTTGAGCGGGTCGAGATAGACCATCAGCGCCGGGCCCAGCCGGATCGGGCTGAACCCCGCACCATCTGCGCTGCCTGTCTGGCTCAAGGGCGGTAGGGGCCAATCTTCGGCCGTGGTGCGCAGCCCGGTTTCAAGCAACAGATCGATCAGCGCGCCTGCCGCCGCGACCTCGGTCGCGGTGCGCGGGATGATCGCAGTGCGCAGCATGATATTCTCGAAATCCTCCATCCGTAGGATCTGCACCCGCCCGCCGGAACCGCGCGCCAATCGCTCGGCGGCGTAACTGCCCAAGACGTTGTAGGCCACCGCCAAGCGTCCCGCCGCCACATCGTCGATCATCTGGCCCGAGCAGCAGTAAAGCTGCGGGTCAAGCCGCCCCATCACCTCGGCCAGTCGCCAATAGACATCGGTCGAGCGGGTTTCCTTGGTTGCAAACAGGTATCCCAGACCGCTTTCGCGCACATCATAGGTGCCGACCGAACCGTGGAACCGTTCGGGATGGTCGCGCAACAGCGCGATCAGCTCTTGGCGCGTCGCAGGCAGGGGCAGGCCCGCGATCCGCTCAGCATTGACCACAACCACCGCGCGCTCCGCACTGAAGGCAAAGATCAGATCACGCCAACGCGCCCAATCGGGCAGATCGGCGGTGACAGGTGAGCGATAGGTCCGCGCAAAGCCGTCATTGGCGAGTTGAAACTGCAGATCCATCGCCGATGACAGCGCCAGATCGAAGGCCGCGCCATTGCGAATGGCGGTGTAAAGATCGGCCGAGGATGTGACGGTATAAGCGATGCCGATCTCGGGGCGGGCTGCCTGAAAGGCCAAAAGATAAGGTTCGAACACCGCCAGATCGGCAGTCGAGATGACGCGCAACACCGATGGCCCGGTGCCGGGGTAGAAGCGTTCCTCTTCGACCTCATAGGCGAAAAGCGCGCCGGCCCCGGCAAGGATCATGCCAAGGGCAAGACCAAGGATACGCATGCACCCCTCCCGTTTTCTGCCTGTTGCAACTCCAATCGCCCGCCATGGGCCGTGACCACGTCGCGCGCGATGGTCAGACCCAGACCCGAGCCCACGATGCCCGCAGTATTGCTGCCGCGCCGAAAGCGTTCGGTCAGCGCCTCGGGGGGGCCATCCCCAAGGCCCGGCCCCTCATCCGTGATTGTGATCCGGGCGTCTGTGCCTGCCTTGGCGACCCGGATCGCCACTGTGGTGTCCTCGGGCGAATATTTGATTGCGTTGTCAAGCACATTGCGCAGCGCGCTATCGAGCAGCACCGGATCGCCCGCAACCCGCACTGTGGTCAGATCAAGATGCAGGCGGATATCGCGCAACGCCGCTGTCGCTTCGAGCGTGGCGGCGGTCTGGCGGGCAAGGGCAGTCAGATCGATCGGATCGCGCGCCAGATCATCGGAACGAAAGGCGACCGTGGCGTGATCGAGCAATTGCCCCGCCGAGCGCGAGCTTTCATCGACTGCGCGGATGATGCCGCGCAGGCGCAGGCGCTCGGTCTCGTCGCTGACGCTGTGCAGCGCGATCTCGGCTTGCGTGCGCACGGTGGCAAGGGGCGTTCGCACGCGATGTGCGGCCTCGGCGATGAAATCTTCGGACCGGCGGATGGATTGGCCCAAGCGGTCCATCAGCCGGTTCAGCGCGGTCATAAGCGGCGCAAGCTCGGCGGGAGCCGCGCGGCGCAAGGGGCGTAGATCGGATGGCCCGCGGCGCGACACAGCAGCGGCAATCTCGTTGAGTGGCCGTAGCGAGGTATGAGCAGCGATGGCCGACAGCGCGACAGCAATGACGAAAAAGGCCACTGAAAGAGCCGCCGCCAGCCGTGACAACTCGGCCGCGATCTCGTTCACGCCTTGGCGCGTCTGGGCGACTGTCACGATGACCGGCACAGGCTGTGCACCCGCAAGCACCACCCGCAGCACCGAGGCCATGCGGATCGCTTCGCCCGAATAGACGCCGGTGCCGAAACCGACCTGACCCGGTGCCAGCCCCTGATCGGGGGGCGGCAGGTCGGCGTAGCCCGTCAACAGCTCGCCCGCCGCGGTCACGCGATAAAACACCCTGTCCTCGCCGATGGCATCGAGCATCGAAAAGGCAGAGTGGGGGAGTTCCAACCGCACCTCGCCCTGTTCGCTGCGCAAGGTCTCGGCGATGGTGATGGCCGAGGCGGCCAACACATTGTCTTGCGTCCGCTCTGCCGCCTGGCGCGCAAGCCCCGTGACCATGCCCCAGCTCAAAAGCGACAACAGGGCCGCCACACCCGCCAACAGCAAGGTCAGTCGCCGCCCGATGGAGCCGCGTGGAATCACGACGCCCCCGTTTCTATTCGATAGCCCAAACCACGCACGGTCTCGATCCTGAGGCCGACCCCCTCGATCCGCCGGCGCAGACGGCCCACATAGACCTCGATCGCGTTCTCGGTCACGGCGGAGTCATAGGAAAACAGCCTGTCCATCAAATGCGCCTTGGACAGGATCTGGCCTTGATGGCGGGCGAAAACCTCCAACAGGCGGATCTCGCGGTTTTTCAGTTCCAACACCATCGCGCCACGCGACAGCGTGCCCGACAACGGATCGAACTGACAGGCGCCAAGCGCGATCTGATTGCGCGCGGCCCCACCCCGGCGGCGCAGAACCGCCCGGCAGCGTGCCTCCAACTCCGAGAAATCGAAGGGTTTCGTGATGTAGTCATCAGCCCCTCGATCCAGCGCGCCCACACGGTCCGAGACTTGGCTGCGCGCGGTCAGCACGATCACCGGGGTTTCGATCTTGGTGCGGCTACGGGCAAGAAATTCGCGCCCATCGCCGTCGGGCAGCATCACATCGAGCAAGATCAGGTCGTATGGGGCAGCCGCCAGACAATCCTCGGCCGCAGCCAATGTGGCGGCATGATCGACAGCATGGCCATCGAGCACAAGCCGGCTGACCAGCGCCTCGGCCAGTTCCAGATTATCCTCCACCAAGAGGTAGCGCATCGCTCTTTGACCCCAGATCACGCCATGGTTGTAAGTTGTCAGGCTTCTGTCAGCTTTGCATGATGGAGTAGCACCATGGGCGGCGGAGGACCGCCTGTCAAACGGGAGGATGACCATGAACACCTTTGGGTGGACGCGCCGCGCCATGTTGGCCGCAGCGACCGCAACGCTGGCTTTTTCGGGCATGGCGAAAGCAGATCAAATGATGGATTCGGTGCATTTCCTGATCCCCGGCGGCGCCGGTGGCGGTTGGGATGGCACCGCGCGTGGCACCGGTGAGGCGCTGGTGAATGCCGGGCTCATCGGCAGCGCGACCTACGAGAACCTGTCGGGCGGCGGCGGCGGCGTGGCGATTGCCAGCCTGATCGAGAACGCGGCCTCCAGCGATGGCACCTTGATGGTCAACTCGACCCCCATCGTGATCCGCGCCTTGACCGGTGAGATTTCGCAAAGCTTCCGTGACCTGACGCCTGTGGCGGGCACGGTCGGTGACTATGCGGCGCTTGTGGTGACCGCCGACAGCCCGATCACCACCATGGCCGAAGCGCTTGAGATGTATCGCGCCGATGGTATGGATTTCGCCATCGGCGGCGGTTCGGTTCCGGGCGGCATGGACCACCTCGTGGCTGCGATCGTGATGCAAGCGGCGGGCGAAGATCCGACCGCCTTCAACTATATCGGCTATGACGCGGGCGGCGAAGCGATGGCTGGCCTTTTGTCGGGCGAGATCGACGCGCTGTCGACCGGTTTCTCGGAAGCGGTGGCGCTTTCGGCGCAAGGTGTCGTCCGTATCCTGGGCGTGACCGCGCCCGAGCGGGTGCCGGCCTCGGCCGACACGCCGACCTTCGCCGAGCAAGGCATCGACGCGCAATTCGTGAACTGGCGCGGCTTTTTCGCCGCCCCCGGCATGGATGCAGACAAGGTCGCCGCCTATCAGGAGTTGCTGGGCGCGATGCTCGAAACCCCCGAATGGGAAACCGTGCGCGCCAGCATGGGGCTGGTGAACATCTATCGCCCCGGTGCGGAATTCACCGAGTTCCTGGAAGCTCAGGAACAGCAGATCGGCGATTTGATGCGCGAGCTGGGCTTCCTTTGAGGCCATGACCCATGCCGTCCCGTGCGCTGCGCGGGCGGCACCAACGTCTGGACCGGAGCGCCGCTGTTGCGCGTTCCGGTCTTTCGATCCCATAAATATCCCAATATCGGGGAGGGACGACCATGGCGCTTGATCGTTGGATCGCGCTTGCGTTCATCGCGCTGTGTTGCGTGTATGGCTATGCTGCATTCTTTACCATGGATGACGCCCTGCCGCCGATTTTGCGGCGCAACCCGATCTGGCCGTCGACCTTCCCCAAGATGCTGGCGGTCTCGGGCATCATCGTGGGCCTCATGGTCTTGTTCGGGCCAAAATCTGCCAAAGCGGCCATGCCCACCGACAGGGTCGATGGCACGATGGATATCGCCCGGTTGCGTGAGTATCAGATCGTCCCGGCGCTGGCTTTGGTGGTCTTGATGCTGGGCTATGCCATGGCGCTGCGGCCCTTGGGCTTTCTGGCGTCCACGACCTTGTTCCTGATGCTGGGCGCGATGATCTTGGGCGAGCGCAAGCTCCATATCCTGATCCCGGTCGCGGGCATCTCGGCGTGGTCGATCTGGTATTTGGTACAAGAGGTGCTGGGGATTTTTCTGCGCCCTTGGCCGGCATTCATGGTGTGAGGAGCATGGATCATGATTGAAGGTCTTATGCTTGGTCTGGCCGCCGCGGTCACGCCGTTCAACCTGATGATGGTGGTGATGGGCTGCGTGATCGGCACGCTCATCGGCATGCTGCCCGGTCTTGGGCCGATGTCGATTATCGCTATCATGATCCCCATCGCGATCAGCATCGGCGATCCGGCCTCGGCGCTGATCCTTTTGTCGGGCGTCTATTACGGCGCGATTTTCGGCGGCTCGACCTCGTCGATCTTGCTCAACGCGCCGGGGGTTGCAGGCACGGTCGCCACCAGCTTCGATGGCTATCCCATGGCGCGCAAGGGGCTGGCAGGCAAGGCGCTGACCATCGCCGCGGTCGCCAGCTTCGCGGGCGGCACCATCGGCACGATCTTGTTGATGATCTTTGCCCCCGCGCTGTCGTCGGTCGCACTCCTGTTTCATTCGGCAGAATATTTCGCGCTGATGGTGGTGGGGTTGTCGGCCATCGCCGCCTTTGCTGGCACGGGTCAGGTCGGCAAGGCACTGATGATGACAATCTTGGGCCTGATGATGGGCACGGTGGGCGAGGGGGCGCTGTCGAACATGCCGCGCTTCACGTTCGGCATCATGGAGCTGCAATCGGGCTTTTCCTTCATCACGCTCGCCATGGCGATGTTCGCCTTGCCCGAGGCCTTGTTTCTGGTCATGAACCCTGCCCGCGCCGCCACGGGGGCCGGCGGCAAGATCACCGATCTGCGCATCAGCCGCGACGAGGCGCGCACCATCGCCCCTGTCATCGGGCGGCAATCGATCCAAGGTTTTTTCATCGGCGTTTTGCCCGGTGCAGGGGCCACCATCGCCTCGTTCCTTGGCTATGCGGTCGAGCGCAATCTTGCCAAGGGCAAGGAGCAGGAGGAGTTTGGCCATGGTTCGATCAAGGGTTTGGCCGCACCGGAATCGGCCAATAACGCGGCATGCTCGGGCTCGTTCGTGCCGCTTTTGACCTTGGGCATTCCCGGTTCGGGGACCACTGCGATCTTGCTGGGTGCGCTACTGGCACTGAGCGTGACACCTGGCCCGCGGTTGATGATCGACGAGCCGGATGTGTTCTGGGCGGTCATCATCTCGATGTATATCGGCAATCTAGTGCTGTTGATGCTGAACCTGCCCTTGATTCCCTACATCGCAAAAATCCTCACGATACCAAGAAATTACCTTATCCCCTTCATCTTGTTCTTTACTCTGATGGGCAGCTACATCGGCCAGAACAATCCGACCGAATTGCTGATCTTGGTAGGCTTTGGCGTGATCGCCACGATCCTGCGTTTCGCCGATTACCCGCTGGCGCCTCTGCTTATTGGCTTCATCCTTGGCACGATGATGGAGGATAACTTTGCCCGCGCGATGCAGCTGTACCGCGGTTTTGATTTCATCATCGAGCGGCCCATGACCTTGATGCTGTTGGTGCTGGCGGCCATTCTGGTGGTGCTGCCCAGCTACCGCGCGCGGCGCGCGCGGCTGCGGGCCGCAGGGGTGGCCGATGGCGATTGAGGCCACGGTCCCGCTGCGGGGCGTGCGGGTTCTCGATCTGACCAATGTGCTGGCGGGCCCTTTTGCCTGCCAGCAACTGGCTCATCTGGGCGCCGAGGTGATCAAGGTCGAGGCGGTGGGCCGGGGCGATCTGGCCCGTAATCTGGGTGCCGATCCCGAACTGTCGGCGCGCGGCATGGGGATCAGCTTTCTGGCGCAGAACGCAGGCAAGACCTCGCTCACGCTTAATCTGAAAGATGCGCGCGGGCGGGTCATTTTGGAACAACTTGTGGCAGGCAGCGATGTACTGGTGGAAAACTTCCGCCCTGGTGTGATGGACAAGCTGGGGGTTGGCGCCGACCACCTGCGCCAGATCAATCCACGGTTGATCTATTGCGCAATCTCGGGCTTCGGCCAGACCGGCCCATGGGCTGACCGCCCCGCCTATGACCAGATCGTGCAAGGGGCGGCGGGCGTCATGTCGATCACGGGTGATGCGGCAAGCGCACCTTTGCGCGTGGGCTATCCGCTGGCCGACACCATCGGTGGACTGACGGCGGCGATGGTGATCGGGGCGGCGCTCAACGCGAGACCGCGCGGCGCCTTTATCGATGTCGCGATGCTCGAGTCTGTTCTGGCGACAATGGGCTGGGTTGTGTCGAACTATTTGGTGGGGGGCGTCGCGCCCCAGCCGCAGGGCAATGAAAACCCGACATCTGCCCCCTCGGGCAGCTTTCAATGCCGCGACGCCCCGATCAACATCGCCGCCAATACGGATGATCAGTGGCAGCTTTTGGCGCGGCATCTGGGGCGCGCCGACCTGTTGGCAAACCGCGATTTCGCCACACGCGAGGATCGCAAGCGCAACCGTCACCGCCTGAGGGCAGAACTTGAAACCGTGCTGACCACGCGCCCAGCCGAGCGTTGGGCCGAAGAATTGGCCGCCATCGGCGTGCCTGCGGGTGCGGTGATGAGCGTGCCTGCCATCTTGGCCCATCCCCAGATCACGGACCGCGACTTCATCGGCCGGTTCGAGGATGTGCCGGGGGTCGGCCGCGCGGTCGATCTGGTGCGGTTGGGCGCCTTGATCGATGGGACGCGGCCGCGGGTCACAACGCCGCCGCCCATGCTCGGCCAGCAAAGCGATGATATCTTGCAAGGTCTTGGCTACGACAAGGCCCGGATCGAAATCCTGCGCGCGGAGGGCGTGATTTGACCGACACAAAGGATGTCGCCGATTGGTGGCGCACCGCCATCATCGACATGGAGCCGGGACGCATCGCGCTGCGCGGTCATCCGGTCGAGGCGCTGATCGGCAATATCGGTTTCGTACCGATGATCTGGCTGATGGTGATGGGCGACAAGATCGAGGGCCCGCGTGCCGATCTGTTTGAGGCCGCCTTGGTCTCGGCCGTTGATCACGGCCCGCAGGCCCCCTCGATCGCCGCAGCACGAATGGCCGCCACCTGTGGTGTGGGGCTGCAATCCGCAATGGCCACGGGGCTCAACATGCTGGGCGATGTGCATGGGGGTGCCGGCGAACAGGCCGTCGCGCTTTATCATGCCGTGGACGCGGCAGGACCTGACGATTTGGCCCGCGTGCTGGCGGATTGGCGCGCAAAACATGGCCCGTACCTGCCGGGATTTGGCCATAGGTTCC
>JBEAQJ010000046.1:0-2725 GCA_041163945.1 Pseudomonadota bacterium
CAAGCGCGCGTAATCATCATGGATCCGCATCGTCACCGTATCCGTAAAGATCAGGTCGGGAAACCAGCGGGCCGTCAAAATATACAGCACGACATACAGATTGACGAACAGGAAGCACGCCTGAAACAGCCGCGATTGCCGCCAAAACGAGCGTATGCTGAGATCCGACCAGTCGAACGCGGTCAGGATCGTATCGATTTCTTCCTTGCTCAGCTTGTTTCGGGTCATCGACAGGCCTCTCTGCGCAAATGGCTTTCGATCGCTATCCAACTCACCAGCATCATGATCAGGGGCCGCAGCTGGAGCACGAACTGCGCCACGAATTCCTCGGGCACATAGACATAGGGAAACATCACCAAGTAATCGTCGATATAGGCGGCCCACATCCAGGCCGAGATAAAGATCATGGCCTTGTCGAAAAATCTGCTGTTCGTGAACAGCAAGGCCGTGATGACCACGGCCCCCACCACGACGGCGACGATGCGCCGCAAGGAAAGCTTGACCGACAGCGCGGCTTCAAACGTGCCCATATTCTCAAAATTTGGATTATTGGGGGAAAACAACACAAAGACCACGATCACGGCCAATGCCCAGATCATGCAAACAATGTAGCTGAACCAAAAGACGCGCGTGAAGCGTGGTATGTTTTTCATTCTTAGGGCGATACCCGCAACGACTAGCGGTTGTGAGCGTGCCCGCCTTTTCTCTTCCTGCTCTGCCTAGAAATTGAGCATATGACGGAACCCCGATCAAGTGATTTCGCGCAACGGCATGGCGCGTCATCGGCCCACACGGGGTGGCCTGGGCCGCGTCTTGCGCGCTTGGCCTATTGGAAAGACCCGCGCAGCCAAGGCCACCGACAGCGGTGCGACAGGGCAACCCCGGCAAAGAATTGCGCAGCTCGCACCAATTCCCCCCACTTTTGACGAACAAAGGCACGCAAAGCCGCACGCGCGGCATTTTTCCCCATGCAACCACAATTAATCTAAAGATAAAAAATAACAGCGAAATTATATATTATATCTATTAAGTTTTAATGGATTCTTTTTTTCCCGAAATCCGACACCCGGAAATTCTATTGATGGATGAATTGCTGCTATCATGACATGGTAGAAAAGGCTGTTATCGTGATGGCATAAAAGATAGGCCCACAAGACAGCGACCTTTTGAAAGGCGCAGACAACCGGGGCGGCGTGGCAAGATGAAGGTTGAAACCGTTGTGAAAGACACGGCATCTTTTCCGCGTTCCGATGGGCCGGACCCTGTCAGCCTGATCGTCGGCGTATCGCCGCGCATGCAAGAGCTCAAACAGCTGGTCAAGGTCGTGGCACCATCGCTGGCCCCGGTGATGCTGACCGGCGAAACCGGCGTGGGCAAGGATATCGTCGCGCAAGATATTCACCGCCAAAGCCAGCGCGGCGGAGCGTTCGTTGCGATCAACTGCGCCGCCATTCCCGCGGAATTGCTGGAATCGGAACTGTTCGGATACGAAAAAGGTGCCTTTACCGGCGCAGACCGGGCCCGCGCAGGCCGGTTCGAATTGTCGAATGGCGGCACGCTGTTTCTGGACGAAGTGGGCGACATGCCGCTGGCGCTGCAATCCAAGCTGCTGCGCACCTTGGAAAACCATTGCATCCAGCGCATTGGCGGCGCGCGTGAAATCAAGCTGGATCTGCGCCTGATCTGTGCCACCCACAAGAACGTGGAAAAGATGGTCGAAGACGGCCGTTTCCGGGCCGATCTTTATTATCGTCTGGCCGCTTTCCCGATCGAGGTGCCCCCGCTGTCACAGCGCAGCGATGACATCCCTGCCCTGCTTGAGGCGATGATGGCATCCTATCAAGAACGCCAGCCCAACGCGATCGCCCCCAAGTTCAGCCCGAACGCGATCGAGGCGCTCAAGGCGCATGCCTGGCCCGGCAATGTGCGTGAACTGCGCAATGTGCTGGAACGCGCGTTCATCTTGTTCGCGGGGCGCGATGTGTCCGGGCGCAACGTCACGGAAAACCTGTTGCGGCTGCGCCTGCCCGAACCGGGCGCACAAACCGAAATCGATGCGCTGTGGGATGCCGCCGCGGCCTTTGACGGCCCGGTGTCCGAATTGCCCGACACGGCCGGCCACACCGCGCCGCCCGCGCCCGAGGATTTCCGCCACTGGTTTCGCCATCACGATGACATCGACCTGCGCGGTTTCATCCGCGATGTCGAGGTGGTGCTGATCGAGGCGGCCCTGACCGCCAAGGACGGGCTTGTCAGCCACGCCGCCGACGCATTGAAGCTGCGCCGGACCACCTTGATCGAAAAGATGAAGAAGCTGATGATCGAACGGCCCAACGCCGGATAACCGGCCAAAGGGTCAATCGCGCGGCTTGTTCCAGGCATCCAGCATCGAGGTCAGGTAACTGCCGGTGTTTTTCAGCTGGGTCACGATGGCCTCCATCGCCCCGAACTTGGCGGTGTAGCGTTCGGCGATGCGCGTCTCGCTCAGGGCCAGATCATCGAGCAGATCGTCTTGTTCGCGCGCATCTTGTTCGAACCGGGTCGTGCGCAGGGCAATATCGCCCCCGACGGCCAGGCTTTCGTCCAGAAAGCCGCGGATGCGGTCGAGCAGGCTTTCGCCGAAATAAACGGTGGCGTTCAACGGCACGGTGTAGTCATCGGCGACCCGTATTGTGACCCCGCCGAAATCGCCGGTGATCTTGTAGAATTCGCGCACGCCATCCAC
>JBEAQJ010000047.1:0-11733 GCA_041163945.1 Pseudomonadota bacterium
AAGATCCCCCTCGGCTCGTCAGACATGATGATCACCGATTACTGCCTCGGCACGATGACATGGGGCACCCACACCCCCGAGCCCGACGCGCATCGTCAGATGGACATGGCGCTCGATGCGGGCATCACCATCATCGACACCGCCGAGATGTATCCGGTCAACCCAGTCACCGCCGAAACCGTGGGTCTGACCGAGACCGTGCTGGGCAACTGGAACGCGGCCAATCCGGGACGGCGCGGCGATTATGTGCTGGCCACCAAGATCACCGGCAAGAACGCGGGCTTCGTGCGCTTCGGGCAGGACATCACCCCCGAAACCTTCCGCGCGGCGCTCGATGCCTCGCTGGCGCGGCTGCAAACGGATGTGATCGACATCTACCAGCTGCACTGGCCCAACCGCGGCAGCTATCACTTCCGGCAGAACTGGCGCTTTGACCCCTCGCGGCAGGATCGCGCCACCACCCAGGCCCACATGCTGGCCGTGCTCGAGGCCGCCGAGCATGCGCGCAAGGCCGGCAAGATCCGCCACTTCGCCCTTTCGAACGAAAGCGCATGGGGCACGGCGCAATGGCTGCAACTGGCCCGGGCGCATGGCCTGCCGCAGGTGCAATCGATCCAGAACGAATATTCGCTGCTTTGCCGGCTCTACGACACCGACCTGGCCGAATTGGCCGTCAACGAAGGGGTGACGCTTCTGGCCTATTCACCGCTGGGGGCCGGGCTTTTGACCGGGAAATATCAAAACGGCGCCTTGCCCGCGGGCAGCCGCATGGCGATCAACGGCGATCTGGGCGGGCGCAAGACCCCGCGCGTTTTCGATGCGGTGGCCGCCTATCTGGATCTGGCCGCGCGCCATGGGCTGGATCCGATCCACATGGCGCTGGCCTTTAGCGTGCAGCGCCCCTTTGCGGTTTCCACCATCTTCGGGGCCACGACCTGCGATCAGCTGGCCCATATCCTCAAGGGCATGGATCTGACGCTCAGCAGCGCGCAGCTGGATGAGATCGACCAGATCCACAAGGCCCATCCGATGCCCTTCTGACCGGGCCGACCCGCGCCGCTTGATCCGTGCCGCAAGGCGCACCACCCGGGGCGGCCAGATCCGCCCCGCCCGGCTGGGGGCGCAAGCGGGTCAGACGCGCAAGACCGCGCCGGGATTGAGGATGCCCTTGGGATCAAGCGCGGCCTTGATGGCGCGCATCGCCGCCAGCTTGCCCGGGTCGCCATAGCGTTCCAGATCATCGACCTTGAGCCGCCCCACCCCGTGCTCGGCGGAGACCGAACCGCCCAGCTCGGCCACCAGATCATGCACCGCGCGCTTGATCGCGCTGCGCTGGTTGTCGTGATCGGCCCGGGTTTTGCCCGGCATCGGGAACACATTGTAATGCAGGTTCCCGTCACCCATGTGGCCGAAACAATTCAGCCGGAATTCCCCCACCGCCCCGATCCGGGCCGGTGCTTCGGCGATAAAGCGCGGCACCATCGCCACCGGCACAGATATGTCATGCGACGACACCGCCCCGATCCGGCGGTTCGCCTCGGGGATATTTTCACGCAGGGCCCAGAATTCGGCGCGCTGGCCATCGGATTGGGCAATCACCCCATCGCTCACCAGCCCCGCCTCATGGGCTTCGGCAAACAGCGCCTCCAACGCCGCCTCGGGATCGCCGCCCATCCCCATGCCCAGATCGATCAGGCACATCCATTCGGGACGCGGGTCGAAGGGCTGGCGCGTGTCCGGGCCCATGGCATCGAGAAACAGCAGGCCCTGCTGGCTGATCAGCTCAAAAGCCGACAGCGCATCGCCCACGCGGGCCTGCGCCAGCTTCAGCAGCGCCAGCGCCGCCTCGGGCGTGGGCACGACCATCATGGCCGCCCCCTGTCGGGCCGGCTTGGGAAACAGCCGCAGCGTGGCCGCCGTGATCACCCCCAGCGTCCCCTCAGACCCGATCAACAGGTGGCGCAGGTCATAGCCCATGTTGTTCTTGCGCAGGGGCGACAGCGTGTGGATCAGCGTGCCATCGGCCAGAACCGCCTCGATCCCCAGCACCAGATCGCGCGCATTGCCGTAGCGGATCACGTTGACCCCGCCGGCATTGGTGGCCAGCAACCCGCCCAGCCGCGCCGAGCCCTGGCTGGCCAGTGTCAGCGGAAAGATCCAGCCCTGCGCCTCGGCGGTGGCATGGATATCTTGCAAGATGGCGCCCGCCTCGACCGTCAGGGTGCCCGCGTCAACGTCGAAATGGCGCACCGCGCGCATCCGTTCCAGCGTCAAGATCAGGGGGGCCGTGCCGTCTTCGGCCAACTGCCCGCCCACCAGCCCGGTGCCGCCGCCATAGGGAATGACCGGCGTGCCGGTCTGCGCGCACAGCCCCAACACGGCAGCGACTTCGGCCGCACTGGACGGGGCGACGATGGCGATGGCCTGCCCCTGCCAGCGGCCGCGGGGTTCCTCCAGATAGGCGGGGCTGACGTCGCGGATCGCTTGCGGCGGCACGATCGCGGCCAGACGGGTCAGAAAATCGCTCATCGGTTTCCTCGGCAGTGCAGCGTCACGCGTCAGGCCACATCGGTCCGCCCGCGGCGGTCATGGCGCAGATGGGCATATAGCACGTGGTTGCGCCAGCGCCCGCCGATCTGCAGATAACTTTGGGCCACGCCTTCGTATTTGAACCCGGTCTTTTCCAGCACCCCGCGCGACGCGATGTTTTCGGGCAGGCATGCCGCCTCGACGCGGCTCAGGTCCAGATCACGAAAGGCATGGTGCACCATGACCTCGATCGCCTCGCGCATGTAGCCTTGCCGGGCATGGGGTGCGCCGATCCAATAGCCCAGCGTGGCCGCTTGCGCCGGGCCGCGGCGGATGTTGTCAAGCGTGATCGCGCCCAGCAGCACCTCATCGGACCGGCGCAAGATGAACAGCGGCACCGCGCTGCCATCCGACAGCGCCCGCTGCGCCCAGTAGACACGGCCGGTAAAGCTTTTGCGGCTAAGATGGTCGGCGGCCCAGCTGGGCTCCCACGGCGTCAGAAACGCGCGCGACCCGTCGCGCAGCGCAGCCCAGGGGCGAAAATCGGCATGGCGGGGCAAGCGCAGCGTCAGACGCTCGGTTTCCAGCCGCAGGTGCCGCTTGCGCATCAGCATCAGGCCACCAAGCGCTCCGTCAACGCATCAAGCCGCGGCGCAGAGGCCACCGGGCCATACAGCGCCATCGCCGCCTGCCCGGCCCCCACCAGCCCCATCGCGTGATCGCGCAGCCCCGTCAGCGTCACCGCGTCGATCTGCGCCACGGTTTCGGCCAACGGCGGCACGCGGTTCCACACCGCCACCAGCCGCGCCAAGCGTTCGGCCCGAGCCGAAGGGCTTTCAAGCCCCATCAACAACCCCGCCTTCATCTGCGCCCTTGCGCGCGCCAGCTCCACCTCGGACATGTCGTCGGCCGAGCGTTTCAATTCGTCGATCGTCAGGCCCAAAAGCTGCGGCACATCTTCGCCCGACGTGCCGGCGTAGATCGTCAGCATCCCGGTGTCATCGTAGCTGCCGACCTGGGCATAGATCGAATAGCACAAGCCCCGCTTTTCCCGGATTTCCTGAAACAACCGCGAGGACATCCCGCCCCCAAGGGCCGAGGCATAGATCTGCGCGGTGTAAAACGCCTCCGAGCGATAGCCGGGCGCCTCAAAGGCCAGGGTGACATGGGCCTGTTCCAGCGCCTTGATCTCGTGGCGCTCGCCGGGCGCGAACCGGCCCGGTTCCAGCGCCTGCGATGTGGAGGGGGCCAGATGGCCAAAAATCGTCTCGGCCAGACGCACGATCTGATCGTGATCGACCGCCCCCGCGGCCGACAAGATCAACTGCCCGGGTCCGTAATGGCTGGCCACGAAGCGGTCGAAATCGGCCCGCCCAAAGGCACGCACCCGTTCGCTGGGCCCCAGAATGGACCGGCCCAGGGGCTGGCCGGGGTATGCGACCTCTTGCAGCCAATCGAAGATGATGTCGTCGGGTGTATCGGCTGCCTGCCCGATTTCTTGCAAGATCACACCGCGCTCGACCTCGATCTCGCGCGGATCGAAGATGGGGTTCAGCACGATATCGGCAATCAGGTCGAGCGCCAGGGCCACATCATCGCGCAGAACCCGCGCGTAATAGGCCGTGACCTCGCGGCTTGTGTAGGCGTTGATATAGCCGCCCACATCCTCGATTTCCTCGGCGATCTGCAAGGCGCTGCGCCGCTGGGTGCCCTTGAAGGCCATGTGTTCCAGGAAATGCGCGATGCCGTTTTGTTCGGCCGTCTCATGCCGCCCGCCGGCCGACACCCAAAGCCCCAATGCCGCGGATTCCAGCCCCGGCATGTGTTCGGTCACGATGCGAAGCCCGTTCGATAGGGTATGCAGCTCTACGCTCACTTGGCCAATGCCTCACGGATCAGGGTTTCAATCGCGGCCAGATCGTTTTCGACCCGCGTCATCCGTTCGGGCCGATCGAACAGATCGGCCATGCGCGCCGGCAGCGCCGGACGCAGCCCGGTGGCCGCTTCGACCGCATCGGGGAATTTCGCCGGATGGGCCGTGGCCAGCGTGACCATCGGCGTGGCGCCCAGAAAGCCTTGGGCGACATGCACGCCCACGGCGGAATGGGGGCACAACAATTCGCCCATTTCGCGCTGCGCCCGCGCGATCATCGCAGCGGTTTCGGGTTCGGACGACCGCCCGGACGCGAAATCGGCGCGCAGGGCCTGCAACGCACCTTGGGAAATGCGAAATCCCCCCGATGCCAATTCCGCCATCAGCTGCGCCACCGCCGCCCCATCGCGACCATAGGCATCGAACAGCGCGCGTTCGAAATTCGAACTGACCTGAATATCCATCGACGGGCTGATCGAGGGGACGACGCCGTGGGTGGCATAATCGCCCGAGGTCAACGCCCGGTGCAAAATGTCGTTCTGATTGGTCGCCACCACCAGCCGTTCGATCGGCAGCCCCATTCGCTTGGCCAGATAGCCCGCGAAGATATCGCCGAAATTGCCCGTCGGCACGGTGAAGCTGATCGGGCGATGCGGCGCGCCCAAGGCGACGGCGGCGGTGAAGTAATAGACCACCTGTGCCAAGACACGCGCGAAATTGATCGAATTCACCCCCGCAAGCCGCACCGCGTCGCGAAAGGCGAAATCGTTGAACATATCCTTCAGCCGGGCCTGCGCATCGTCGAAGGTGCCGGTGATGGCCAGCGCATGGGCGTTGGGTTCGACCACGGTCGTCATCTGGCGGCGCTGCACGTCCGACACCCGCCCGTGCGGGTACAAGATGAAGACATCGACATTGGACAGGCCGCGAAAGGCCTCCATCGCGGCCGAACCGGTGTCGCCGCTGGTGGCGCCCACGATGGTCACCCGCTGGCCACTGCGCGCCAGCGCGGCCTGAAACAGCTGGCCGATCAGCTGCATCGCGAAATCCTTGAACGCCAGCGTCGGGCCGTGAAACAGCTCCAGCAGGAAATGGTTGTCCTGCAACTGCTTGAGCGGCGCACGCGCCGCATGGCCAAAGCCTGCATAGGCCCGCGCGATGATGTCACCAAATTCCGCGTCGGTGAAGCTGTCGCCGATGAAGGGGCGCATCACGCGAAAGGCAACATCCTCGTAGGACAGGCCCGCCATGGCGCTGATGTCACCGGGGGCAAAGCGCGGTATCTCGGCAGGCACATATAGCCCGCCGTCACGCGCAAGCCCCGTCAACATCGTGTCTTCAAAGCTTAGTTCGGGGGCCTGACCCCGGGTGGAAATATAGCGCATCGGCGCGTCCATCCTCATGCAGATCGCGCCCCTGTACGCCAGAGCAGGAACACTGTCATCCCCAACCAGACAGCGGCCAGCGAAAACCAGGTGATCGCGTAGCTCAGATGGTCATTGGGAATATTGTCGATACCGACGGCCAGGGGCCGGATCTGCGTTGTGGCCGGGTCGATGGCGCGCGCGATCACCAGCACCGGTTCGGTGTCCAGATGCGCGGCCAGATCCGTGACATCGCGGGCGAACCACAGATTGTCATCCAGATCATTCGCCGGGGTGAACCCATCGCGGTCGTCGGGCCAATGCAGATTGCCGATGACCGTCACGGGCGCCTGTGACGCCTCGGGCATCTGGGCCGCGACCGGGATCACGCCGCGGTCGACCAACACACGCCGACCTGTCGCCGTTTCCAACGCCGAAATGATCCGGTAGCCCGCCCCCATGCCCTTTTGGCTGACAAGAACCCGCACGAAGCCGGGATCGAACCGCCCCTCCAGCGCGATGGGCAGATAGCGGTCTTGCGCCGGATCGGGTGCCGCCGGCAGCGCCACCGGCGCGGCGGTGATGCGCGCCGAGATGTCGGCCAGGATCGCCTCTTTCCACGCCAGGCGCTGCACTTGCCAGATGCCCAGCGACAAAAGAATCGCCACCCCGCCCAAACCTATTGCCCAGACCCCGATCAGCCGTGCCATCGCTGCCCTCCCAAGCAAAAGGCCCACCTCCACGGCAGGCCCTTGCCTCGATACTGTGTTCCATGCGCGACTGCACCATCGCGCCGGGTTCTTGGTTGCCAAATGGGCCGAGGGCGTCCGCCGGAACCGGTGGCGGGGGACACCCCCCGACACCCTGCCCCGGCCTGGCCCCGCCGGGCCTTAGCCGATCACGACCGACTGGCCCCAGATATAGACGGCCAGGAACAAGAACAGCCAGACCACATCCACAAAGTGCCAGTACCACGCGGCCGCTTCAAAACCGATGTGGCGTTCGGCGGTGAAATGGCCCTTGAGCACCCGCAACCAGCACACGAACAAGAAAATCGTGCCGATGATCACGTGCATGCCGTGAAAGCCCGTGGCCAGGAAAAAGGTCGAAAAGAACTTGTCGCCGCCGAAGCTCCAGCCGTAGTGCGCGATCAGCTCGTAGTATTCGAAACCCTGCAAGGCGGTAAAGACAAGGCCCAGCACCACACCGATGATCAAGCCGTTGGCCACATCCTTGCGCGGGCCGCCATGCACCAGCGCATGGTGCGCCCATGTCACGGCACAGCCCGACAGCAGCAACACCAGCGTGTTGATCAGCGGCAGGTGAAACGGATCCACGGCGTAGATTTCCGGCGGAACATAGGCCGAAGCCTCGTAGGTGTTCATCGGGTAGATGGCGTGCTTGAAGAACGCCCAGAACCAGGCCGCGAAGAACATGATCTCGGACATGATGAACATGATGAAGCCGTAGCGCAGCCCGATGCGCACCACCGGCGTGTGATCGCCCGCGCCGCTTTCGCCCACCACATCGGCCCACCAGCCGAACATGACGTACAGCACGGCGACAAAGCCCATCAGGAACAGCCAGGGCGCGCCGTCATGCATCCAGTTGACAGCCCCGAACAGCATGGCAAAGGCCGCAACCGCGGCCATGACCGGCCAGATCGAGGGGTTGATGATGTGGTAGTCGTGGTTCTTTGTATGGGCCATGGGCGTCGTCCTCGGTCCGGGGTGGTCTTCAGTTCGCGACAGGCGCGGGTGCGCCCAACGCGGCAAGGTCTTGGGGCATGTCCGTCACATGGAAGGTGTAGGACAAGGTGATGGCGGGAACGTCCTTCGCTTCGGGGTCGCGGACGATGGCGGGGTCCACAAAGAAGCTGACGGGCATCTGAACCCGTTCGCCGGGTTGCAGCACCTGCAATTCAAAGCAGAAGCACGCGATCTTCACGAAATAGGCGCCGGTCGAATAGGGCGTGACATTGAACGATGCGGTGCCGGCCACGGGTTTGTCGGTGGGGTTGTAGGCTTCGTAAAAGGCCAGCCCGGTTTCCCCGATCCGGATATCCATATGCGGCTGGGCGGCCCGGAATTCCCAAGGCATGTCATGGGCAAGGCTTGCGTCGAAACGCACGCGAATCGTCTGATCCAGGATCACCGCGCTGTCGTCAGCCGCCACTTGCGTGGTGCCGCCAAAGCCAGTCACGCGGCAAAACCAGTCGTAGAAGGGAACCGAGGCCCAAGCCAGCGCGCTCATCACCACGATGACGCCCAAAAGCCGTGTGACGACCTTGGAATTGGCGCTCATCGATTGTCCTCCACCGGCGGGGTCACCGACACGCGCGGCTGGTGGTCATAGGCTTCCATCAATGAACCCTGCCGGATCTTGGCCACCGTCAGGCCGAACACGATCACCGCAAAACCCACAAGGCTCAACGCCACGCCCAGATTGCGGCCAAAGCGGCGCTTGTGCAGTTCATGGGTTTGCGTGATCGGCATCAGGCGATCCCCCAGCTGCGCAGACCGGCGTCAACCAAAAGCGCGCCAAAATGCAAGAACAGGTAATACAGCGAAAAGCGGAACACCCGCTTTTCGACGCGGTAACCATCGGCCTCGGCGATGGTTTCATCGCGGCGCCAGATGTCCCATGCCCCTTTCAGGAACAGTGCGTTCAACACCAGCGCACCCGCCAGATAAACCGGGCCCGCGATCGGCGTCAGCGCAAGCCCCAGCGCCACCGGCACCAACGCAAGCGTGTAGATCAGGATCTGGCGGCGTGTTTCGGCCCGGCCATGGGTCACCGTCAGCATCGGCACACGGGCCGCGTGGTAATCCGATTTCATGAACAGCGCGAGCGCCCAGAAATGCGGCGGTGTCCACATGAAGATCAGGCCGAACATCAACAGCGCCTCAAGGCTGATGGATCCGGTCGCCGCGACCCAGCCCACCACCGGCGGAAAGGCCCCGGCCGCGCCACCGATCACGATGTTCTGCGGCGTCGCCCGCTTGAGCCACATGGTGTAGATCACGGCGTAGAAAAAGATGGTGAACGCCAAAAGCCCAGCCGCCATCCAGTTCGTGGCAAGCCCCAGCATCGCCACCGAAATGGCCGAAAGCCACAGCCCCAGCGACAGGGCTTCACCGGCGCCGATCTTGCCCGCCGGAACGGGCCGACCCGCCGTGCGGCGCATCACACGGTCGATGTCGGCGTCATACCACATGTTCAGCGCACCCGACGCACCCGCGCCCAAGGCGATGAACAAGATCGCGGTAAAACCGATCATCGGATCAACGGACACGGGCGCCACCAACAGCCCCACAAGGGCGGTAAAGACCACCAGCGACATCACCCGCGGCTTCAAAAGCTGGATGTAATCACCGAAACGCGCGTCGCCTTCGGCCGTCCGCGCTGAGGTGTTGGTGGTCAGGTCGGTCATCGGTGGCTACCAGATCCCACAAGGCAGGCCGGGCCTTGGCCCGGCTGTGAACAGGGTGGCCGGGCCAAGGCCCGGCCGGTTGTATCAGTCGGCCGACGCCAACTCCAGAACGCGCGGTGCGCGCATACCGCCGGCGCTTGCGAAGTTCTGCGCCTCGCCGTTGATCCAGGCGTCGTATTCGGCCTGTGTCACGGCAAAGACGGTGATCGGCATAAAGGCGTGGTTGACCCCGCACAGTTCCGAACACTGGCCGAAATAGACGCCTTCCTGGCCCGGTTCGATTTCGAACCACATCTCGGCCAGGCGACCGGGAACGCCGTCTTGCTTCACGCCAAAGGCGGGCACGGTCCAGGAATGGATCACATCGGCGGCCGTCACCTGAACGACCACGGTCGCGCCCGTGGGCACCACAAGCGCGGTGTCGGTTGCCAGCAGATATTCGTCACGGCTGTAGCCGTAGTTTTCCAGCTCGTCCTCGCGCAGCATGAAGCTGTCATAGACGATGCCATGCTCGGGGTATTCATAACCCCAGTACCACTGATATCCCGTGGCTTTCACCACCACATCGGCTTCGGGAATGGTCTGCTGCTTGAACAGCACCGGCAGGGAAAAGGCCCCGATCACCACAAG
Source organism: Pseudomonadota bacterium (assembly GCA_041163945.1). Lineage (GTDB taxonomy): Bacteria > Pseudomonadota > Alphaproteobacteria > Rhodobacterales > Rhodobacteraceae > Roseicyclus. The sequence continues at coordinate 9,830 of JBEAQJ010000047.1, forward strand.
AATGACCAGCGGAATCACGGTCCAGGCCACTTCGATCCGGGTGTTGTGGGTAAAGCTGGCCGGTGTCGGGTTCGCCTTGGCGCTGTGGCGCACCATCGTCCAGATCAACAACGCGGTGACGAACAGCACGATGGCGGTCATGATCACCAGAAGAAAATTATCGAGTGCCCGGATGTCGCGCGCCAGCTCGGTCACGCCGGGCTGAAAGCCGATTCCCCCCGGCTTCGGCGCACCGATGATGTCGAGCCCATCGCGCATTCCAGCGGTTTGTGCGGCGGCCATGCCCGCGAACAGGGTTGCACCAAATGCGGCCCCAAGGCCGCCCAGCGTCTTGCGAATGGTCATTCCGGTCTGTCCTGTCTTACCCGGCGCACCGCCCCTGCGGGTCATCTGCGACGTGCCGTTGCGTTCTTCACTGCACGGACCATATAGCTGGGACGCGGCCAACGCATTTGGTCGAAATGTCTCACCCTGCCGGAACGCCATCGCGCCCCTGTTCCGGCCAGCCCGCCCTGCCGGAGGCTCGATGCCCGAACAATCGCCCTTTCGCCCCTTTGACACGCTGATCGACGAAACGGTCGCGCTATCGGTTCTGCGCGCGGCAACCGCGGGCGCGGATGATGGCGAATTGTTCCTTGAACGACGCCGGTCCGAAGTGCTGGTGTTCGACGACGGACGGGTGAAAACCGCCAGCTACGACGCCGCCGAGGGCTTTGGCCTGCGCGCGGTCAAGGGCGAGGTGGCAGGCTACGCCCATTCCACCGAGATTTCGGAAGCCGCGCTGAAACGGGCCGCGCACACCGCCCGGCTTGCGGTGGGCGATGGCGGCGGCACGCTGGCCGAACCGCCACAAGGCACAAACCAACGGCTCTATACCGATACCGACCCGATGGGAGGGGCGGCGTTTTCCGTCAAGCTCGACCTGCTGGCCGAAATCGATGCCTTTGCCCGCGCGCTGGATCCCAAGGTGGTGCAGGTGTCGGCCTCGCTTGCGGCCAGCCATCAGGAGGTCGAGATCCTGCGCCCCGAGGGCGGACGGGTGCGGGATGTGCGGCCCATGGTGCGCCTGAACGTATCGATCATCGTCGAAGAGCAGGGCCGCAGGGAAACAGGCAGCGCAGGGGGCGGCGGTCGCATCGGGCTGGCCGGGCTGTTGCAGCGCGCGCACTGGGAAGGGCTGGTGCGCGAAGCGCTGCGCATCGCGGTGGTGAACCTGTCGGCGGAACCCGCGCCCGCCGGTGTGATGGATGTCGTTCTGGGGCCCGGCTGGCCCGGCATCTTGCTGCACGAGGCGGTGGGCCACGGGCTTGAGGGCGATTTCAACCGCAAAAAAACCTCTGCCTTTGCCGGGCTGATGGGCCAGCAGATCGCCGCACGCGGGGTCACGGTGCTGGATGATGGCACCCTCCCCGACCGGCGCGGCAGCATCAGCGTCGATGACGAAGGCACCGCAAGTGCGCGCAACGTGCTGATCGAGGACGGCATTCTGGTGGGCTATATGCAAGACCGCCAGAACGCCCGCCTGATGGGCGTGGCCCCAACGGGCTACGGACGGCGCGAAAGCTTCGCTCATATCCCGATGCCGCGCATGACCAATACCTATATGCTGGCCGGGCAAGATGACCCCAAGGATATTCTGGCGGGCCTCAAGGATGGCATCTATGCCGTGGGCTTTGGCGGCGGTCAGGTCGATATCACCAATGGCAAATTCGTCTTTTCCTGCACCGAGGCCTACCGCGTGCAAAACGGCCGCGTCGGCGCCCCGGTCAAGGGCGCAACGCTGATCGGCGATGGCGCGACCGCGCTCAAACACATCCGCGCCATCGGCAATGATCTGGCGCTTGACCCCGGTATCGGCAATTGCGGCAAGGCAGGGCAATGGGTGCCCGTCGGCGTAGGCCAAC
>JBEAQJ010000048.1:0-7999 GCA_041163945.1 Pseudomonadota bacterium
GGATGGAACTGGCCAAAGGCGCCGAAACAGCGGTGGATGCCGCCATCGACCGCCAGCGCGGCTTTGACCCAGATCTCTGGGTGATCGAGATCGAAGATCGTGCCGGGCGCCATCTGCTGGATCAACCGGGTCTGTCATAGCGCCCGAACAAGGCGCGCGGCAGCCCATCCGGGCCGCACCAGCGCCTAGCGGTTGGCGAACCGGGCGATCGCGACCATGCCCACCCCGCCCAGTAGAAATGACGCCAGCAAAACCGCAAGGTTCATGGCCACAACCCCCGGTGGCTGCACCGTCAGGTCGACAAACGGATAGGGATAGACCCCATCCAGCGCGCCGCGCACCAGCACATACACCCCGTAGGCTGCGGGCCACAGCGCGAAGACCGGCAGCGCAGCAAAAGACAAGACGCGCTGCGCCGCAAATCTTAGCCACCACAGCGTGATCGCAATGGGGCCCACCGTGTGCAGCCCATGATCGGCCCACCACCCAAGCCCGGTGTAATCGACCAGATCCGCCAAAAGCAGGTGATAGATCACCCCCACCATGATCATCGACAGGGTCAAGGCGGCAAGCCCGGCATACGGAACCTTGCGCCGCAGCGGGCGCGCCAAGATCGCAAAGCTGACCGCCACCATCAGATTGGTCAGGATGGTGAAATAGCGCGCCATGTCCCATGCGGTGATCCAGGCTGGTTCGGCCCGTCGCGCATTCAGATGCAAGAACTGCGCAACGACAGAGGCAAGCGCCACAAGCGCGATCGCAAGAGCCAGCCGGCGGGCCGAAACCGAAAACAAGGGCAACATGGCCGAACCCTGCCATGGGCCTGCCAGATGGACAAGCCGGCACCGCACGGCTTTACTTGGCCCATGGAATGGCGGGCCGAGGGGATTGTTCTGGGTGTGCGTCGGCATGGGGAACATGCCGCGATCGTCGATCTGTTCACCGCCGCGCAGGGCCGTCATCTGGGCGTGGTCCGGGGCGGGGCATCGCGCAAGATGGCGCCGCTGTTGCAACCCGGCGCCCAGATCGACGCCACATGGCGGGCGCGGCTGGATGCGCATATGGGCAGCTACACGATCGACCTGATCCGGGGTCGCGCGGCGGACGCGATGGCCGATCGGCTGACGCTGGCGGGGCTTTCGGCGGTTTGTGCGCTGCTGTCCTTTGCGCTGCCCGAACGCCACCCCTACCCTGCGCTTTATGCCCGCAGCCTGGCATTGTTGGATGGGTTGGGCGCCCAACGCTGGCCCGAGGCCTATCTTGGCTGGGAACAGGCGCTGCTCGAGGAAACCGGTTTCGGGCTGGACCTGTCGGCCTGTGCCGTCACCGGGGCGACACAAGACCTGATCTATGTCTCACCGCGCAGCGGGCGGGCGGTGTCGCGTGCGGGGGCCGGAAAGTGGGCCGATCGGCTTCTGGCGCTGCCGGGCGTGATGCGCGGCGTGCCGGGCAATGATGCGCATGACGTGGTGCGGGGTTTGGCCGTGACCGGGCATTTCCTGTCCGACCGGCTGGCGCAATCGCTGGGCAACAAACCCCTGCCAGCCGCCCGGCAACGGCTGATCGACATGATCGCGGCACGCGCCGATCACCCCGACAGCGGATAGGCGGCCAAGGCTTCATGCAGCGCGCCCCGCGGGCCCAGCCGAGACCGGTACAGCGTGACCGCATGCGCGGTGAATCCGGGCAGATCGGGCCTTGGCCCTAGACAGGCCGCCAGCCGGTCGCGCGCCGCGCCATCAGGCCGGCGGCCCGCGCGCATCAAGGTGACATGTGGGCGAAACCGACGGCGCGGCAGATCAAGCCCCGCGGCACGGCATAGGCCGGCGATGCGGTCATGCAGGGCCTGTAGCGGCTCGGTGCGGGCGACGGCGGCAAAGATCAAGCCGCGGGTCTGTTCGGTGAAGCTGTCGATGCCGGTAAAGCGGATGGCAAGGGGGCTTGCCCGTAGACCCATCATCAAATCATGCAGATCAGACAGGGCCGCATCGGGTGCATCTTCGAAAAAGGCAAGCGTCAGGTGCAGGTTCTCGGCCGGCACCGGGCGCCCGACGCCAAGGCCCGTTTGCACGCGCGCCAAGGCGGCGGCGACGTCATCGGGGATATCCAGGGCAAGAAAGGCGCGCATATGCCCCCTTAGCGCCGATGTGTCGCCTGGCCTACCCCAGCAAGCGCCGCGCGATCACCTGGGCCTGGATTTCAGCCGCCCCTTCAAAGATGTTCAGGATGCGGGCATCGCACAGGATACGGCTGATCTTGTATTCCAGCGCAAAGCCGTTGCCGCCGTGAATTTGCAACGCGTTGTCGGCACAGGCCCAAGCCACGCGGGCGCCCAAGAGCTTGGCCATACCGGCCTCAAGATCACAGCGGCGGTCATGATCTTTTTGCCAGGCGCTGAAATAGGTCAGCTGCCGGGCAATCATGATTTCCACCGCCATCAGCGCCAGCTTGCCCGCAACGCGGGGAAAATCGATCAAGGCCTTGCCGAATTGCTTGCGGTCTTCGGCATATTGGATGGCTTCGTCGAGGGCGGATTGCGCCACACCGATGGCCCGCGCTGCGGTCTGGATGCGCGCCGATTCAAAGGTCTGCATCAATTGCTTGAACCCTTGGCCTTCGGTTTGGCCCAACAGGTTTTCGCCCTTGACGCGGAAATCATCGAAATTGACGGTGTATTCCTTCATGCCGCGGTAGCCCAAAACCTCGATCTCGCCCCCCGAGATGCCAGCATCCGGAAAGGGATCATCATCGGTGCCGGGGGTTTTCTCGGCCAAAAACATCGACAAGCCACGGTAATCGGTGGTGTCGGGAATGGTGCGGGCCAGAACCGTCATCACATGCGTGCGCGCGGCATGCGTGATCCATGTCTTGTTGCCCTTGAGAATCCAGTCACCCGCCGCGTCGCGCACCGCACGGGTCCGCAGGCCGCCCAGGTCTGAACCGGTGTTGGGTTCGGTAAAGACCGCAGTCGGCAGGATCTGGCCACTGGCCAGCCCCGGCAACCATTTTTCCTTTTGTGCGGGCGTGCCGCCGGCCAGGATCAATTCGGCCGCGATTTCAGACCGGGTGCCAAGGCTGCCCACACCGATATAGCCGCGCGAAAGCTCCTCCGAGACGACGCACATCGATGCCTTGGACAGCCCGAAGCCGCCATATTCCTCGGGGATGGTCAGGCCGAAAACCCCCATTTCGGCCAGTTCTTCGACCACCTCGATCGGGATCAGCTCATCCTTCAGGTGCCATTCATGGGCTTGTGGCACCACGCGGTCCAGCGCGTAGCGCCGGAACTGTTCGCGAATCATGTCCAGCTCATCGTCGAGCCCGGCATTGCCCACCGTGATTTCGGCCCGACGATCACGCATCAGGCCCACCAGCCGCATCCGTGCGGCCTGCGTGTTGCCGGCCTGTGTCAACATCACGATCTCGGGTGTGTTCAGCCCGCGCAAATCTTCGGGCACCAGCCCCATGTCCTGCGGGCGCAGGATTTCGGCCTGGTTCATCTGGATGCCGCCCGTGATCTGGGCCAGATATTCCCCAAAGGCGATCTGATGGATCAGCTGCTCGATCTCGCCGAACTTGCCCTGCTCCGACAAGCGCAGCGCCCAAGCCTGCATCTGACGCAGCGCTTCGACATAGGTTGCCAGCCACGCCAGCCCATGCGCGGCGGTCTGTTCGGCCTCAAGCGCCGCGCCCGACACACGGCCATCGATGCTGACGCGATCCATCACCCGGGCGCGGGCCGTGCCAAACAGGACGTCAACGGGCCCCAGGGCTGCCGCGGTCAAGGCCAGAAGATCCGGAAGGATCACGCCGTCTTCGGTGATCTGTTGTCCGTCACGCGGCATCTGCGGGCTCCTTGTGCATCGGTATCTTCATCAACTTCATCGGGCGGGCGGCCTTTCACGACCTGCAGCAGGAGGTAGAGCCTTTGCAGGTGCAGCGCAACAAAAATACCGAGTTTTATAAAAAGACGCAGGAAAATGTCGCGCCTCTTTTTGCGATGCAGCGCCCACGGCAGCACGCTAGAACAGCGCCAACAGGGGGCCGCGATGCTGCAAGAAACCTTTGAACTGATGCCTCTTTGGGCCTTTGTCGCGGCCTGCGGCGTGACACTGGCGGCGGGGTTTGTCAAAGGCGCCGTCGGGTTTGCGATGCCGCTCGTGATGATCTCGGGGTTGTCGCTGTTCTTGGACCCGCTGGTGGCGGTGGCGGGCATCATCTTGCCCATCGTGATGTCCAACCTGTTGCAGGTGATGCGGTTTTCCTGGGCCGAAGCCCTTGCCGCGCTGGTCGAATTCTGGCGCTATATCCTGATCATCTGCGTGATGATCGTGGTGGCCGCGCAGTTCGTCACCGGTATCGCACCGGCCACCTTTTTCCTGGTTCTGGGGGTGCCGACGGTCATCTTGTCGGTCATACAGCTTGTGGGGGTGCGCCTGCAGATCCCGCCGCGCTGGCGGTATCCTTCGGAATGGGCCATGGGCTTTGTGTCCGGCACCATCGGCGGGCTGACGGGCACGTGGGGGCCGCCCACGGTGTTGTACCTGATCGCGCTGAACACGCCCAAGGCCAAGCAGATGCTGGTGCAGGGCGTGGTCTATGGCCTTGGTTCGGTCAGCCTGTTTGCAGGCCATCTGCAATCGGGCGTGCTGAACACAATCACCGCGCCTTGGTCGGCGGCCCTTTTGGTTCCGGCGTTTCTGGGCATGCAGCTGGGCTTCTGGATGTCGGACCGTCTGAACCCGGACATGTTCCGCCGTGTTACGCTGATCGTGCTGATCGTGGCCGGGGCAAACCTGGTGCGTCGCGGCCTGTTTGGCTGACGGTCCGGCGCTGCGGCAGGCCGCCGAACCCGCCGTGCGCGGGCTCGGCACGGGCCAATCAGGAAATCGCCGCCGCTTTCACGTCATCGTCGATATAGGGCACATATTGCGCGAAATTGTCGGCAAACATCTGCACCAGCTTTTGCGCCTGACGGTCGTAGGCGGCGCTGTCGGCCCAAGTGCTTCGCGGGTCGAGCAGCCCCGCGTCAACACCCGGGCAGGCTGTCGGAACCTCGAAACCGAAGTTGGGATCGCGGCGGAACTCGCCCGTGGTCAGTGACCCGTTGAGGGCCGCGGTCAACAGCGCGCGGGTGGCACGAATCGGCATGCGGCTGCCCGTGCCGTAAGCCCCGCCGGTCCAACCGGTGTTGACCAGCCAGCAGGTCGCGCCGTTGTGCTTGATCTTTTGTTGCAGCAGCTTGCCATAGACCTCGGGGCGGCGCGGCATGAAGGGGGCGCCGAAACAGGTGGAAAACGTGGGCTCCGGCTCGGTGACGCCGCGTTCGGTGCCCGCCACCTTCGAGGTGAAGCCCGACAGAAAATGATACATGGCCTGTGCCGGTGTCAGCCGAGCAATGGGCGGAAGCACACCAAAGGCATCGCAGGTCAACATCACGATGTTCTTGGGGTGGCCGGCCAGGCCCGTATGGGACGCGTTCGCGATCTGATCCAGCGGATAGGCGCAGCGTGTGTTGGCCGTCAGGCTGGCATCGTCGAAATCCAGCACCAGCGTGTCGGGGTCGTAGACCATGTTCTCGATCACGGTGCCAAAGCTGCGCGTCGTGGCATAGATCTGCGGTTCGGCCTCTTCGCGCAGATTGATGGTCTTGGCGTAGCAGCCCCCTTCGAAGTTGAAGATGCCGGCATCGGACCAACCATGTTCATCATCACCGATCAACGTGCGGCCGGGATCGGCGGACAGGGTGGTTTTGCCCGTTCCCGACAAGCCAAAAAACACCGCCGCATCCGACGGGTCGCCATGCGCATGATTGGCCGAGCAATGCATCGGCATCACGCCTTTGCCCGGCAAAATGTAGTTGAGCAGCGTAAAGACCGATTTCTTGTTTTCGCCGGCGTATTCGGTGTTGGCGATCAAGATCAGCTTCTTGTCGAAATTCAGCGCAATCACCGTATCGGTGCGACATCCGTGGCGCGCGGGGTCGGCCTTGAAGCTGGGGCAATTGATGATGGTGTATTCCGGCACGAAGCTGGCCAATTCAGCCGCATCGGGGCGGCGCAGCAGATGCCGGATGAACAGGTTGTGCCAAGCCAGCTCCGACACCACGCGCACGTCAAGCCGGTGCGCCGGATCGGCCCCGCCATACAGATCCTGCACGAAGTATTCGCCGCCCTTCATATGGGCCAACATGTCGGCGTGCAGCACATCGAAGGCTTCCGGCGTCATGGATTTGTTGTTTTCCCACCAGATCTGGTCTTCGACGGCGGGGGTGCGGACCACGAACTTGTCCTTGGGCGAACGGCCCGTAAAGGTGCCCGTGGACACCAGCAGCGTGCCGCCAAGACCCAAACGCCCTTCGCCACGTGCGATCGCGGCCTCGATCAGGGCGGGTTCCAGCAGATTGTAATGCACCGTTCCAAGGCCCGTCATGCCCTGTGATTCCACGGTCTGGGACGGGTTCACGCGAAGGATGGTCATATATCGTTGCTCCTGGACAGGTCGTGGCAACCTGCGGGCTCGGCCCGCGCCATGCCGGCCTATAACATGACGGTTTTGTGGCTGAACAGGTTGCAATCACACAGTTAGCGCAACCATGCCGACATTTTCTTTCGCCGCACCCAGCCGGCGTGAAACCACCCCACAAGAAAGTCACGGGCGTTTCACCGGCGGTTAACGCTCGAAAGATCAAATAAACTGTGGCGTTTGATGTGATTCGAAGGTTAAAGATAATGATGCCGCTCGAAATCGGTTCAGGCCGCGAGAAGAAACCGATGGAGCCAATACAGGGGCCATGACCATGCTGCGGATCGCGCTTGTCGATGACGACCGAAACATTCTGACATCCGTATCGATGACGCTTGAGGCCGAAGGGTTCGAGGTCGAAACCTACAATGATGGTCAATCGGCGCTGGAACAATTCAACCGGCGGCTGCCCGATCTGGGCGTCTTCGACATCAAGATGCCACGGATGGACGGCATGGACCTGTTGCAGCGGCTGCGCCAGAAAAGCCGGATGCCGGTCATTTTCCTGACGTCCAAGGATGATGAGATCGACGAGCTGATGGGCCTGCGCATGGGCGCGGATGATTACGTCAAGAAACCGTTTTCCCAGCGGCTGCTGGTCGAACGGATCCGGTCGATCCTGCGCCGACAGGAAGCGATTGCATCAGACGCGGCCGGGGCGCCGGAAGAAAGCACCGTGATGGTCCGCGGCCCGCTGAGCATGGACCCATTGCGCCACGCCGTCAGCTGGAAGGGCATGGATGTATCCCTGACGGTGACCGAATTCCTGCTGCTTCAAGCGCTTGCCCAAAGGCCCGGCTTCATCAAAAGCCGCGATCAGCTGATGGATGCGGCGTATGATGAACAGGTCTACGTCGATGATCGCACCATCGACAGCCATATCAAGCGGTTGCGTAAAAAGATGCGCGCGGTCGACGAAGATTTTTCGGCGATCGAAACGCTTTATGGCATTGGTTATCGCTACATCGAAGAATAGGGCGCAGGGGTCGTGCCGGTCGATCTGCCGTTTCGCCAAAGCGCCAGCCGGGGCCATGCCGATCTTGGGGCCGGTGCCGGGCACAACGATCCGCCCACCGCCATCGACACCCCGCCCCATGCACCGCGCCGTGCGCGCGGCTTGATCGGATTGAAGCGATCGCCCTTGGCGCGCAAGATCATCGCCGCCAATCTTTTGGCCCTGGTCGTGCTGGTGGCGGGAATGATGATGTTCAATCCCGCGCGCGAAAGCCTTGTGGCCCAGCGCGAAAACGCGCTGGTCGTCGCGGCAGGCCTGATCGCCCAGGTGCTGGAAGCCAGCATCGCACAGGCCGCGTCGACAAAGCCCTTTGGGCCGACGGGCGTTGATGCACAAGAGGTGCTGGGCCGATTGCCCCTCCCGGCCGGGATCGAGGTACAGGTCTACGCACTGCCCCAACAGCTTATCGCATCGACCGACGACATCCCGCTTCGCCCCGGCGGTCCGATCCATGGGCAG
>JBEAQJ010000049.1:0-56077 GCA_041163945.1 Pseudomonadota bacterium
CATTTACGTCGGTCCACGAAGCTTCATCCAGCTGGATGCTTGCGCCGAAAGAAAGACCGTTTTCCGTCTGACCGGACATGCTGAAAGTCACTTCAATGTCTTGGTGGAAGCGGGTGTTGGAAGTATCGGTTGCGCCAGCGGCAGCACCAGTATCATGAAGTCCCAGCTCAGCATACCCGGAAATGGAAACATCTGCAGCTGCAATACCTGCGGTTGCAACCAGAGCAGTTGTAGCGAAGAGAACCTTTTTCATGGTTTTTCCCTCGTGTTTGTATTCAAAGGTGCACCTCAAGACGGGGAATCCGAATTGAGTATGCTGCTGTGTCGCGCCTTGACCCCATGATTGCAAGAAAGCCGAACGGCCCGCCTGCGTCTTGCCGCCGGGATGGTGCAGACATGCCACACTCGGCCCCGGCGGGCGTGCCGGGAAAGACCCTTGCCGCGACTGGGCCTGTCCTGTAGCAACGACCGCATCGGGACAAAGGCCATTCAAGGACCGGCGCATGGTGGGACAGCTGGCGAAACTTGCGGGATTGTGCGGCGGTCTGGCGCTTTTGGCGGGCTGCGGCGGCAATGGTCTGTTCTCGGGCCCGCCAGACGAAGAAACCCGCGCCGCCCAGCAGCAGGAACTGATCGACCAGGGCCTGCTTGTCGACCCAAATCGGGAAACGATCTTTGATCTGTTCGCCAATGCCGACGATCCCAACAATACGGTGGCGGTGAACCGCTACCTGTGGATGGCAGCACTTGAGGTGCTGGATTTCATGCCGGTCGAAGCGGCGGATCCGTTCTCGGGGATCATCCAGTTCGGCTTTGCCGCACCGCCCGGCGGCGGGACCGCCTATCGCGCCACCGTCTATGTGCAGGACCCCGCGCTGGAAGCGCGCAGCCTGCGTGTTTCAGTGGAATCGCGTGCCGGCGCCGTCAGCCGCGATGTCGCCCGCCAGATCGAAGACGCGATCCTGACCCGGGCCCGCCAGCTGCGCATCCGCGACGCCGATCTTTAAGGCCGCTTTACGCGGGCGCGCGCCTTATCTATCAGCACGCCGGGCCCCGATGCCCGGCGTTTTCGTCTTAGACCCAAGGATGTCTGAACCATGTCGCGCTACGACCCCGCCACGCTGGAACCCAAATGGCAACAGGAATGGGACAAGGCCGGCACCTTTGTCGCGCGCCGCAGCGCCGACAAGCCCAAGTATTACGTGCTGGAAATGTTCCCCTACCCGTCGGGCCGCATCCACATCGGGCACGTGCGCAATTATACCATGGGCGACGTGATCGCGCGCTACAAGCTGGCCACCGGCCACAACGTGCTGCACCCGATGGGCTTTGATGCCTTTGGTATGCCCGCCGAAAACGCCGCCATGGCCAGCGGCGGCCATCCCGCCGACTGGACCTATCAAAACATCGACACGATGGTGGCCCAGATGAAACCCCTGGGCTTCGGGCTGGACTGGTCGCGGATGTTCGCCACCTGTGACCCGGAATATTATGGCCAGCAACAGGCGCTGTTTCTGGATTTTCTGGAAAAAGGTCTGGTCTATCGCAAGAACGCGGTCGTGAACTGGGACCCCGTCGATATGACGGTTCTGGCCAATGAGCAGGTGATCGACGGCAAGGGCTGGCGTTCGGGTGCCGACGTGGAACGCCGCGAACTGACGCAATGGTTCTTCAAGATCAGCGATTTCTCGGCCGAACTGCTGGATGCGCTGGACGGGCTCGATGACTGGCCCGCCAAGGTCAAGACGATGCAGGCCAATTGGATCGGCCGTTCGCGCGGGCTGCAATTCGCCTTCGATCTGGTGGCCCCGCTGGGCGCGCAATCGCGGATCGAGGTGTACACCACGCGGCCCGATACGCTTTTGGGGGCCAGCTTCGTCGGCATCTCGCCCGACCACCCCATCGCCCGCGCGCTCGAGGCCACCGACCCCAAGGTGGCCGCGTTCTGCGCGCTGGCCCGCAAGGGCGGCACCACCGAGGAAGCCATCGAAAAGGCCGAAAAGCTGGGCTTCGACACCGGGCTGCGCGTGCGCCATCCCTTTGACGCGGAATGGGAACTGCCGGTCTGGATCGCCAATTTCATCTTGATGGATTACGGCACGGGCGCGATCTTTGGCTGCCCTGCCCATGACCAGCGCGATCTGGATTTCGCGCGGAAATATCATTTGCCGGTCATCTCGACCTTCGTGCCGCGGGCAGGTGCGCATGTTCTGCCCGAAGACGGCGGCCCGGCCTTTGTGCCGACGAAATCGGAAACCGTGCGCTGGACGCTGCCCTTTGCCTGGGATGAAATGGCCAGCGGCGATCAGGCCATCGAGGCGGCCATCACCCATTGCGAGGGGCGCGGCATCGGTCAGGGCGTGACCAAGTTTCGCCTGCGCGACTGGGGCCTGTCGCGGCAACGCTACTGGGGCTGCCCGATCCCTGTGGTGCATTGCCCGGCCTGCGGCGTGGTGCCCGAGAAAAAGGAAAACCTGCCCATCGCGCTGCCCCGCGATGTCAGCTTCGACATCCCCGGCAACCCGCTTGATCGCCACCCCACATGGCGCGATTGCACCTGCCCCGCCTGTGGCACGGCGGCACAGCGGGAAACCGACACGATGGACACCTTCGTCGACAGCTCGTGGTATTTCGCCCGCTTCACCGCCCCGCGCGCGACAACGCCCACCGACATGGCCGAAGCCGAATACTGGATGAATGTCGACCAGTACATCGGTGGCATCGAGCACGCGATCTTGCACCTGCTCTATTCGCGGTTCTTCGCCCGGGCGATGGCCATCTGCGGCCATCTGCCCGCGAAATCCATCGAACCCTTCGATGCGCTGTTCACCCAAGGGATGGTGACGCATGCGATCTACATGACCCGCGACGGCGCGGGGCGTCCTGTCTATCACTATCCCGAAGAGGTCACGCTAAAGGATGGGCGCGGCTATCTGGCCGATGGCCGCGAGGTCGAGATCATCCCCTCGGCCAAGATGTCGAAATCGAAAAACAACGTGGTCGACCCGGTGGCGATCATCAAATCCTACGGCGCCGACACCGCACGCTGGTTCGTCTTGTCCGACAGCCCGCCCGAACGCGACGTGGAATGGACCGCCGCCGGCGCCGAAGCAACGGCCAAGCACCTGGCCCGCGTCCACCGCATCGCAAGCGACATCGCCGATGCCACCGACGCGCCCTCGCCCGAGGCGGACGAAGCCCTGTTGCGTGACATGCACAAGGCGATCTTTGATGTGACCGCGGGCATCGACAGCTTTGGCTTCAACGCGGCAATCGCGAAACTCTACGCCTTCACCAATGCGTTGCAGAAATCGCAGGCCGGCGCGGCCACGAAACGGCAAGCGGCGCTGACACTCGCCCAGCTCATGTCCCCGATGACCCCGCACCTGGCCGAAGAAATCTGGGCCATGCTGGGCGGCCAGGGACTGATCGCCAATGCGCCCTGGCCCAAGCCGGACGCGGCGATGCTGGTGTCTGACAGCGTCACCCTGCCGATCCAGATCAACGGCAAGCGCAAATCCGAAATCACCGTGCCCAAGGACATGCCGACAGAGGCGGTTGAAAAGATCGCGCTGGCCGACGAGGCTGTGCAAAAGGCGCTGGCGGGGGGCCAGCCCAAGAAGCTGATCGTTGTTCCGGGCCGGATCGTGAATGTCGTCGTTTGATCCCCGCATCACCCTTGCCCTGCCCCCAGGTCTGGGGCGGGCATGAAACTGGCCGGGCGCGACATCGCGGCCTATGTCCAAAGGCCCGATCCGGCCGCCGCCGGCTGCCTGATCTTCGGCGATGACGCCATGCATGTGGCGCTGCGCCGGCAAGAGCTGTTGAAAGCCCTGCTCGGCCCCGACGCCGAAACCGAAATGCGCCTGACCCGGCTGGCCGCGGCCGATCTGCGCAGCGATCCTGCGGCCCTTGTCGATGCGATCAAGGCGGTGGGGTTCTTTCCCGGAGCGCGCGCCGTGTTCGTCGATGGCGCGACCGACGCGCTGGCACCCGCATGTGCCACGGCCTTGGCCGATTGGCGACCGGGCGACGCGCAGATCATCGTCACCGCCGCCCGGCTGACCGCGAAATCGGCGCTGCGCAAGCTGTTCGAAGATCACAAAACCGCCCGCGCTGCCGCCATCTACGACGATCCGCCGTCCCGCGCCGAGATTGAGATGCTGCTCAGCCAGGCGGGATTGGGGCCCTTGGCCCGCGACACGATGGAAGATCTGGAAACGCTGGCGCGCAGCCTTCCGCCCGGCGATTTCCGGCAGACGGTCGAAAAGCTGGGCCTTTACAAGCGCGGTGATCCCGCCCCGGTCAGCCCCGCCGATATCGCCGCCGTGGCCCCCCTGACGCGCGATGCCGAACTGGACGATATCTTGCATGCCACCGCCGAAGCCCAGGCCGGTGCGATCGGGCCGATCTTGTCGCGTCTGTCGGCGCAAGGCGTTGCGCCCGTGTCATTGTGCATCGCAGCGCTTCGGCATTTCCGCGCCCTGCACGCCGCCGCCTGTCACCCCGGCGGGCCGGCGGCGGGTCTTCAGGCCCAGCGCCCCCCGGTCTTCGGACCGCGTCGCGACCGGATGCTGGCGCAGATCCGGCGCTGGGGGCGCGAGCCGCTGGAAACGGCCATCACCGTGCTGGTGGACACCGATCTGACCTTGCGTTCGTCGCATGCTGCGCCTCAGATGGCGGTGATGGAACGCGCCCTGATCCGGCTTGCCATGTTGCCATCCAAGGGGAGACGATAGGTATGGGCTATACTGTGATCGGCGCCGTGAAAAGCCGCGCCTTGCGGGTCTTGTGGACGCTCGAGGAACTGGGCCTCGAATATGACCATATCGATGCCGCCCCCCATTCCGAGGCCATCACCCGCGTCAGCCCCGCCGGCAAAGTGCCGGTGCTGGTGGCCGATGGCGATGTCCTGACCGATTCCGTGGCGATCATGACCTTTCTGGCCGACCGGCATGGGGCGCTGGGCTTTGCGCCCGGCACGGTGGCACGCGCCCGGCAGGACAGCCTGACGCACCTGATCCTCGATGAATTCGACGCGCTTTTGTGGACCGCCGCGCGCCACAGCTTCGTTTTGCCGGAATCGCTGCGGCTGCCCGCGATCAAGGACAGCCTGATCTGGGAATTCACGCGCAGCCAAGCCCACATGGTCGCGCGCATGGATGCCACCGGCCCCTTCCTGATGGGGGACACCGTGACCATCGCCGATATCTTGTTGGCGCATTGCTGCGGCTGGGCGGCCAATGCGAAATTCCCGGTCACCGAGCCACGGTTGCAAGACCACATGGCCATGATGCGCGCGCGCCCTTCCTTCGGCCGCGCGCTCCGGCGCTGACCCCGCGCCGCGGGCACAAGCCCCATCTTTGCTGCAAAAATACTCCGGGGGGCGGCCGAAGGCCGGGGGGCAGCGCCCCCCAACAGCCACCTTACCCCTGCCAAAGCGCCGCATGCCGCCCGGCCCAAAGCCCCGTCGCAAGGCACGCGGTGATCAGATAGCCCCCGGTCGGTGCCTCCCAATCCAGCATCTCGCCCGCGACGAAAACGCCCGGCAGGGCGCGCAGCATCAAGCCGTCATCGACCGCATCCCGACATACGCCACCTGCCGTCGAAATCGCTTCGTCCATCGGCCGCGGCCCGGCATGGCGGATCGGCAAGGCCTTGATCAGGCGCGCCAGATCCGCGCCATCCGGCAGCGGGCGGCCAAATTCCTGCACCAGCGCGCGCTTCACCGGATCGAGCTTCAGCGCCCGCGCCAGGTGGCGGGCCAAGGTCAGCTTGGCGGGCCGCGCCGCCAGCCGCGCGGCCACCCGGTCCAGCGTCACATCGGGCAGCAGGTCGACCGTCAGCGCCGCGCCTTCGCGCAGCGCCGATGACACGGCGTAAATGCCGCCCCCCTCGACCCCGCGGGCCGAGATCACGAATTCCCCGCGCAGCGCAGCCCCCGCACCCGCGCGCAGCGCCACGGATTTGACCGGATGGCCAAAGAACGGGGCCATGTGGCGCGACCAGGCAACATCAAAGCCCATGTTGGCCGGTCGAAACGGCGCCAAGGCGACGCCCTTGGTCGCCAGCTGCGCTGCCCATGCCCCGTCCGAGCCCAGGCGCGCCCAGCTTGCCCCGCCCAGCGCCAACACCACGACGCGGGCCCGGATCAGCCGCACCCCGGCCGGGGTGTCGAACACCCAGGCCCCGGCCTGCCAACCGCGCCAACGCCAATGGGTCCGCAGATCGGCGCCGATCCGCGCCAGCCAAGCCCGCAACAGCGGGCTGGCCTTCATCGCGACCGGGAACACCCGGCCCGAACTGCCGGTAAAGACAGGCTGGCCCAGGCTTTCGGCCCAACCCTTGACGGCCGCGGGGCCCATCCGGGCCAGCATCGGCGCCAGCCAATCCCCGCCCGTGCCATAGGCCCGCACGAAATCGGACACCGCTTCGTCCTTGGTCAGGTTCAGCCCCGATTTTCCCGCCATCAGGAATTTTCGCCCCGCCGATGGCTTGGCCTCGACGATGCAGACCGACCGACCGGCGCGGGCCAGGGTTTCGGCTGCCATCAGGCCTGCGGGCCCTGCCCCGATCACCAGCGCGTCAATCGCTTCGGCCATGGCCCCCGATCCCTTGCCGGCGCGGGGCGCCGCGCCATCCTTTGCGTCCATGGACGATCATCTTCCCATCTGCCCGCTGTGCGCACGCCCGATTCCACCGGATGCCAAGCAAAGCCTGCATCACCTGACGCCGAAACTGCGCGGCGGCAAGGGCGGCCCGGTCGTGTTGTTGCACCAGATCTGTCACAATGAAATCCATGCCACCCTGTCCGAGGCGGAACTGGCGCGCAGCTACAACACCGTCGATGCGCTGCGCGGCCACCCGCGGCTGGCGGCATTCCTGGCCTGGATCGCCAAACGTCCGCCGGGCTTTCATTCCAAAACCCCCGGCGCCCGGCGCGGCTGGAAACGCCGTTAGGATCGCGGGCACATCTGCTTGATGCGGGCCAGCACCTCGGGGCGGCCGGCCAGCGCATCCGCGGCAATCTGGCGGGCCTGCGCTTGCAACTGGTCGGGCGCGACGATCCGGTCGACAAGGCCAAAGGCCAGCGCCTCAGAGGCCGCAAGCCTTTGGCCGCCCAGCAACAAAAGCTTGGTGCGCGCCGGGCCGATCAGGGCCGCCAAGCGCCCCGGATCGGACGGTTGCGGCAAGAACCCCAGCCGGGCCACGGGGTAAAAGAATCGCGCATCGGGCACCGACAGGCGGATGTCACAGGCCAGCACCATGCCAAAGGCCCCGCCCGCCACGGTGCCGTTCAACGCCGCGATGCTCAGGCACGGCAAGGCCGCAACCGCGCCCGAGACCTCTTCCCACAGGGGCGATGTGGCCAGCCCGGCCCGCGCCGCATCTAGATCGGCGCCGGCGGAAAACACCTTGTCCCCCGCCCCGGTCAGGATCACGGCGCGCACATCCCGATCCTCACCCGCAGCATGCAAGATATCGCGCAGCTGCTCCAGCATCGGGGCGGTCAGGGCGTTGGCCTTGTCGGGGCGGTCGATGGTGATGGTCCAAAGCCCGCCTTCGCTGTGCCAGCCGATCATGGCCCCACGCCCACGGCGGCACGAATGGACGGCTCGCGCAGCGAAATGTCCTGGCCCAACCACGGATCGGCCGCGGCGCCACACATCCAGACCAGCGCCCGCGCCGGCCATTCGGCCGGGATATGCACCGACCAATCCAGCTGGCTGATGGCATTGACGCCAGATGTCCGGATCGCACGCTGCATATCGGTGGCCACCGTGCCCGGCGACAGACCCAACGCCCGGATCCCCCGATGGCCGAATTCGGTGTGCAGGCAAGCGGTCAGCATCTTGGCCCCCGCCTTGGACGCGCAATAGGCGCTCCAGCCTTCCAGCGCATTGACCGCCGCGCCGGAACTGACCGTGATCAGGGTCCCGCCGCCTTGCGCCAGCATCCCCGGCAGCGCGGCATGCACGCCATGGAACACACCCTTCAGATTGATGTCGATGGCCTGGCCCCACAGGGTTGGATCGGCCGCATCGATGGGCGCAATCGGGTCGATCACACCGGCGTTGCTGATCAGCACATCCAGCCCGCCGAACCTGTCGACAGCGGCGCCAAGGGCTGCGGCCATGTCGGCAGGGCGTGTCACATCGCAGGGCAGGGCAAGTGCCGCCGGGCCGATATCCCCCGCCAGCGCCGCAATCGCATCACGGTCACGCGCGATCAAGACGACATTGGCCCCTTCGGCGGCAAAAGCGCGGGCGGCAGCCGCCCCGATGCCCCGGCTGGCCCCGGTGATGGCCACGGTTTTTCCCACTAGGCTGTGCATGGTCGGTCCTTTCGAGCGGCTGGCGTGTTGGCCCCAGTGCTAGCGCCGCCGCGGGGCTTGGGCCAGACCAAAGCAGCGCGGCGCAAAGGATCGGCCCTTGACCGCACCCCGCAACAGGGCCGACACTTGCCCTTGGAAAATTGCCCTTGCCAGTATCGGATTGGATGAATGTCGCCCCGTAGAACCCGTGTCCTGACCCTGTCGGCCTTTGCTTGTCTTGCGGCGCAACCGGCACTGTGCCTGACCGCAGAAGAGCTTTGGGCCGAATGGCAAAGCCAGTCGGCGGCGATGGGCCAAATCGTCAGCGCGCAAGAGGTTTCGGCCGACAACGGCGTCTTGACGCTGACGGGATACAGCTCCCGGTTCACGGATGGCGATGTGGTCGCGATGGGCCAGGTGGATCAGATGGTGATGACCGAAACGGGCGATGGCCGGGTCGTCGTGACCATGTCCGACACCTACACGATCCGGCTGAGCGTGGCACCCGAACCGGGCACCACCCCCATCAAGGCGATGTTCACGGTCGACATGCCGGGGCTCACGATCACCGCCAGCGGCCCATCCGATGCGCGCAGCTACACCTATGCCGCCGCGCGCATCACGGTAGAGGACGGCCCGATCACCGGCGGTGCCGGCCCATTGCCAAGCCTGGACATGACCATCGCGATCGCGGATTACGCGGCCACCGTCAACCTGACGGGCAGCGACCCTGCCGCCATGCGTTATGTCAGCACCTCGTCCCTCGGGGGCGTGACCGGGGCGCTGACCCTGATCCCGCCACCCGGCGAAGACGGGCGGTTGACCGCGCGCTTTGCGCTGGGCGCCAGCGCAGCGACCGGGGCAGGCAGCCTTGGCAATCTGACAGCCATGGCCAAGGGGGCCGATGTCTTGCCCGAAGATTTCGCCTTCGACGGGGATTTTCGCTACGACAGCGCGCAGATGGATCTGCGGTTGGACCATCCCATCGAAGGCTTCAGCCTGCAAAGCAGCAATGCCGGCGGACGGCTTGCCGCCAACCTGTCAGACCGCGAACTGGGCTTTCGTGCAGCCGCGACCGGCAGCACCAGCACCTTGCAAAGCGCCGATGTGCCGGTTCCGGTGACCACCGCGATCGGCAGCGCGGAAATTGCGGTGTCTGTGCCCTTGGCGGCATCAGATGACCCGCAACCTTTCGCCACGCGGCTGGCGTACCAAGATGCCACGCTCAGCGACGAGATCTGGGCGCTGTTCGACCCTGCGCAGGTGATCCCGCGCGACCCGATCAGCTTGGTCGCCGATGTCTCAGGGTCGCTGCGGTTGCTGAGCAACCTGCTGTCGAGCGACCCCGATCAAAGGGCCAGCGTGCCGGCCGAATTGGTGGATCTGTCGCTTAATGAATTGCGCATCGCGCTGGCCGGGGCGGAGCTGTCGGGAAGCGGAAGCGCAATCTTTGCGCCAGCACCAAGGCAACGGCCCATCGGGGCCTTTGATCTGCGCTTGCAGGGGTCGAACGCGCTGTTGGATCGCCTGCAGAATTCCGGGCTGTTGCCGATCGAACAGCTGGCCATGGCACGCGGCCTGCTGGCGGCCTTGACCCGACCCGGTGCAGCGCCCGACACGGTGGAGACGACGATCGAGTTCACCGAGGGCGGCGGCATCACGGCCAATGGCGTGCCCTTGCAATAAGGCGCCATGGCGCGGCGATGCGGTCGGGCCATGCCGCCTTGCGCCGCGACCGCCCGGGCACTAGGTGCCATACAAACCCAAACCAAGGTGTTGCGCGCATGTCCGCCCCCCTGTCCGATTTGACCGAAGCCCTGCTGACGGCCGCCCGTCGCGCCGGGGCCGATGCCGCCGATGCCATCGCCATCGACGGGATTTCCCTGTCGATCGGGGTGCGCGCGGGGCAGCTGGAACAGGCCGAACGCTCCGAAGGGGTCGACATCGGGCTGCGCGTCATGGTCGGGCACAGGCAAGCCTGTGTGTCGGCGTCGGACACACGCGCCGACACGCTGCAAGAAATGGCCGAACGCGCGGTGGCCATGGCGCGGCTGGCCCCGATTGATCCGACCGTGGGGCTGGCCGATCCCGCGGACTTCAGCCCCGTCCGCGACGCCGCGGGGCTTGATTTGAGCGATCCCGCGCCCGATCCGGCACCGCAGGCGCTGGAACAGCTGGCCCTTCGGGCCGAAGCGGCTGCGCTGTCGGTCAGGGGCGTGTCACAGGTGCAATCGGCCCACGCGGGGTTTTCACGCAGCCGGATGCATCTGGCCACCAGCAACGGCTTTACGGGCGGCTACGCGCGCAGCGATCACGGCCTGTCCTGCGTCGCGATCAGCGGCGAAGGTCTGGGGATGGAACGCGACTATTTCGGCGATGGCCGCAGCCATGCCGCCGATCTTTTGGACCCCGAACAGATCGGGCGCATCGCGGGTGAACGCAGCGTCGCGCGCATCGGCGCGCGCAAGCCCAAAACCGGGGCCTATCCGGTGATCTACGACGAACGCATCGCATCGGGGCTGATCGGGCACCTGCTTTCGGCCACCAATGGCAGCGCGATCACCCGTGGCGCATCCTGGGCGCGCGATTTGATGGGCCAGCAGGTGCTGCCGCGCGGTCTTTCGATCATCGAGGATCCGCACCGCCCCCGGGCCGCGGCCTCTCGCCCCTTTGATGGCGAAGGTCTGCCCGCGCGGCGGCGCACCATCGTCGCAGATGGCGTGCTGCAAGAATGGACGCTGGATCTGGCCACGGGGCGCAAGCTGGGTTTGGCCTCCACCGGCAACGCCAGCCGCGGCACCTCGGCCCCGCCGTCACCGGCCGTCGGCAACGTGGCGCTGACCCAAGGCGAGCTGGATCAGGCGGCACTGCTGCGCGAGATGGGCACGGGATTGCTGATCACCGCGATGATCGGATCATCGATCAACGCCACCACCGGCGATTATTCGCGCGGCGCATCGGGGTTCTGGGTCGAAGCGGGGCAAATCGCCTATCCGGTCAACGAATGCACGGTGGCCGGCAATCTGCGCGACATGCTGATGACGATCCGCCCGGCCAATGACGCGCGCGCGCACCTGAGCCGCGTGGTGCCCTCCCTTCTGGTCGAGGGGTTGACCCTTGCCGGGGCCTGACGCGCGCGAAGATCTGGCATTGTTGATCGAGGCCGCGCGCGGCGCCGGCCGGATCGCGGCGCGTTATTTCCGCGATGATCCCGAAACATGGACCAAGCCCGATGGCGCGGGCCCCGTGACCGAAGCCGATATTGCCGTGGACGACATGCTGCGCGACCGGCTGCGGGATGCGCGCCCCGGCTACGGCTGGCTGTCGGAAGAAACGCCCGACACGGCCGAACGGCTGTCGGCACGCCGCGTGTTCATCGTCGACCCCATCGACGGCACACAGGCCTTCATCGAAGGCAGTTCGGCCTTTTCACATTCGCTGGCCGTGGTCGAAGACGGCGCGGTGATCGCGGCGGTGGTCTATCTGCCGATCCGGGGCAAGCTTTATGCCGCCGCCCGCGGTGCCGGCGCCACGTTGAACGACATGGCCATCCGCGCATCGGACACGCGCCATCTGCCCCAGGCCGAGGTGCTGGCCACCCGGCACACGCTAAGCCCCGCCCATTGGCCACGGGGTGTACCCCCGGTGACCCGCGCCTATCGCCCATCGCTGGCCTATCGCATGGCGCTGGTGGGCGAAGGCCGGTTCGACGCGATGGTGACCTTTCGCCAGACATGGGAATGGGACATTGCCGCCGGTGCGCTGATCATCGCGGAAGCGGGCGGGCGGGCGACCGATGCCATGGGTCAGCCCTTGCGCTTCAACGCGCCCACGCCCCAGGTGGCCGGTGTCATGGCGGCAGGGCCGGACCTGCATGGCGCGCTTTTGCAGGCGCGCGACACAGGCGATGCAGCCCCCGCTTGACCCAAGCCGACCAATCCCTAGGCTGCGCCCCGACAGCCCGACCCCGCCGGACCATCGGCCAAGAGGATACATGGAACGCTCGCTAGCCCTTGGTCTTTACCTTGCCTGGTCGGGGGGCGCGGGGTTGCGCTTTGCCGAGCGCAAGCTGCGCGAACGGGTTGCCGCCGGCAAGGAAGACCCTGCGCGACTGGATGAGCGCCGGGGCATCGCCGCGCGTCCGCGCCCGGCGGGGCCGCTGATCTGGTTTCATGCTGCAAGCGTGGGGGAATCCATTGCGCTGCTGGAACTGGTCCGACAGCTGCGCGACGAACGCCCCGATGTGACGATCCTTGTGACCACCGGCACGCTGACATCGGCCGGGGTGATGGCCGATCGTCTGCCAGAGGGCGCGCTGCATCAATACGTGCCGCTGGACGCGCGGGTTTTTGTCTCGCGGTTTCTGGACCATTGGCGGCCCGACGTGGCGGTCTGGACCGAAAGCGAGCTTTGGCCCGCGCTGATCTGCGAAACCGCGGCGCGCGCCATTCCGATGCTGTTGCTCAACGCCCGCATGTCCAAGGCCAGTCATGATCGTTGGCGCTTTCTGCGCGGCATGGCGCAAAGCCTGCTGTCGCGGTTCCAGCGCGCCCTGGTGCAAGACGATCTGACCGCCATCTACCTGCGTCGTCTGGGCATGGACCCCGCGCGGATGGAGGTGACCGGAACCCTCAAGGAAGGGGCCGCCGCCTTGCCGGTCCGGGCCCGCACGCTCGACAGCATGCGCGCCGAAATCGGCAGCCGCCCGGTTTGGGTCGCGGCATCGACCCATCCGGGCGAAGAATTCAAGGTGCTCGAAGCGCATCGCATCGCGCTGCGCACCAATCCGCGGCTGTTGCTGATCCTCGTGCCGCGCCACCCGGACCGCGGCGATGAGATCGCGCAATTGCTGCATGATGCCGGCTGGGCCTTTACCCGGCGCAGCGCCGGCGAAGGCCCCGAGGCCGAGGTGCCCGTGTATCTGGCCGATACCATGGGCGAATTGGGCCTGTGGTATCGCCTGGCACCGGTCAGCTTCGTCGGCGGGTCGTGGGAACCCATCGGCGGGCACAATCCGTTCGAGCCGGCGGCGCTGGGCTCGACCATCCTGCACGGGCCCTATGTCAGCAATTTCGTCGATATCTATCAGCGCTTGACCGATGCGCGGGCTGCGCGGCTGGTCACATCGCCACAGGCCTTGGCCCAAGACGTCGATGATCTTCTGGCCCCGGACCGCGCCGCCGCCATGGCCCATGCCGCTTGGGAAGTCGTATCTTCGGGGGCGGATGTGACCGAACGGGCCAAGACCGTGGTTTTGGAAACCCTGGACGCCGGCGGGGCGGGGCGGTGATGCGCGCCCCGGGGTTCTGGCATCGGGAAGCGGGGCTTTTGTCAGCCGTTCTGGCACCGCTGGGCGCGCTTTATGCGGATGCGACACGCAGACGCTTGGCGCGGGGGCCGCGCGAAAGGGTCGGCATTCCGGTGATTTGCGTGGGCAACCTGAATGTCGGCGGCACCGGCAAGACGCCGACGGTGATCGCGCTGGCCCAACACATGGCCGCGCGCGGCATCGCGGCGCACGCCGTCACCCGTGGCCACGGCGGATCGCTGACGGGGCCGGTGCAGGTCGATGAGCGCCGCCACACGGCGGACCAGACCGGGGACGAAGCGCTGCTGATCGCGGCCTTTTTGCCCACATGGGTGGCACGCGACCGTGCCGCGGGGGCGCGCGCGGCCGTCGCGGCGGGCGCCGGGGCGATCTTGCTGGATGATGGGTTTCAGAACGGCGCCTTGGCCCATGACCTGTCGCTGGTCGTCGTCGATGCGCATATCGGCTTTGGCAATGGCCGGGTGATGCCCGCGGGACCGCTGCGCGAACCTGTCACGACCGGCTTGGCGCGTGCCGATCTGGTGCTGTCGATCGGCGAAGACGCCGCCCAAGACCGCTTTGCCGCCCGCTGGGGGGGCGCGATCACAGCCCCGCGGCTGACCGGGCGGCTGCACGCCCTGCCCACGGGATTGCCGCTGAAGAACCTGCCGGTGTTGGCCTTTGCCGGGATCGGACATCCCGACAAATTCTTTCGAACGCTGCGAGACCTCGGTGCCGACATCCGCGCCACCCATGCGCTGAGCGACCATCAACCGCTGGGCGATGCGCTGATGACGCGCATGCTGCGCGAGGCACGCGCCCTTGGCGCACAGGTCGTGACCACGGAAAAAGATGCCGTGCGGTTGCCGCCGGCGCTGCGGGCCCAGGTGATGACGGTTCCCGTGCGCCTGCAGATGGAGGATTGGGCACCGGTCGACGCGGCGCTGGATCGTTTGTGGGGGGCCGGCTGACGGGCGACGCCGCCCATTGGCACTGGGCCCAAGGCCGCCCGATCACCGATCGGACCAGCCCGTCACGGCATCGTCTTGCCCCAAGACCGGCGCGGGGCGGTCAAGGGCCAGATCGGCATCCGAAAAGCGAAACGGCGGACGCACGCCCGGCACACCGCCCGGCGCGATCTGGGTGCCCCGCGCGATCACCTGCGGGTCGGCAAAGACCTCGGCCAGATCATTGATGGGGCCGGCCGGCACAGCCTGATCTTCGCAGGCGGCCAGAAGATCGGCCTTGCGCCAGGCTTGCGTGGCCTGTGTCAGGGCTTGGGTCAGGGCATCACGATGGGCGATGCGCGCGGCATTGGTGCGGTAATCGGGATGATCGGCCAGGTCGGGACGACCCAGAATGGCGCACAGCCGCTGATATTGCGCATCATTGCCGGTGGCGATGATGATCCAGCCATCGGCGCAATCAAAAACCTGATAGGGCACCAGATTGGGATGGGCGTTGCCCAGCCGTTCCGGCGCCGTCCCGGTGGCCAGGTAATTCATCGCCTGATTGGCCATGATGGCCACGGCGCTGTCCATCAGGCTCATGTCGATATGCTGGCCCCGACCCGTCGCGCGGCGCAGATGCAGCGCGGCCAGAACGGCATTGGCGGCATAAAGCCCGGTGAAGATATCGGTGACGGCCACCCCGACCTTTTGCGGCTGCCGGCCCGTCTCGCCGGTCACCGACATCAGCCCGGCCATGCCTTGGATGATATAATCATAGCCCGCGCGGTGGGCATAGGGCCCGGTCTGACCGAACCCCGTGATCGAGCAATAGATCAGCCCGGGATTTTCCGCGCTGAGACTTGCGTAATCCAGACCGTATTTCGCCAGACCGCCAAGCTTGAAATTCTCGATCAGCACATCGGCCCCGCGGGCCAGATCGCGCACGCGGTCGCGCCCTGCGGCTTCGGTGAAATCGGCGATGACGGATTTCTTGCCGCGGTTGCAGGAATGGAAATAGGCCGCCGACCGCGCGCCTTCATGCTCGACAAAGGGCGGACCCCAGCGGCGGGTGTCGTCACCTTCGGGGGATTCGATCTTGATCACCTCGGCGCCCAGATCGGCCAGTGTCTGACCGGCCCATGGGCCGGCCAGAATGCGCGCCAGTTCCAGCACGCGAACCCCCGCAAGCGGTGTGGTCATTGCGCGGCTGCGATCGCTTCGTCGAGCAGCGCCGACATGTCGGCATAGCTCATGTTGGAATGCACCTTGCCTGCGATGACAAAGGCGGGCGTGCCCGAAATGTCGTGTTCCTTCATGTGGGCTTCGTAGGTGGCGATCATCGCCTCGGCCATGGCGGCGTCTGTCAGGCAGGCATCAAGCGCTTCATTCGTCAGGCCCGCGGTCCGGCCGATGCGACGCAGGTTCTCGGCCACCTCGGCGGGCGCGCCTTGGGTCCATTCGGCCTGACGGGCATAGATCAGGTCGATCACCCCGAAATACCGATCCGGCCCGGCGCAGCGCGCCACCATCCCGGCCCACAGGCCGAAACGATCGAAATAGACCTCGCGGTAGATGTAGCGGATCCGGCCTTGGTCGATGTAATCGGCCTTGAGCAAGGGCAGGGTATTTTCGTGAAACGACCGGCAATGCGGACAGGTGAAGGACGCGTATTCGATCACCTCGACCGGCGCATCGGGGTTGCCCAGAACCATCTCGATCACGGCGGGCGCGGTTGGGCTGACCGCCTGCGCCTGGGCCGCCCGGGGCAGCAGCGGCAGATCGGGCACTTGGCCCGGACGCACCAGGGCGTAGCCCCCGACGGCAAGGGCACCGGCAGCGGCGCCCAACAAAAGGGTCCTGCGATCCATTTTGGATTTTCTCCTTAGCTTTTGCGGGGGGTTAACACATTGCGGGCCAGCCGCGCGAGCGCATCTTTCAGGCCCGGATCGGCGATGTCATCGACCCCGGTAAGCGCGCGGGCCAACCGCGCCGGATCGGGGGCGGGGGCCGGGTCGGACGGGGCCGGGCGAAAAGCCACCCGACCATCGGCAAACCCACTTGGGGCCGTCTGGGTGATATGAACATGCGCGACGGCGCGGTATCCGTAGGCGGCATTCACCCGCTCAAGGATACGGTCTTTTTGCATCTCGAGCACCGGGGCATGACCGCCGGTTGTCAGCACGATCAACGTACCGCCAAAACCCCGCGCCCATGTGATCTTGACCGGGCGCGCGATGGCCGCTGTTTCGGTGCCGACGATTTCCGCCCAATGGGTCAGGATCCGGGCCTCTGCGAAACCGCGCTTTTCGGCCGGCGCCTTGAGCGTTCCGGCCAAAAGCGCGCCCGCCGCCTCGAAGCCGCGCTTGCGCCGCACAGGCGGATCGGTTGGGGTTGGCGGGGGCTGTTTCGGCATGTCTTGCTTTCCTGCGCTCGGGCGCACTTTATGCCGTAATGTGACGCGAACCAACACCAGCAAGCGGAAAGGCAGATAAACCTTGCGTGACGGGTTTTTCGACGACGCACCGGCGATGGCGCTGTTGCCCTGGTATGACCAACACGCACGCATCCTGCCCTGGCGGGTGGGCCCCGCCGCGCGCATCAAGGGCGAACGCCCCGACCCCTATCGGGTCTGGCTTTCGGAAATCATGCTGCAGCAAACCACCGTGGCGGCCGTGCGCGATTACTTTCACCGCTTCACGGCGCGCTGGCCCGATGTTCGGGCGCTGGCCGCCGCCGAAGATGCCGCCGTCATGGCGGAATGGGCGGGGCTTGGCTATTACGCACGCGCCCGCAACCTGTTGCGCTGCGCGCGCGTGGTGGCCGCCGAACATGGGGGGCGCTTTCCCGACACCGAGGCGGGTCTTTTGGCCCTGCCGGGCATCGGGCCCTACACCGCGGCTGCCATCGCGGCCATCGCCTTTGACCAACCGGCGGCAGTGATGGATGGCAATGTGGAACGCGTTCTGGCGCGCGTCTTCGCGGTGCAGACCCCGCTGCCGGCGGCCAAGCCCGAATTGCGCCGATTGGCAGCCCGGCTGACACCCGAAGCCCGGCCCGGCTGCTACGCGCAGGCGGTGATGGATCTGGGCGCCACGATCTGCACCCCGCGCAATCCGGCTTGTGGCATTTGCCCGCTGATCGGCCTGTGCCGCGCGCGCGCATCGGGCATCGCGGCCGCGCTGCCACGCAAGATGCCCAAGGCCGACAAGCCGACCCGGTCGGGCCTGATCTATTTGGTGCGGCGCAGCGACGGGGCGGTTTTGCTGGAAACACGCCCCGCGCGCGGCCTGCTGGGCGGCATGCTGGGCTGGCCCGGCAGCGACTGGACCGAAACGCCCCCCGCCGAAACCCCGCCGCTTGCCGCCGCATGGCGCGATCCGGGGACCGAGGTGCGCCACAGCTTTACCCATTTCCACCTGCGCCTGTCTCTCAGGCTGGCCGAGGTCGGCATGGACGCCGCACCCACGCGCGGGCAGTTTCACCCGCGCGCCGCGTTCCGGCCCGCAAGCCTGCCCACCGTGATGCGCAAGGCGTGGGATCTGGCACAAGGCGCTTGGCCCGGCGATTGACCGAAGACCGCAGGCAAGCCAAGTATGGCCTGTATGTGACCGGCAAAGAGACCAGCCATGATTGCTTCGACGCGGCGTGCCAGGCAAGTTGCTGCCTTGCCATTCTGGATGTCGCTGGCCCTGTTTCCGCTGATCGTGTTCGTCGCGACACAAGGCGGGTGGTGGCTGGCGGTGATGCCCATGGCAACCTGGTTGCTGTTTTCGGCCCTTGACGCGGTGTTGGGGCTGGAACTGGAAAACGCCGATCCCGAAACGCCCCCGGCGCAGCTGTTCTGGCATCGGCTGGTGACGCTGATCTGGCTGCCGGTGCAGCTGGTCACGATCTTTGGACTGATCTGGTATGCCACCCGTGCCGATCACCTGTCGACAGGCGAAGCCTTTGGCCTGTTCTTGGGTGTCGGGATCCTGTCGGGCACCATCGGCATCACCTATGCCCATGAGATGATGCATCAAAAGAACCGGCTGGAACGTGGGTTGGCCGACCTTTTGCTGGCCAGCGTGCTCTATTCGCATTTCCGCTCCGAACACCTGCTGGTGCATCACCGCTACGTTGGCACCCCCCGCGACCCGGTAACCGCGCGCTACGACGAAGGTTTTCACCGCTTTTTCCCGCGCGTGCTGCGCGAGAGTCTGATCAGCGCCTTTGCCGCCGAAGCGGCCATGCTGGCACGGCGCGGCAAACCATGGTTCGATCTGGCCAATCAGTTTTGGCGCTACGGGGCATGGCAGGGCCTGTTCCTGGCGCTGGCGCTTGGGTTGGGCGGCTGGCTGGGGTTGGGCTTGTTCGTGTTTCAGGCCGCCGTCGCCATCTGGCAGCTGGAGCTGACGAACTACATCGAGCACTATGGGCTGACGCGCAAACACCTGGGTGATGGGCGGTATGAACATGTGGCCCCGCACCATTCATGGAACGCGGCGCACAAGGCATCGAACTGGCTGTTGATCAATCTGCAGCGCCATTCCGACCATCATTACAAGCCTGACCGGCGCTTTCCCCTGCTGCAGACCTATTCGAACGATCAGGCCCCGCAGCTGCCGTTCGGTTACCCGGTGATGACCATGGCCGCGATGATCCCGCCGTTGTGGCGGCGCGTGATGAACCCGCGCGTCGCGGCCTGGCGGCAGCGCCACTATCCGGACATCACCGATTGGGCGCCCTACAGCGCGGCCAGCCTGCCCCCGCCGCACGAGCGATCAGGCGCGGCCCGCCTGTGACGACAGCGTCAGGGGCGAGATGCCCAGCGTAGCCAGTGCCGCGGCCCATTTTTCTGCCATCCGGGGGGCAAAGACGACTTCGGGCAGGGCCTTGGCCGTCAACCAGCTGTTCTGGCGGATCTCTTGTTCCAGCTGGCCCGGCCCCCAACCGGAATAGCCCAACGCTAGCAGCGCCTGTGCCGGGCCCGCACCGCGGGCAATGTCGGTCAGGATATCCAGCGTGGCACTCATCGCGTAGCGATCATCGACCTCCAATCGGTCGGCGCGCGCCCCGACATATTCGGCGCTGTGCAACACGAAGCCGCGGCGCATCTCGACCGGCCCGCCGTAGCAGATGCCCATGTCGGGCGTCTGCGGACCGCGTGCGATGCCAAGCTGGTCCAGCATCTCGGCAAAGCGGGCATCGGGCATGGGCTTGTTCACGATCAGCCCCATCGCCCCATCGGCGGAATGGCGGCAGATGAACACGACGCTGCCCTGAAAGCGGGGATCGCCCAGATCGGGCATGGCGATCAGAAGCTGTCCGGTCAGGTCATGCAAGGGCGCAGGGGCGTGGGTCATATCAGACAGGATGGCGGCTTGCCCCGTCAGGTTCAAGCGCCGGGCCCGCCCGACCACGATGCCACGTCGCCAAATCGTGACTTTCCATTTCCGTTCCAAGTTTCTAGCTGATGCGACATGAGACATGCGTTGCACAACGCCATGGTGGCCCTTGCCGCTTTTGGCACCTTTTGGGGCGCTGGCCCCGCCGCGGCCGAGTTTCGTGGCCGATCGGCCGATGACGTGGTGCAGGTCACATTCCTGCCCGGCTGGCGATTGGCCGATGGCAATCATATGGCGGGCATCCGCATTGCGCTGGCCCCCGGATGGAAAACCTATTGGCGGGCCCCCGGCGAAGGCGGGGTGCCGACGGTTCTGACGCTGACCGATGCGATCGGCGTGCGCGATCACGTCATTCACTGGCCAAGGCCCGAGGTATTCGTGCAAAACGGCATGCGGTCGATCGGCTATGGCGATGTGGTGGTGCTGCCGGTGGAATTCACCCTGACAGAACCGGACGCCATCCCCTTTACGGGCCAAGTGGAACTGGGCGTCTGTCTGGATGTGTGCATCCCGATTGCCTTGGAGCTGACCGGGCAGCTTCCCACCGCGACCAAGCGGGTCCCCGAGATCGCGCAGGCGCTGTCAAACCGCCCCCTGACGGCCACCGAGGCGGGCGCCGGCGCCGCGCGCTGCCGGGTCACACCGATTTCCGACGGGTTGCAGGTCGATATCACGCTGGCCCTGCCCAGCACCGGCGCCGAGGAAACGGTGGTTCTGGAACACCGCGACAGCCGGATCTGGGTCTCTGAAACCATCAGCCACCGCGATGGCGGCACGGTCTATGCCACCGCGGATGTGGTTCCGCCCCATTCCGGGCCGTTTGCGTTGAACCGATCCGACCTGCGGATCACGGTGATCGGCACGGGCATGGCGGTCGAATTGGACGGCTGCACCGGTTAAGACGCCGCCGCCCGCCGCCGCCGCTGCCGCATCTGCGTCGGCAGCATCAGGGCCAGGACCCAACCGAACAGGCACAAGGCCCCCGCACCCGCGACGAAGATACCAAATGCCGCCCCAAGCCCGCCGTCGCCCAGGCCGGCCAGCGGGCCGGCCATGGTTCCGGTCACGACGGCATGGCCGAGCGTGGCGGCAAACAGGGCCACCATGGCCAATGACACCGCCCCTAGTCCCAGCGCCAGTGCACGATGACGCCCGACCAAGCCGAAGCCACGGCGCAGCGCGGTCAGCTGTTTGGCGACATCTTGCTGCATGGCAAGAATGGCCGGCACCACCAGCAAGACGATGAACATGCCAAACCCCAATCCATAGACCAGCGTGATCACCGTCGGTTTCAGGAACTGCGCGTCGGCCGATGTTTCGTAAAGCAGCGGGGCAAGCCCCAGAACCGTGGTCAGCGTGGTCAGCAACACCGGACGCAAGCGGTCGCATGTGCCGTCGATGATGGCCGGGATCAAGCCGCGATCTTCGGCATATTCGTCCACAGTTGTCACCAGAACAATGGAATCATTGATGATGATCCCCGTCATGCCGATCAGGCCGACGACCGTGAACATCGACATCGGCACGTCCCACAGCGCATGCCCCCAGATCGCACCGACAAGCCCGAACGGGATGATGGCCATCACCACCATGGGCCGCGTCCAGCTTGCGAAAATCCATGCGAGCACCAGATAGATGCCCACAAGACACAGCACGAAACCCGTCACCGCATCGCCCAGAAATTCCTGTTCCTGTGCCGCCAGACCCGCCAGCCGCGTCGACACGCCGTAGCGCTGTTCGATCTCGGGGATCAGCCGGTCGCGCAGGTCGGCCATGATTTCTTCGGCGCGCACCGGATCATCTTCGGACAGATCGCCGGTCAGCGATATCAGGCGCACCCCGTTTTCACGCTGGATGGTGGAAAACCCCTGTCGCCCCACGACGGTGACGATATCGGCCAGTGGCACATATTGGCCCGACGACGATCGCAACAACGTGCGATCCAGAAAATCGGCGGTCAGCTCGTCATCGGGCAATTGCACGCGGATGGTTGCGGTGCGCGGCCCATCGGGGAACCGCGCTGCCTCGATGCCAGCCAGGCGGTTGCGCAAGACCCGGCCCAGGGCCTCGATCTCGAAGCCGAGCGCCGCACCTTGGGGCGTTAGGGCAAGGCTCAGCTCTTCGCGGTCGTAGGCCATGCTGTCTTGCAGGCCAGACACCTCACCGTAACGGGCCAGCTGGGATTGCAGGCTAACCGCGGCCTGCTTGAGCGTGGCGGTATCGGCACCAAAGATCTGAACATCGATGGCATCGCCCCCCGGCCCACCCCGAAAGCCCCGGAAGCTGACGGTTTCGGTCAAGGGAAGCTGGCGGACCTCATCCTGAAGATCGGCGACAAAGGCAAACGAGGAATAGGGTCGCAGATCGGCATCGATCAATTCGATCGCGATCGAACCCAGCAGATCGGCATCCTTGTTCTCGACCCCGGACAAACCGCCGCCGCTGTTGCCGCCCACCTCGGCCAGAACGTAGACCAGCGGGCTACGCCCATGTTCGGCCTCATAGCGCGCGGCCACGGCTTCGGTGGCGCGCTGCATCTCGCGCATCATGGCAAGGCTGTCGGCCCGGGTTGCACCATCAAGCATCGCAAAATTGCCCGTGACCGATGCCAGTTCCGGCGCATTGAAAAAACGCCAGACCACATCGCCGCGCAGAAAACTTGCCACCTGCGTGGCCAGAAGAAAGATCATCGCCGCTGCGACCGGATAGCGTGCCCGGACGACAAGCCGCATCAGCGGGCGCACCGCGCGCTGCTTGACCCAATCGAAGCCGCGATTGACCAGCCGCGACGGCAGATCATACCAATGCGTCTTGGCCGAATGCGCCAGCGCATGGGCCATGTGATTGGGAAGGATCAAGAAACATTCCACCAGGCTGGCCAGAAGCACCACGATCACGGTAAACGGAATGTCGGCGATCAGGCTTCCGAAC
This sequence comes from Pseudomonadota bacterium, assembly GCA_041163945.1. Classification (GTDB taxonomy): domain Bacteria; phylum Pseudomonadota; class Alphaproteobacteria; order Rhodobacterales; family Rhodobacteraceae; genus Roseicyclus. The sequence goes on from JBEAQJ010000049.1 coordinate 22,891, forward strand.
CGGCCCCCGATCGCGGTCAAGGCGGCAAAAGCCAGAACCGTGGTGACCGTCGCCGAAAACACCGGCGCGGCCATGCGGCGTGCGGCGGTTTCGGCGGCCGTCACCGGGTCTTCGCCCAAGTGACGCGCCCGGTAATCGGCATGTTCGCCCACCACGATGGCATCATCCACGACGATGCCCAGCGTGATGATCAGCGCAAACAGGGAAATCATGTTGATCGTCAGCCCCGCGACCCACATCAGGGCGATGACCGCCAAAAGCGCCACGGGGATGCCGGCCGCGACCCAGAATGCCGTGCGGGCGTTCAGAAACAGGAACAACAGCGCCACCACCAGCACCAGACCCAGCACGGCGTTGTCCACCAGGATGTTGATACGCCCCGTGATCGCCTCGGCCCGGGTGCGGATCAGTTCGATGGTGGTGCCAGCGGGCAACGTCGCCTCCATATCCGCGGCGACCTGTTCGACCAGGGCTTGGATGGCGATGGCGTCCCCGTCCTCGGATCGGTCCACGCGGATGCTGATGGCGGGGTCAGCCCCCACGAAATAGGCACGCTCACGATCGGTCCCTTCGGTGCGGACCGTGGCCACATCGCCGATGGTCAGGGTGGACCCATCGGCGTTGACACGCAGCGCAAGGGCCGCAATTTCGGCCGCCGAACGCTGTGCGGTGCCCGTGCGCACGCGCGCATTGGCCCCGGCCACATCCCCGGCGGGCGCGGTCGTCGCGGCCGCTGCGATCACGCCTGCGATGTCCGACATGGCAATGTCGTGGCGCACCAGCGCAGCCGACGGCACGTCGACCACGATCCGGGGGGCCGCAACGCCACGAATGGTGGTCCGCGTGACCCCGACGGCAAAAAGCCTGGCGGTGAATTCATCGGCGAAACGGCCCAGCTGTTCCGGCGCGACCGGGCCCGCGATCACCACATCGGTGACGCGATCCCACCATGCGCCACGGCGCACTTCGGGGTCATCGGCGTCTTCGGGCAGATCGCTGACGCCATCGAGCGCTGCCTGCAATTCATCGGCGGCGCGGCCCATATCCCAGTCGGGTTCGAATTCGACCGCGATCGAGGCCCGACCTTCGCGGCTGGTGGCCGATGTGGCCGCAACGCCCGGCACCGCCAGCAACACCGGTTCCAGAACAGCCACGATGGCATCGTCGACATCTTCTGCGCCGGCGCCGTCCCAAGTGATCGCGATGTCGATTTCATCGGACACGACATCGGGAAAGAACTGCGCGCGCATCTGCGGCACAGCGCTGAGACCGGCCACCACCAAAAACATCAGCAACAGGTTCGCCGCCGTGCGGTGACGGGTAAAGTAGCTCAAGATACCCACACCGCCGGGCGGAAGGCTGCGCATCGGTTCAGCTTCCCATCCGGCTTTCGATGCGCTCGACCATCTGGGCGGGCACCTCGGTTTCGTTCAGCTGTTCCAGCATGCGTGCCTTCACATCGGCGGGGATAAACCCGTTGGCCTCGACATAGGCGATCAGCCGCGCCCGCCGATCGGGATCGAGCGCGATGGTCTGCGGCGCGGCGGGTGCCGCGGCGCCCGTATCGCGGATCGGATTGATGCGTATGCCCGCCCCCAGCGCCGGTGTGCGCGCCAAGACGACCTCGCGACCATCCAGCCCCGGCGCGCGGATCAAGACCGCGTCGCCCTGACGGCGCAGCAATTCGACAGATACCGCCTCCAGCCGATCATCGGCCCCGACGACCAGGATCTGGCCGTCCGATCCCAACGCGGTCGCGGGCAGGCGCGCCACGCCTTCAAGCGGCGGTTCTTCCAGCTCGACCCGAACGAAATCGCCCACCCGCAAGCCGCGCGGCGCATCGATGCTGGCAAACAACAGCCGCCCCGATTGCCCCGCTTCGACCGCCCCGCTTTCGCGCGTCAAGACCGCGCCCGATGCCAGATCAAGGCCGAAAACATCCAAGATCACGCGCAGCCGCGCCGGGGGCAAACCGCCCGTGGCCGCGATCAACTGCGCATATTGCGCGGTGGAAATCCGAAAAGCCACTTCCAGCGCTTGCGGGTCGATCAGGCGGGCGATCTGTTCGTTGCGGTTCACCAGCCGGCCTTCGACCAGGCCGACGCCCGCCAGAACCCCATCGAATTCAGCGCGCAGCACCGTTTCGGCCCGCGCCCGTTCGGCCTCGGCCAAGGCGATGCGACGGCGTTCCAAGCCGGTTTCGGCCTGCGCCAGCCGCGCCTCGGCCTGGGCCAGGGCCTGCCGGCGCGACAAGACGGCCTGGCCGGCATTGGCCGCCGCCAGCTCGGCGTCTTCCACGATGGCCGCACTGCCCACACCGCGCGCCAACAAATCCTGCTGGCGGCCCAGCGCGCGGGCGCGCAGATCGGCTTGCAAGCGCGCGGCGGCCACATCTTCGGTGGCCAGATCAACGGCGCGGGCCGCGTCGGCCAGCTCGGCCTCGGCATCACGCAGGTTCGTGCGCGCACTGGCCAGCGCCGAATCGGCCTGAGCCGGATCGATCCGCAGCAGGACCTGCCCCGCCGCGACCGCGCCACCCTCTTCGAAACCGGGGGCCAGTTCGATCACCATGCCTTCGGCAGGGGCGCGCAGTTCCAGCGTGCGCCGCGACCGAATTTCGCCAAACGCGGTCAGGATCGGGGTCTGCGTGCCGAAGATCAGCGGCGCAACCTCGGCGGCGAACACGCGTTCGCGCGCGGGCGGGCTGCCGCCCTGATCGGCCATGCGATCTTGCAGCGCGCCGTAGACGGTCCGGCCGGCCATGGCCAAAAGGCCAAGCGTTACGGCCAGAAGAAACAGGCCCGTCAGGGCGCGGCGAACAAAGCGCATGTCGATCTGCCTTATTGGATGGCTGTGCCTAACCTAGGCACGATACGCGAAATGGCAAAGTCACATTGTCACCAACCGGCCCCGGCGCACCGGCGGGCGTGGGGTTCATTTCCGGCGCAGATGTTCATCAAGGCGCGGCATGATTTCCACGAAATTGCAGGGGCGGTGGCGATAATCCAGCTGAAACTTCAAGATTTCGTCCCACGCATCCCGACAGGCCCCGCTGGAACCGGGCAGCGCGAACAAGTAGGTGCCCCCCGCCACGCCGCCCGTGGCGCGCGACTGCACCGCCGAGGTGCCGATTTTCTGAAACGACAGCATCGTGAACACCGTGGCAAAGGCCTCGATCTCTTTTTCGTAGACATCGCGGTGTGCTTCGACCGTCACATCGCGGCCGGTCAAGCCGGTGCCGCCCGTGGTCAGGATCACGTCAATGCCGGGATCGGCCACCCACAGGCGCAACTGGGCTGCGATGTCGGCGCGGTCGTCGCGCAGGATATGGCGCGCGGCCAACACATGGCCCGCGCCGGTCAAACGTTCGACCAGCAGATCGCCGGATTTGTCTTCGGCCAAGCTGCGCGTGTCGGACACCGCCAGCACCGCGATGCGGACCGGCAGGAAGGGGCGGGTTTCGTCGATGCGGCTCATGCTGTGGCGGCCTCCCAGCCGATGCGGGCGGCCAAGGCCGCAAAGATCCCCGATGTGGCGCTGCGCAGGCGCCGCTCGACCCGCGGCGATTGCACCAGAATGCGACCGATGCGCGCCGAATAGGCGCCCACCACCCCGTTCACGATGAAACCGCCCAAGCCCAGCACCGCGCCATAGGCCATGAACTGCACCAGCACCGGCCGTGCAGGATCGATGAATTGCGGCAACAGCGCCAGAATGAACAAGATCACCTTGGGGTTGGACAGGTTCACCACCAACCCGTCGCGAAACGCGCGCGACGCGACCCGCCCCGGTGCGGGCACGCCGGTCAGGGGTGTGTGCCATGTCTTCCACGCCAGCCAGATCAGATAGGCCGCCCCGACCCAGCGGATCGCGCCAAAGACCCATGGAAACGCCGCCAGCAGGGCGCCCAGACCGATACCGGCAAGAAACACATGCACCAAAAGCCCCAGCGAAATCCCGGCCGAGGCCGCGATGGCAGCCCGGGGACCGCTGCGCACCCCTTGGGCGAAGCAAAACATCATGTCCGGCCCCGGCGTCAGGTTCAGCGCCAATGCGGCCGGCAAAAAGGCAACAAACAGGATCGGGTCGATCATCGCGATCCGTCCAGCCGCGCCAGCCGCGCGCGAAGTGCCAAAAGATCGCTCCAGGCCAGCGCCTTGTCGGCAGGTTTGCGCAGCAGATGTTCCGGCGCAAGCATCGCGATGGCCGGGCGCCCCGCCACCTCGGCCCAGGTGCCGCGCAGGCGGGTGATGCCGGGCCGACCCAAAAGCGCCTGACAGCCATGATGCCCCATCAAGACCAGCACATCGGGCCCAACCAGTTCGACATGACGCCGCATGAACGGCAGCAGCATGGCCATTTCCTCGGGCGTGGGCGGGCGGTCTTGTGGCGGGCGCCAGGGCACCATCGGCGCGACATAGACCGCTTGCGCGCCGTCGTCGCCCATGCGCGACAGACCGATGGCCGTCAGCATCCGGTCGAACAATCGCCCCTCGGCCCCCACGAAGGGGCGGCCTTGCTGGTCTTCTTCGCGGCGGGGGGCATCGCTTATGACCATGACGCGCGCGTCAGACCGACCATCGGCAAACACCATCTGCGTCGCGGTCTGGGACAGCGGGCATGGATCAAACGCCTCCAGCGCGGCACGCAGCGCCGACAGATCACCCGCGGCCCGCGCGGTGCTTTCGGCCAATCCGACCACATCGATCGCGGGGGCAGACGGCCCATCGCCGCGCGCAAGCTGCTGCGGGGCCGCGGTCACAGAGGCATCGGGCAAGCCGGGGGCATCTGCAGGGGCGTCGGTCGGGGCGGCGGACAGGGCAAAGCGATCGACGGGCGCATCCAGGATCGCCTCGTCGGCGCCCAGCGCGATCTGCCAGTCGAGCATCGCAAGCGCGTCTTCGTCGCTTAGATCATCCATGCCGCGCAAGCTATGCCGCGCCGCGCGCCGATGGAAGAGCCGAACACCTTGCCGCCCCACCCCACCCGCACCTATAAGCGGGAAACGCGCGACATCGGGGTCGGGGCCATGACGTTCAGCCAAACCCATCTGTTGGGGATCGAAGACCTCCACCCGCTGGAGATCACGGCCTTGCTGGACCGGGCCAATGCCTACGCCGAAGCCGAACGCGACCGCCGCGATCATGGCCAGCCGCTCAAGGGGCTGACCCAGATCAACATGTTTTTCGAAGCATCGACGCGGACCCAGGCCAGCTTCGAGATCGCAGGCCGCCGGCTGGGGGCGGATGTGATGAACATGTCGATGGCGGCCAGTTCGCTGAAAAAGGGCGAAACGCTGATCGACACAGCCCTGACGCTGAACGCGATGCACCCTGATCTGCTGGTGGTGCGCCACCCCCATTCGGGCGCGGTCAAGCTGCTGGCCGACAAGGTGAACTGTGCCGTCTTGAACGCAGGCGACGGCAAGCATGAACACCCCACCCAGGCGCTGCTGGACGCGCTGACCATCCGCCGCGCCAAGGGGCGGCTGCACCGCTTGGTCATCGCGATCTGCGGTGACATCGCCCATTCGCGCGTGGCGCGGTCGAACATTCATCTTCTGGGCAAGATGGAAAACCGGCTGCGGTTGATCGGGCCGCCCACCTTGATCCCCGCCGGCGCCGCCGATTGGGGGGTCGAAGTCTATGGCGACATGGCCGAAGGTCTCAAGGGCGCCGATGTGGTGATGATGCTCAGGCTTCAGAAAGAGCGGATGGATGGGGCCTTTATCCCCTCCGAGCGGGAATATTTCCACCGCTTCGGTCTGAACGCGGAAAAGCTGGCCCATGCCAAGCCCGATGCCATCGTGATGCACCCCGGCCCGATGAACCGCGGGGTCGAGATCGACGGCACCATCGCCGACGACATCAACCGCTCGGTCATCCAAGAACAGGTCGAGATGGGCGTGGCGGTGCGCATGGCGGCGATGGAGCTATTGGCCGCGAACCTGCGCAAGCGGCGGGCGGCATGATCGAACGGCTGCACATCTTCGCGGTGAACGCGCCGCTTGATCTGCGCCACACGCACCTTACCCGCGCCCAGGGCGGCCCGCAGCCTGCGCTGCCCCCCTTGGCCGAATGGTTGGGCGCGCCCGTGAACACCGACGAGATCGAGCTGTTCGCGATCAAGGATATCGGCGATCTGTCGCTGAGCGAATATGTCGACATGGCCTTTGGGGTTGACCATATGGGCGCAGACGATGCGCGGCGGATGGATGCGCTGGGGGGATCGGTGCTTTTGGTGCCCGATCGGGCGTTGGAGGGACCCCCCGCCACGGGGGCGGCGCTGACGCAGATTGCGGTGTTGCCCCTGGCAGGGGCCGATCATCGCGCACAGCTGCCCAAGGCGGCGGTGGGCCCGGTTGCGGCGGAACCTGTCGGGCCGGTCGCCGGCAGACCCCCGATCGGGGCGCTGCCTTGGCTGGTGGCGGCGCTTGTGCTTGTGGCAGCGGTGGTTTTGTGGCTGGCCTGATACAGGCCGATGGCAGCGGCGGCGGGGCGTCGCAGGATGGCGGGGTGAATTGCACGAGATGACCAATGCACTGCTCAGAAACGCGCGTTTGATCGACCCGGAATCGGGCCGTGATGCGCTGGGCTGGCTGCGGATCGAGGGCGGTCGCATCGCCGAGCTGGGCGAAGGTCCGCGGGCGGGCGGCATCGACTGCGGCGGCGCCTGTCTTGCGCCCGGCATCGTCGATATCGGCGTCAAGGTCGGTGAACCGGGCGAACGGCACAAGGAAAGCTTTCGCACCGCGGGGCGTGCGGCGGCGGCCGGTGGTGTTACCACCATGGTCACGCGCCCCGACACGGCCACGCCCATCGACACACCCGAGGTGCTGGAATTCGTGACCCGCCGCGCGCAGCAAGATGCCGTGGTCAAGGTGCGCCCGATGGCCGCGCTGACCAAGGCGCGGGCCGGCCGCGAGATGACCGAAATCGGGTTCTTGATGGATGCCGGCGCCATCGCCTTCAGCGATGGCGATGCCGTGTGCAGCGATGCGCGGGTTCTGTCGCGCTGCATGACCTATGCGCGTTCGCTGGGCGCGTTGATCATCGCACATCCGCAGGAACCGGTTCTATCGGCCGGGGCCAGTGTGACCAGCGGCAAGTTCGCATCGCTCAGGGGCCTGCCCGCGGTGGCGCCGATGGCCGAACGCATGGGGCTTGAACGTGATCTGGCCCTGGTGGAAATGACCGGCGCGCGCTACCACGCCGATCAGATCACCACCGCCGCAGCCCTGCCCGCGCTGGCCCGCGCCAAGGCGGCAGGTCTGGATGTGACGGCCGGGGTTTCGATCCATCACCTGACGCTCAATGCCTTTGACGTCGGCGATTACCGCACCTTCTTCAAGATCAAGCCGCCCCTGCGCGACGAAGACGACCGCATGGCGATGGTCGAGGCGCTGCGCACGGGCCTGATCGACATCATCTGTTCGATGCACACCCCGCAGGACGAGGAAAGCAAGCGCCTGCCATTCGAGGCGGCGGCATCGGGCGCGGTGGGGTTGGAAACGCTGTTGCCTGCCGCCCTGCGGCTCTACCACGCGGATGCGCTGAGCATGGCCGAACTGTTCCGCGCCTTGGCGTTGAACCCGGCCCGGCGTCTGGGGCTGGATGGCGGGCGGCTGACGGCGGGTGCGCCGGCCGATCTGGTGCTTTTCGACCCCGATGTGCCCTATGTGCTGGATCGGTTCGGGCTACAGTCGAAATCGAAGAACACACCGTTCGACGGCCAGCGCATGCAAGGCCGGGTAATGCGCACCTGGGTCGATGGACAGCTGGTCTATGACCGCGCGGCGGGCACACCGGCATGATGCCCGCCCTTATGCCCGCCCTTGACACCGCACCGGGTCTTTTGGCGCTGACGGCGGCATGTGCCTATCTGTTGGGATCGGTGCCCTTTGGCATGGTGATGGCACGGTTGTTTGGCTTGGGCGATCTGCGACAGATCGGGTCGGGCAACATCGGGGCCACCAATGTGCTGCGCACCGGAAACAAGACGGCGGCGGCGCTGACCTTGGTGCTGGATGCGGCCAAGGGGGGCATCGCGGTCGTGATCGCCCGGATGGTCCTTGGTGCCGATGCCGCCCAAATCGCGGGTTTCGCCGCGTTCCTGGGCCATTGTTACCCCGTGTTTCTGGGCTTTCGCGGCGGCAAGGGGGTTGCGACCTTTCTGGGCACGCTGCTGGCCCTGGCATGGCCCGTGGGGCTGGCGGCCTGTGCCACATGGGCGGCGGTGGCGGCACTCAGCCGCATATCATCGCTGTCGGCATTGGTCGCGGCCGCGCTGTCGCCGATCTGGGCGCTGGCGTTGGGCCATGCCGATGCCACCGCGATGATGCTGGGTCTGGCGGTGCTGATCGGGCTGCGCCACGACGCCAATATCCGCCGCCTGATCGCCGGCACCGAGCCGCGGATCGGGCGCAAATCCTAGGCGCGCGGGCACGCCCTAGTAGCGGTAATCGCTGTAGATACGCGACAGATCGCCCGCCCAGTCGCCGTGATAGCGCGCCAACAGCTCATCCGCGGGCACGCGGCCGGTTTCGATGCTGTCCTTGAGCGTATCCAGAAAATGGGTTTCGTCGGCGATCAGGCCGCCGGCACCGGGGCGTGCGCGCGCCTTGAGCCCGGCATCGGCAATCGCCACCACTTCGCGCGCCAGATCATGCATGCCGATCTTTCCGACCACGGCCTGCAAGCCATCGACCGATGCCGCCACGCGCAGCGCATCGCGCGTTTCGCGGTCCCAGCCCCGGACCAGATCCCAAGCCGCGTCGAGCGCGGATTGATCATACATCAACCCCACCCAGAACGCCGGCAGCGCGCAGAGCCTGCGCCATGGGCCGCCATCCGCGCCGCGCATCTCGATGTATTTCTTCACCCGCGCCTCGGGGAACACGGTGGTCAGGTGATCGGCCCAATCCGACAGGGTGGGCATTTCACCCGGCAATGCGGGCAGCTGCCCCTTCAGGAAATCGCGGAACGACTGGCCCAGCGCATTGATGTATTTGCCGTCGCGGTAGACGAAATACATCGGCACATCGAGGACGTATTCCACCCATCGCTCGAAACCGAAGCCGTCCTCGAAGACAAAGGGCAACATGCCCGTGCGCGCGGGATCCAGATCGCGCCAGACGCGGCTGCGCCAGGATTTGTGCCCGTTGGGCTTGCCGTCCAGAAAAGGCGAATTGGCGAACAGCGCGGTCGCCACGGGCTGTAGCGCCAGCGCCACGCGCATCTTTTGCACCATGTCCGCCTCGGTGGCGAAATCAAGGTTCACCTGTACCGTGCAGGTGCGGCGCATCATGGTGGTGCCCATGGTGCCAACGGTCTGCATGTAGCCGTCCATCAGCTTGTAGCGCCCCTTGGGCATCAAGGGCATGTCTTCGTGCCGCCAGATGGGCGCGGCACCCAGGCCGATGAATTCGGCGCCCAGCCCATCGGCCACAGCGCGCACAGCGCGCAGATGCTCGTTCACCTCGTCGCAGGTCTGGTGGATCGTTTCCAGCGGCGCGCCGGACAATTCGAGCTGGCCACCCGGTTCCAGGCTGATGTTGGCGCCGTCCTTGGTCAGACCGATGATGTGGTCGCCCTCGAACACCGGCGCCCAGCCAAACGTCTGTGCGATGCCTTCAAGCAGGGCCTTGATCGAGCGCGGGCCATCATAGGGCAAGGGCGCCAACGTATCGCGACAATAGCCGAATTTTTCATGTTCGGTGCCGATGCGCCATTGATCCTTGGGCTTGCAGCCCGAGGCCAGATATTCCGCCAACTGTTCGAAACGTTCGATCGGGCCACCGCCGGACTGGGGAATCGACATGGATGGTTTAACTTCCGCGCTGTGGGATCGTCGCGGGCAGAGGTGACCCGCGGGGGTTAGCGTGTCAAGGCCGGAACGTCGCTTCGCCGCCACAGGGTGTGCAGCCCCGGGCGCAGGTTGCTGCGCGCAGCCAGCACGCGCTGCACGCCCAGGCCCGGCAATGCGGCAAAGGCATCGAACAGGGCATCGGCCCCCCTGGCATCGATCGGGATGATCAGCACCTGCCCCGGTTCGCTCAGCACCCATGCGGCCGCATCCGGATGATCGCGCCGCAGGGCAAGCGATGTGATATCGCCCAAGGACACGGCCCCCCCCGTCATCGGCCCCATGTAAAGAATGCGCCCCTCGACCACCTGCACCACACCCGGCCCCTGGCCACCGGGGGCAAAACGGGCGCGACGTATGGCCGGGATCAGGGCAAGCACGGCCAGAACCGCCAGCACGTAGCCAAAGCCCTGCACCACCGGGCCGGGGCGGGCCGCGATCCACAGGCCCAGCGCAAGCACCAGCCCGGCCACGATCACCTCGGCCCAGCGGCGCAGCAGCACCGCCACCTCGGGGCGCAGAAAGCTGGTCACCGCCAATCCCCCAGATGCGCCTGAAACAGGGTCAGGGCCGCCACGGCCGCCGTATCGGCCCGCAAGATGCGCGGGCCCAGCGCGATCGGCGTGACGAAAGAAAGACTGGACAGCCGCGCGCGCTCGGGCCCGGAAAACCCGCCTTCGGGGCCGATCAGAATGGCCCAGCTGTCACGCGCCGGCGCGGCGGACAGGCCGGTTTCGGCCCCCACGCGGGCTTCGTCGGCAAAGATCAAGCCGCGCCCCGTGGGCCAATCGGCCAGAACCCGGTCCAGACGGTGCAGATCGCAAACCTCGGGCACGAAGGTGCCGCCGCATTGCTCGGCGGCCTCGATCGCATGGGCCTGCAGCCGATCTTGCCGGATGCGTTCGGCATTGGTGTAATCGGTCTGGACGGGAATGATGCGCGCGGCGCCCATCTCGACCGCCTTTTCGACGATGAAATCGGTGCGCGCTTTCTTGATCGGGGCAAACAGCAGCCACAGATCGGGGGGCGCGATCAGCGGGGCGGTTTGCACCCTGCAGATCAGGCGCCCGCCCCGCTTTCCCGCCTGTTCCACCTGTGCGCGCCATTCGCCGTCGCGCCCGTTGAACAGTGCCACATCGTCGCCCGGACCCAGCCGCATCACATTGAACAGGTAATTGCCCTGATCCCGCGACAGGTCGACCGTTTGCCCCGGCTGCAAAGGCTGGTCTACATACAGGCGTATCTTGGGGCGGTCGGACATGGGGCAAAGATTATGAGCGAGGCCCGCGAAAGGCCAGAGGGTCAGGTGGCCGATGCCGTGCGCGGCAATTGGGTGGACCGGCTGGCCCCCGCGGCTGCGCGCCCCTACCTGCGGCTGAGCCGCGCGGACCGGCCGATCGGCACATGGCTGTTGCTGCTGCCTTGCTGGTGGGGGCTGTTCCTGGCCGCCGCCGCGGGGGGCGCGGGCTTTAGCCTGGGTGATCTGTGGTTGTTTGTGGGCGCGGCCATCGGGGCCTTTCTGATGCGCGGCGCCGGCTGCACCTGGAACGACATCACGGACCGCCACATCGATGCGGGGGTGGCGCGCACACGGTCGCGGCCGATTCCGGCCGGTCAGGTGGGCGTTGGCCAAGCCTTTATCTGGTTGGTGGCCCAAGCGCTGGTGGCGTTTGCGATCTTGCTGACCTTTCACGTCAACGCGATCGTGCTTGGCATGGTCTCGCTCGTGCCGGTGGCGATCTATCCCTTTGCCAAGCGCTTTACCTGGTGGCCGCAGATGTTCCTGGGCCTTGCCTTCAACTGGGGGGCGCTGCTGTTGTGGACGGCACAGGCGGGCAGCCTTGGCTGGCCGGCGGTGGCCCTGTATCTGGGTGGCATCAGCTGGACCTTGTTCTACGACACCATCTATGCCCACCAAGATCGCGATGATGATGCGCTGATCGGGGTCAAATCGACGGCCCGGCTGTTTGCACAGAACACCGGGCCGTGGCTGATGGGATTTCTGGTGCTGACCAAGCTGTGCATGGCCGCGGCCGTGATCATGGCCTTGGGCCAGATCTCGCTAGCGGCGACGGTGGTGGCGCTGGTCGGGGTCGGGGGCATGGGCGGGCACATGTGGTGGCAGCTTCGCCAACTTGACATCGACGATCCCGAAACCTGCCTGCGGCTGTTTCGCACCAACCGCGACACCGGGCTGATCGTTGCGCTGTTTTTCGCCGCTGCGGCGCTGGTTTGATTGAACCCGGTCGCGCAAGCTTGTAGGCCGCTTGACAGACCTGCGCGCCCGCGACGCCGAGACCGACATGATCCGATCCCAGAAGCTGCAGATGTTCGCCGCGTTCGGCCTTGCCTTGGGCCTGTGCCTGGCCACGGCCAGCGCGCTGGCCGTGGCGATGGAGCGGCGGTCGATCGACGCGGTGCACGATGCCATGCGCGAGGGCGGCATGGATTGGGTCACGGTTTCGGCCGACGGGTTGCAGGTGTTTCTGGATGGCACCGCCCCGAACGAGGCCGCGGCCTTTCGCGCCGGACAGCGCGCAGCGTCGCTGGTGGATGGCGACCGGGTCATCAGCCGGATCCTGGTGGCACAGCGCGCCGACCTGCAGCCACCGCGCTTTTCGGTCGATATCTTGCGGGCGCGTGACGGCATACAGGTCATCGGGCTGGTGCCCGCCGCCACGGGACTCGAGCCGATTACCGCCACGATTGGGCAGATCGCCGATGGGGTCGAGGTGACGAACCTGGTGGAAACCACCGATTTTCCCGTTCCCGCGCTTTGGGACGTGGCGCTGGGTTACGGGCTGGCGGCGCTGGAACTGCTGCCGCGGTCCAAGATCACGATCCGTGCCGACCGGGTCGAGGTGCAGGCGATTGCCGAAAGCGCCGCGCAACGGGCCACGTTTCTGACCATGCTCGATGACATGCGGCCCGACGGGCTGGAGGTGGCGCTGGATATTTCCGCCCCCCGGCCTGTGATCACGCCCTTTCAGCTGCGCTTTACAATGGATCAAGACGGCGCACGGCTGGAAACCTGCGCCGCCGATAGCCCCGCCGCGCAACAGCAGATCCTTGCCGCCGCCATCGCCGCGGGCGCGCCGGGCACGTCGGTCTGCAACATCGGTCTGGGCGTGCCTTCGCCGCAATGGGCCGAGGCGGTGGTGGTGGCGATCCGGGCCGTGGCCGATCTGGGGGCCGGCACGGTCGCCTTTTCCGATGGCGACGTGACGCTGATCGCGGCGGATGGCACCGGTCAGGATGATTTCGACCGCGTGATCGGCGAATTGGCCAATGCCCTGCCCGACGTGTTTTCACTGTCGGGGGTGCTGAATGTGCAAAACGATACCGGTTCACCCATGGCGGGCCCGGCCCGGCTGATTGCCACTCTGGACGACACAGGGCGGTTGATCCTGCGCGGCCGTCTGCCCGAAGGCACCGTGGGTCAGGCGGTGGAGGCTTATGCGCGCGCACTCTTCGGTCAGGATCGTGCCGATGTGGCGACACGGATGGTGGAGGACCTGCCGATCGACTGGGCCGTGCGGGCCATGATCGGTCTGGATGCGCTGGCGCAACTGAACGAAGGCACCATGACGCTGGAACCCGAAACATTGGTCCTGCGGGGGCGGACCGGCAACGCCGAGGCGGAATCGGATCTGTCCCGGTTCCTGGGCGAACAGCTGGGGCAAGATGCCGATTTCCAGCTGCGCATCAGCTACATGGAAGCGCTGGACCCGGTGGCGTCCCTGCCCAGCCCCGAAGAGTGCATCGCGCGCATCGCCGAAATCCAGCGCGATACCAAGATCACATTCGATCCCGGATCGGTGGCGATCAACGCGGCCGCTGGCGCGGTGCTGGATCGGATCGCCACCGTGCTGCCCGAATGTCGCCATGTGCGGATGGAAATCGCCGGCCACACCGATTCCCAAGGCCGCGAAGAGATGAACCTGAACCTCAGCCAATCGCGGGCGAACGCGGTTCTGGACGGATTGCTGGCGCGCAATGTGCTGGTGTCGAACCTGACCGCGCAGGGCTATGGCGAAAGCCAACCCATCGCATCCAACGAAACCGAAGCCGGCCGCGAGCAAAACCGCAGGATCGAATTTCGTGCGCTCAGCACGGCCAGCGATGACAGCGCCGACAGCGCTGCGACCGAGGCGAGCGAGGCGGCAGCGACGGCAGGCCCGCTGGCCGACGCCGACGCATCGGCCACGACGCCCGTTGAACCGGCCCCCGGATCCGGCGTGCCACGCCCCGTGCCCCGCCCCGAACGCGCCCGCGACTGAGAAAGGGAACGCCCATGAACCGGCTTGAATTCGTGATCGCCATTGCCGCCATCTTGTTTATCGCCTTTGCGCTTGGGTGGTTCGCGCATTGGCTTCTGGGCCGGTTTCACCGGGTCACAACTGCCGATCTGAACGAGTTGGAGGCCATGGCCAAGGCGCTGCACGACGCGGAAGAAACCCGCGACCAATCCATCACCTATCTGCAGCAACGCGAGGCCGAGCTGCTTGGTCAGTTGAGCCAGACAGAGGCCGAATTGCGCGCCGCGATGGATGGTCTGCGCGAAGCCCGGCAGGAAACCGAAGAATTGCGCCTGTACATCGAACGCAGCAATCAGGGCCAGGATTGATCCCGCCGGGCGGCTGCGAATTTTCGTCCGAACATGCGGGTGGCTTGGCCCGTGCCGGTGTGGCCGGCTTGGCATGTGGCACGCGCAGCCGGCGACCACGTCGAGGTGGCTAACGGGGATCGGTCCAGCGCGCCAAGGCCGTTTCGTCTTCGCCGCGGGCCTCCACCCAATTGGCGGCTGTTGCCGTGACTTCCTTTTTCCAGAACGGCGCGCGCGATTTCAGGTAATCCATCAGAAATTCCGCCGCGGCAAAGGCATCGGCGCGGTGACGGGCCGCGGTGGCCACCATCATGATCGGATCGCCGGGTTTGAGCGGGCCGAAACGGTGCAGGATCATCGCATCGCTCAGCGAGAAGCGGGCAATCGCATCTGCGCGGATGGCAGCCAAAGCAGCTTCGGTCATGCCGGGATAATGTTCGATTTCCATGACCTGTAGATCCCCGCTGGCCAAGTCGCGGGTCATGCCGGAAAAACTGACCACCGCCCCCGCGCCCGGAACCCGTGCGGCGAAAGCGTTCAATTCGGCCCCCATATCAAACGGGGCAGCCTGGACGCGGACGGGATCGGTCATTGGGCCTACCCCCCTGTCATGGGCGGGAAAAAGGCCACTTCGCGCGCACCGGCCAGCGGCGCGTCAAGTTCGACCAGCGTGTGATCGACCGCGGCCCGGATCGAAGCGATATCGGAAAAAGCATAGGCATAGCCGTCATCGCGGCTGCGCAATTCGTCGATCAGCCCCGCCACCGTCGTGGCCTGGGTGTCGATCTGTTCGGCAGCGGTGCCCACCCGTTCGCGCAGCCATGCGAAATAGCGAATGTCGAGTTTCATACCGGGTCCTTCAGATAGGGCATCGCCTTTCGGAAATAATCGAGCCCAGAGACCAGCGTCAGCGCGGCCGCAAGCCACAGCAGCGCCAGCCCCGCGTACGAGGTCAGCATCAGGCCCTGATACTTCCAGTTCAAGCCATGGCTGTCGGCCCTGTTTCCGTTCAGAATTTCGGCCACGATCTGGGCGTTCATGCCGCCGGTCTGCGCCAGAAAATAATGATCGAACAGACCCCAGGCAAACAGCAACGTGATCGCCACCATCTGCACCGAGGTTTTCCATTTCGCCAAAGGCGTCACCTTGAGCGTGCCGGCCTGTTGGCCAAGAAATTCCCGCAGCCCCGAAACGAAAACTTCGCGCACAAGGATCGCCAAGACCGGGATCAGTGTCCAGCCGCTGATGCCATGCACGCCCAGCAACACCGCCAAGGCGATGACCACCACCGCCTTGTCGGCAATCGGGTCGAGCATGGCGCCAAAACGGCTGATCTGGTTCCAGGCGCGGGCCAGGTAACCATCGACGTAATCGGTCAGCGAGGCCGCCAGAAACAGGATCATCGCCATCCAATCGGCATAGGGCCGCGGCAATACCAAGAACACCACCCCCACCATGGGGGCCGCAATCATCCGCGCAACGGTAAGAATATTGGGCAAGGTCCAACGCATGGCGCAGATGTAACGCGCCCGCCCGGCAGAGGGAATAGGCGGCTTTCGCGCATGTGCTGCCCGCAGGGCCGCTAGCCTTTTTCGTGAAAGTGGTCGTAGATTTTCTGTGCCAGCGCCGCATTCACGCCGTCAACCGCCCGCAGATCGGCCAGATCGGCGCGGGCCACGGCCTTGGCGCTGCCGAAATGGGCCAAGAGCGCGCGTTTGCGCGACGCGCCCACGCCCGCGATGTCATCAAGCGGGGTGGCACTGACCGCCTGGGCGCGTTTGGCCCGATGGGCGCCGATGGCGAAACGATGCGCCTCGTCGCGCAAGCGCTGGACGAAATAAAGCACCGGATCATTGCGCGGCAAGGCCATGACCGGCTGGCCCGTGCGGTGGAATTCTTCCTTGCCTTGATCGCGGTCGATGCCCTTGGCCACGCCGATGACCGGCAGATCATCGATCCCGAGATCATCCATGATCTGCTGCACCGCCGAAAGCTGCCCCGCGCCGCCATCGATCAGCAACAGGTCCGGCCAGGATTCGGTCGCGCGGTCGGGGTCTTCGCGCACCAAGCGCTGGAAGCGGCGGGTCAGCACCTCGCGCATCATGCCGAAATCATCCCCGGGTGTCAGGTCGGTGCCGCGGATGTTGAACTTGCGGTATTGCGACTTGAGAAAGCCATCCGGGCCCGCCACGATCATGGCCCCGACCGCATGGGCGCCCTGAATGTGGGAATTGTCATAGACCTCGATCCGTTTGGGGGGGGCATCCAACCCAAAGGCGTCCGCCAGACCGATCAACAGCTTGGACTGCGCCTGGCCTTCGGCCATGCGGCGGGCCAGGCTTTCGCGGGCGTTGCGCATCGCGCCATCGATCAGTTCGGCCTTTTCACCCCGCTGAGGCACCACCAGCGCGACCTTTCGGCCCAGTTTCTGGCTAAGCGCATCGATCATCAGATCGGCGTTTTCGATCGGATGGCTCAGGATCAGCTGCGGCGGCGGGTCCTTTTGGTCATAGAACTGCCCCAAGAAGGCTTCGAGCACCTCGGCAGGGGCAATGTCGGCGCTGATGCGCGGATAATAATCCTTGTTGCCCCAGTTCTGATTGGCGCGGATGAAAAACACCTGCACGCAGGCCTGCCCACCTTCCATGTGCAGCGCGATCACATCGGCCTCGCGCACGCCGCGCGGGTTGATGCCCTGAACCGACTGCACATGGGTCAACGCCCGGATCCGGTCGCGCAGCGCGGCGGCCCGCTCAAACTCCATCGCGTCAGAAGCCGCGGCCATCTGTGCCGCCAGCTGGGCCTGCAACTGGGTGGAATCCCCCTTGAGAAACCGCATCGCATCCGCAACCGAGGCCGCGTAGTCAGCCGCGCTGATCTGGCCGGTGCAGGGCGCCGAACACCGCTTGATCTGGTAAAGCAGGCAGGGCCGGGTGCGGGACTCGAAGATGGCGTCGGTGCAGTTGCGCAACAAGAACACACGTTGAAGCTGGTTCAAGGTGCGGTTGACGGCACCGGCACTGGCGAAGGGGCCGAAATAGGCACCCCGTTCCGTCTTGGCACCCCGATGCTTCTTGATCTGCGGATAGCGGTGATCTTGCGCGACGAGAATGTTGGGAAAGGATTTGTCATCGCGCAGCAGCACGTTGTAGCGCGGCTTGAGTTGCTTGATCAGGTTTTGTTCCAGCAACAGCGCTTCGGTTTCGGTGCGCGTGGTCAAGAACATCATCGAGGCCGTTTCGCCGATCATCCGGGCGATCCGCGGGCTGTGCCCGTTGGGTTTGGCGTAATTGGCCACCCGCTTTTTCAAGGCGCGCGCCTTGCCAACGTACAACACCCGGCTTTGCGCATCGAGCATGCGGTACACCCCCGGCGAATTGTCGAGGGTACGGAGGTACGATTGGATCACCTCGTGGCCGGATGGGGCGCTGTTTTCGGGCGTTTCTGGCATGGGTGCAGGGGCCTTGGCGATTCCCCTTTTGGCTGCAACGGAAATCGCGGGGGATCAAGGGGTCAGCTTTCCACGGTCGCTGTGGATAAGACTGAGGAAAAAACTTGGGCCGGGGCAAATTTTCCTTTCCGCTGGCCAACTTCTGCGATTTGCCTATTTTTTAGGCTATTATTTAAGTGCTTGATATTGCGAAATATATCTTTCGAAATTCCAGCGCACCGCGGCCGTGTCACAGAAGTTTAACATCAGCTTCACATCGGCACGGCGCGTGGAAAAGTGCCTATCGCCTGCCCTGCACCGGTCATTCCACCCCAAGAACATCGGGGGTTTGCCACCCCAGGTGCTGGCCACCGTCGACGCAGATCAACTGGCCGGTAACCGCCCGTGCGCCCAACAGGTAGCGCAGCGCATCGCAGATGCCCGCCGCGTCGGCGCCCCGCCCCAGAATGGTCGCCGCACGCTGACCGGCGAAGTGTTCCGCCGATTGGCGCGCGCCCTGCAAGGTGGGGCCCGGCCCGATGGCATTGACGCGCACGCGCGGCGCCAAGGCCTGAGCCGAGGTGCGCGTCAGGGCCCAAAGCCCCATCTTGGCGATGGTATAGGTCATGAATTCCGGCGTCAGCTTGTGGACCCGCTGGTCGATCATGTTGACCACCAGCCCCTGCGCCAGCGGTTCGCCATTTTCGTCAGCCACCGGATCGGGCACTTGCGCGGCCAAAGCCTGCGTCAGCACGAAAGGCGCGCGCAGATTCGATTCCAGGTGCCGATCCCAGCTTGTGCGTGTGGCGCTGGCCAGCGTGTCATATTCAAAGATCGAGGCGTTGTTCACCAAAACCGTGATCGGGGCACCCAGCGCAGCGGTGGCACGGGGCAACAGCGCTTGCATCTGGTCTTCGACGATCAGATCCGCCTGCAACGTGACCGCGCGCACACCCAAGGCGCGGATGTCGTCGGCGGTGGCTTCGGCCTCGGCCGCGCTGCCGGAATAATGCACGGCCACGTCATGACCCGCGCGCGCAAGCTCTAGCGCCATGGCGCGGCCAAGGCGGCGCGCGGCCCCTGTCACCAATGCGGTCATCGCGTGTTCCTTATGCTGGACCAAGGGGCCGCAAGACGGGGGCGGTGCGGGCCGGCCATGGGCCATGGCGCGGCGGCATTCATCAGGGCGCACATGCGGTCAACCCTCGCCGTCTTGGCAATGGCGGCAGGGGCCTCCGCGCAGATTGTAACGCCCGCATGCCGGGCACAGCTTGGGCTTGGGCAACCCGCCGCCGCCCTTGCCGCCCTTGCCCGGCCAGCGCAGTCGGCCGAACATGGCCAGCACCGCCATGAAAACCAGAAACAGGGTGATCAGCTTCAGCATCAATGAATCCCGTAGCGCGACCACAATGCGCGGTCTTCGATGCCGGTCGCAATCTCGGCCGTCAGCTGGGTGGCAAAGCGTTGGAACAGGCCGCGCTTCGGCCCGAAGTGTTGCACGCGCAGCTTGTCGCCGTAAAGTTCCTTCAGCTTGGGCGCGATATGGGCCACCCCATCGGCCAAGCCCAGTTCCACCGCGCGCCGCCCAGCCCAGAAGCGGCCGGTGAACAGATCCTGCTCGGCACGCAGCCGATCCCCACGCCGGGCCTGAACATGCGCGATGAAGGCGCGGTGGATGTCATCTTGAATTTCGCGCAGGCGGGCGATGTCTTCGGGGGTTTCGGGGCGGAAGGGATCAAGCATCGATTTCTCGGCGCCCGCGGTGTGCACGCGGCGTTCCACCCCGATGCGGGCCATGGCATCGGCAAAGCCGAACCCCGCCGAAATGACCCCGATCGAACCGAGGATCGAGCTGTCGTCGACCCAGATGTCATCGGCGGCACAGGCAAGCCAATAGCCCCCCGAGGCAGCCACATCTTCGACAAAGGCGTGAACAGGGATCTTTCGGTCCGCAGCCAACCGGCGGATGCGGGCCGCAATCAACGCGGATTGCGCGGGGCTTCCGCCGGGGGAATTCAGCACCAAGGCCACCGCGGCGGGCTTGCCCTTGGCAAAGGCGCGCTCGATGGCCGGGGCCAAACCATGATCGCTGAGCGTGCCGCCACGATTCGAGGCCGCGATCACGCCACTCAGACGGATCACGGAAACGAGCGGGTGTTTGGGCAGGAAGGGAATGTAGCGTCGCATGCACAGGATGTAGAGTGTGCCCCGACGCGGAGCAAGGCGTGGCCGCGCACAAGACCCCTACGCGACGCGGCGGCGGGCCGGCGCGCCCATATCGGATTATTCCGGCGTTTCCAGGGATTGCCGCAGCACGGTCTTCAGCACCTTGCCATAGTTGTTGCGTGGCAATTCCGCGACCGGGATATAGGCCTTGGGGCGCTTGAAACGGGCAAGCTGCGCCAAAAGATGGGCGTCCAGCGCAACCGGATCGAGCG
This sequence comes from Pseudomonadota bacterium, assembly GCA_041163945.1. Classification (GTDB taxonomy): domain Bacteria; phylum Pseudomonadota; class Alphaproteobacteria; order Rhodobacterales; family Rhodobacteraceae; genus Roseicyclus. Next base: position 43,229 of record JBEAQJ010000049.1, read on the forward strand.
TGGCACCCGGACGCAACACGACAAAGGCCACCACATCTTCGCCCCATTCGGGCGAAGCCCGGCCCACGACCGCCACCGCATCGACGCAGGCATGGGTCAACAAAACCTCTTCGATCTCGCGCGGGTAGATGTTGGTGCCGCCCGAGATGATCACATCCTTCGAACGATCGACCAAGGTCAGGTAGCCATCGTGATCCAGATGGCCGATGTCCCCGGTCATCAGCCACCCGTCGCGCAGGGTGTTTTGCGTGGCGGCAGGGTCTTGCCAATAGCCGGGCATCACCGGGGCGCCGCGCACCATGATCTCGCCGGTGTGTCCGGGGGGCCGGGGGCGGCCCGCAGCATCGGCGATGGCGATTTCGACCGCGCTTTGGGCACGCCCGACCGAAGCAAGACGCGCGCGCCAGCGGGGATGCGTGCGGTCGGCGACATCGGCACGCGACAGCGCCGTGATTGCCATCGGGCATTCGCCTTGCCCATAGATCTGCACGAAGCGCGGGCCGAACCAATCGACGGCCAGTTCGATATCGGCGCAGTACATCGGGCCGCCGCCATAAACGATCGTCTTGATCCCCGTGCCACGCTGGCGCGCCGCCTTGGCGGCATCGGTCAGCCGCTTGACCATGGTGGGGGCCAGAAACAGCGATGTCGGGCCGTGAGCGGCAGACAGCGCCAGCACCTCGGCCGCGTCAAAGCCACCCGATGGCGGCACCATGTGGCGCGCGCCCATGCGCACATGGATCGGGGCGTACAGACCCGCCCCATGGCTCATCGGGGCGGCATAAAGCGCGGCATCCCCGGCATCGACCGGATCGACATCCACGGGGTAACACAGCGATGTCGCCGCCAGCATGCCATGGGTGATCTGCACGCCCTTGGGGCGCCCCGTGGTGCCAGAGGTGTAAAACAACCAGGCCAGATCGCCGGGTGCGCGGTCATGGACAGGGGCGGGGGCGCCCAAGGTCATGGCGGCGAAATCGGGCCCGTCAAGCACGGTCGCCGGCACATCGCTTTCGGCGCGCAGCCCCGCGATCAGATGCGCACTGGCAAAGACATGCGACGCGCCGCTGTTGCCAAGGATGTATGCCGCCTCGCGCGGGTGCAGCTTGGCGTTCATCGGCACGGCCACACAGCCCGCATGCCAGACCCCGAAAAGCGCCACCAGATACGCGGGCGTGTTGGTGGCAAACAGCGCCACGCGGTCGCCGGGCGCCAGCCCCAGCGCCCGCAAAGACCGCGCCAGCGCCCCGGCCTGCGCGTGGAACATCGCGTAATCGGCCACGACCTGTCCCCCGATCATCAGGGCGGGCTGGGCCGCTGCGGTCTGGGCGGTGCGGGCCAGCCAATGGGCGATGTTCATGATCTTCCCCCGATGATGGGACGATGCAGTGTTGCGTCCCGACCAGGGACTGACAAGGGGTGGCCGCCAGGAACACCAGGCTGCGTGGCCTGGGTTGCCCCAATGCGGTGCCCGCGCCTAGCCGGTGACCAAGATCGCCCGGAAATCATTCACATTGGTCAGGGTCGGGCCGGGCACGATCTGGCGATCAATCTTGGCAAAAAACCCGTGCGCATCATTGCGCGCAAGCGCCGCCACCGGGTCGGCACCGGCGGCTTTTGCCAAGGCCAAGGTATCGGGGCCGATCACGGCGCCCGCGACCTCGGCGGCGCCGTCGACGCCGTCGGTATCACAGGCAATCGCGTGAATGCCCGCCGCACCCTGAAGCGCCAGCGCCATGGCCAGCGCATATTCGGCATTGGGGCCGCCGATGCCGTCGCCCCGACGCGTCACCGTCAATTCGCCCCCCGACAAGATCAGGCGTGGGCCTTTGGTCGCCCGGGCCAAGGCGGCGTGTCGGGCCGCGACGTCGCGGGCTTCGCCTTCGATTGCGTCGCCAAGAATATCGACGGGGTAGCCATGGGCCCGCGCCAGATCGGCGGCGGCCGCCAGCGATTGGGCCGGTGCGGCATAAATGACGTTTTCCACCCGCGACAGGCGGGGATCATCGGGAAACACCGGATCGCCGCCCGTCTCCAGATATTCCTTGACCGAAGCGGGCACCGACACACCCCATCGCGCCAGCAACGCCAAGGCCCCGCGCGCATCGCCCCGATGGCCCACCGTCGGACCCGACGCGATGTCGCCCGGATCATCGCCCGGAACGTCCGAGATCATCAACGTCAGCATCCGCGCCGGATAGGCGGCAGCGGCCAGTCGCCCACCCTTGACCGCCGAAATTTCCTTGCGGATGGCGTTGATCACCCCGATCGGCGCGCCCGAGGCCAGCAAGCCTTGGGTCAAGGCTTGTTTTTCGGCCAAGGTGATGGCGCCCGCCGGCGCGCACAACAACGCCGATCCCCCACCCGAAATCAGCGACAAGATGAAATCATCGGGGCCGCAACCCGTAACCAGATCGAGCATCCGCCGCGTCGCGGCCACACCCGCGGCATCGGGAACCGGGTGCGCGGCTTCGACGATCTCGATCTGCCGGCAGGGCCGGCCATAGCCATAGCGCGTGATCACCAGGCCCTCGCAGGGGCCCCACGCTGCTTCGACCGCCTCGGCCATGCGGGCGCTGGCCTTGCCCGCCCCGATGACCACCACGCGCCCTGCGGGTTTGGGGGGCAGGGCGGCGGCAAGGCTTTGCATCGGATCGGCCACGGCAACCGCGCGATCAAACAAGGCGCGCAGCAATTCGGAAGGCGTCATGCGGTATCACCAAGGCGCTCGGGGCGCGGCATCGGTCGCGCCGGGTCTGGGGGCAAGTCTTGCGCCCCTTGTTAGCCGGCCAAACAGCCCCTGACCAGCCGGGGGCAGAACCACCCATGCCGGCCCATGGCACGGCAGGTGCGCCGCGTGGGGTCTTGCACAATGCGGGGCTTGCCCTACCCTGCAGGGGGCGGTGGGATTGCGTGCCGGTGCATGCCCGGCGTGGATCGGCGCACCGTTCGAAAGCAGGAACCCTAGGGGCATAGCATGACCGAAGACGCCACACTGGATACCTTGGGCCTGTTATGCCCCCTGCCCGTGCTGAAGGCACGCAAACGGCTGAAATCCATGCAACCGGGCCAAGTGCTGCGGCTGTTGGCCAGCGACCCGGCGGCCGTGGTGGACGTTCCGCATTTCTGCACCGAAAGCGGTCATCAGCTGTTGGGCATCGAAGACGCGGGCGCGGGTGCGCGCGCCTATCTTATCCGGCGGATGTGATGCCGAAGGCGGCATAGGGCACAAAGCGCACCGGATCGCCGGGCGCGATGGTGCAGGCCGCATCGGGCAATTCGACCAGCCCGGTGGCCCAGCTCAGGCCGGAAATCCGCCCCGATCCTTCCGAGGCAAAGACCTCGGCCTGTCCATCCTCGGTCAGCCGGGCGCGCAGATATTCCCGCCGCCCCGCCTTCTTGCGCTTGGAAAAGGCCGCGGGCACGGTGAAGCCCTGCACCCGCGACCAGCCGGCCCCCGACAACAGCGACAAGGCCGGCCGGGCAAAAACCAGCGCACAAACCAGCGCCGCAACGGGATTGCCCGGCAGCCCGAACACCGGCACCCCGTCCCACATGGCCAGCGCCAAGGGGCGGCCCGGCTTGACGGCGATGCGCCAGCTCGAAAGCGTTCCCCGCGTGCGCAACAGCCGCGACACATGGTCTTCGTCTCCGGCCGATGCGCCGCCCGATGTCACGATGGCGTCCGCCGCCGTCGCGCCATGCTCAAGCCGCGCGGCGATCTGGCCCGCGTCATCGGGCGCGTGGCCCAGATCGATCGCGTCAAAGCCCCAGGCAGCCAGCAGCGCCAACAACATCGGCCGATTGGCATCAAAGATCTGATGCGGCTCGGCTGGCGCGCCCGGGTCGGCCAGAACCTCGTCACCGGTCGACAAGACCGCCACGCGCAGGCGGCGATGAACCGCAACCTCACCCACGCCGACAGCCGACAGCAGCGCCAGATCGGCGGGCGTCAGCACCCGGCCCGCGGGCAGGATCGTGGTGCCCTGGGCGACATCTTCGCCGGCTTGGCGAGTGTTGATGGCGCGCTTGACCGGGCCGTCAAAGGCGACCCATTGGCCATCGGTGGCACAGTCTTCTTCCAGCACCACGGTATCGACGCCCGGCGGCAGGATCGCACCGGTCAGAATCCGCAACGCCGCCCCGGCGGGCAGCGTTCCGGCAAAGGGCTGGCCCGCAGCGGCGCGACCGGGCACCAGCGGCAGCCGCTGCACGCCTTCGCCGGTGGCGGCATGGGCAAAGCCGTAGCCATCGACCGCGGCGTTGGGTTGCGGCGGGTTGGACCGACGCGCCACGGCGGGGCTAGCCAAAACCCGGCCATGGGCCCGGGCCACGGCAAGGGTTTCAACCGCGGTCACGGGATGCAGGCGGGCGCGCAGCTGCGACAGGGCATCATCCACCGGCACCCATGCCACGCCTTGCGGCATGGCAAAGCAATCATTGCGCAAGCGTGGCGGGGTCAACGGCGCGCTCATAGGCCCACCTCGGCCCGAACAAAGGCCGCGATGCCGGCCACATCGTCCAGATCGAACCGTGGCAGCGGCGATGCCACCGGCCCATCGCTGGCAATGGCGCGAATGGTCGGGTTCGTTCGCGCCAAAAGATCCCGGCCTGATGCCTGACGATGGGTTTCGATCTTGGGGTGGGGGGCGGATTTGTACCCTTCGACCAAGATCAGATCGCAGGGATCGAACAGGGCCAGCAGGTCGTCCAGGGGCGGCTCTGGCTGGCCGCGCAGCTCGCTCATCAAGGCCCAACGCAGCGGCGATGCGACAATCACCTGCCCGGCGCCGGCTTCGCGGTGGCGATGGCTGTCGCGCCCGGGATGGTCGATCTCGGTTGCATGATGGGCATGCTTGACCGTGGAAATCCGAAGCCCCTGCCCCACCAGTTCGGCCACCAGCCGTTCGGTCAGGGTGGTCTTGCCGGTATTCTTCCAGCCGGTGACGCCGTAGACCCTCATGCCGCCCCCATCAATGTTTCGGCGGTGACGATATCCTCGGGGGTGTTGACGTTGAAGAAGGGATCGAACGGCGCACTGTCGAAAACGGCCTGACCGGCCGCATGGCCGTCGGTCCAGATCACGATCTTGCGCAAGCCCCCGATCAAGGCCGCGCGCAGATCATCGCGCAACGCCACCGGCCACAGGCCAAAGGTCGGATGGCGTTGCACGCGGCCGGTTTCGTCAGGGCTGGCCGCCAGGCACAGCCCGGATGGGCCAGCCTGCGCCGTCAGCCGCGCCACCAGATCGGTGGGAAAGAACGGCGTGTCGGCCGCCGCCGTGACGATCGCGGTGGCGCCCTGTTCGGCGGCCCAGTCCAGCCCCGCCAACACGCCCGCCAGCGGCCCCGGATGATCGGCCAAACTGTCGGGCAAGATCGGCAGGCCGAATTCGGCCAGCCGGTCCGGATCGCCATTGGCATTGATCGCCAGGCCCCCGCATTGGGGCCCCAGCCGGTTCATCACATGATCGATCAGGCGCGCCCCGCCCACCCGGCGCAGGCCCTTGTCGCCCCCGCCCATCCGCGTGGCCCGACCGCCCGCCAAGATCACGCCCAGGGGGGCGGTCATGCGTCATCCTCTGCGCTCTTGCGGCGATGGCGGCGGTCTTCGTCGGGCACGGCGGACAGATCGGCATCGCGGATCAGGCGGCTTTCGCCCGACAGGCAGACGAAGCGTTGCCCCCGCATCCGTCCGATCAGGGTCAGGCCAAGTTGCTGGGCAATCTCGACCCCCCAGGCGGTGAAGCCAGACCGCGACGCAAGGATCGGAATACCCATCATCGCCGTCTTGATCACCATCTCGGAGGTCAACCGCCCGGTGGTATAAAGGATCTTGTCGGCGGCCGGCACATCATGGTGGCGCATGAACCCCGCGATCTTGTCCACAGCGTTGTGGCGGCCGACATCTTCCATGTAGACCAGCACCCGGTCGGCTTGGCACAGCACGGTTCCGTGGATGGCGCCCGCGCTCAGATACAGCGACGGCAAGGTGTTGATCTGGCGCGACAGCGCATAAAGCCAGCTGGTGCGAAGCGGCGCGGGCGGCAAGATCACGCCTTCGAGCCCTTCCATCATGTCGCCGAACACGGTGCCCACGGCACAGCCCGATGTGCGGGTCTTTTTCTTCAGCTTGTCTTCATAACTGGTCTGGCGGTCGGTGCGGACCACGACGGTTTCGATATCGGCGTCGTAATCGATGCCGGTCACGGTGTCGCCGTCGCGCAACATGCCCTGGTTGCGCAAGAAGCCGAGCGCCAGATATTCCGGGTAATCGCCGATGGTCATCGCCGTGACGATTTCCTGGCTGTTGAGATAGATCGTCAGCGGCCGTTCTTCGACCACCGCCAGTTCGACGGCGGCACCGGTGTGGTCATGGCCCTGCACCGTGCGGGTGAGGCGCGTGGCGGCGGGATCGGGCAAAAGGGGCAGCTTTGGCAACATGGGCGGTCCTGCACGGGAAACAACGATCTGTGGGCCATGGGCGAGCGTTGAGGTATAGCGCATGCCGCCGGCAGGGCCAGTGCCCATCATCGGCTGGCGCGTTCGAGAAACTCCACCAAGGCCTGCCGGTCGGCGGGGTCTGCGACGCGCTGATCGGGCATGCGCGAGCCGGGCGTATAGGCATCGGGACCGAATTCGAACAATTCGGCCACGGTCCGCGGCGTCCAGACAATATCGAGATCGCGCAGCGCAGGCGAAAAGGCATAACCGTCGACCGAGGCGATCGGTCGGTCGAAAATGCCATGCAGGCTTGGCCCGGCACGGGAATGATCGCCCGGCGCGAGCGAATGGCAAATGGCACAGGCCCGGTAGACATCGGCCCCCCGACTGCCATCGTGATAGGCGTCGACCAAGCCGGCCATGCCATGGCCGATCAACGCCCCGTCTGCGGTGGCATAGCGACGGATCGCGCCGGTCGCTCCGCCCGCAAAAAGCGTGTCGTCATCAAGGGCCAAGGCCCACACGGGGCCGGTCGCGGCCGCAATTCCGGCGCGAAACCGCAAGGTATCCGCCTCCAGCAGCCAGATCGACCCATCCACCGCCGCCGCGGCAACAACCGTGGGTGTGGCCGCGATCGCGATCAGCGGTCGTTCGCTCAGGAAGCGTTCGGGCAAAAGCGCACCATCGGCGGAAAACAGGCGCAGCGATCCCTCGGCAAAGATGACCGCCAAGCGGTCACCCGCGCGCGCCAGCCCGTTGGGCAAATCGGGCAGGCCGGCCCGGGCCTGCGGGGCCAGCGCATCATCCCAACGGGTAAAGCGCAGATCGGCACCGACACTGACCAGATCGCCACCCGCCAGATAGGCAAGGCCCGACACCCGGCCGGCATGGGCTTGGGTGACGGCGATCTGGCCCTGTTCGGGGTCAAGAATGGCGATCTGGCCATCCCAGAAGCCCACGGCGACGCGCCCATCGTCCGGGGCCACGGCCAAGGCCGACACTGGCGATACCCCGTGGGGCGTCACCAAGGCCGGATCCTGGCGCCCCGGGGCCCAAACCGCCACCCGCCCATCCTGGCCACCGGTGACAAAGCGCCCATCCGACAGCGCGGCCACGGCGGTGACGTTGCCGTCATGCAGACGCAGCACGCGCTGCGCGCTTTGCACATCCGTGCCCCATTGGATCACGCGGCCATCAAAGCCGCCCGACAAAAGCCCATCGGGCCCAGCGGCCAAGGCGCTGACGGGTCCGGCATGGCCGGCCAGCCCCTGCGCTGCGGCCGCAACCGGCAGCAGACAAAGGCACATGGCCAGCATCGCCCCGCGCGGCAGGGTCCAGGTCTTGGGCACAGCGGCGCGAAACCGAGGGATCAGTAGCTGATCAGGTTCGAACCGGGCTTGTCGACCCGCGCGCCTTCGGTGGCAAAGGCCGAAGATGTCGAGGTCTGGAAATTCTCGTTCAAAACCATGGCTGCGCCTGCAGCCAGAACAACCGCAAAGATCACAGAGGCAAGAAAGGCTTTCATGGTGTTGGTCTCCTGTCAGCTGCGGTTGGGCTTGGCCAACCGCTGTCCGGGTTCAAGCCCGGCCAGAACGGCACGGGCAATCTGTTGGTAAATCTGGCCCAAGGCCCCTTCGGGGTCGCGGGCGGTGATGGGTTGACCCGCATCGGATGCGGCGCGCAAGTCCATGGTCAGCGGCACACCGCCCAGAAACGGCACCGAAAGCCGGGCGGCTTCGGCGGCCGCGCCGCCCTGGCCGAAAATCGCATGCGCGCCGCCACAGTCGGGGCAAACGAAATGCGACATGTTCTCGACAATGCCAAGGATCGGCACATCCACCTTGCGGAACATCGATATCCCGCGTCTTGCATCGATCAGGGACAGATCCTGCGGCGTCGACACGATCACCGCGCCCGACAAACGCGTGCCCTGCGCCAACGCCAGCTGGGCATCGCCCGTGCCGGGCGGCATGTCGACCAAAAGCACATCCAGGGCGCCCCATTCGACATCGGCCATCATCTGGGTGATGGCAGACATGACCATGGGCCCGCGCCAGACCATCGCGGTTTCCGCATCGACCAACAGCCCCATCGACATCGCCTTCAGGCCATAGGCCTGCATGGGCTTGAGCTTGCGGCCCTGGGCCTGCGGTTTTCCGTGCAGCCCCAAAAGCGTGGGCAACGAGGGGCCGTATATGTCGGCGTCCAGCACACCGACCGACAGGCCCTGGGCACGCAGCGCCAAGGCCAGGTTCACGGTGGTGGTGGATTTTCCAACCCCCCCCTTGCCCGAGGCGACGGCGATCACGTGACCCACATCGGCCAGCGGATCGGCTTTTTCCGTCTTGCTGGGGGCCGGGGTCAATTTGGGGGGCGGGGCCTGCATGGCGCGCGGTGTTTCGCTGGTCAAAACCACAAAGGCGCTGGTCACGCCGGGCAGGCGACGCAATCGGGTTTCCGCTTCGTCGCGCAGGGCGGCAAAGGCTTTGGCCTCTTCGGGCTTGATGGTGATCGACAGGTTCACGCGTTGACCATCAACGCCCAGACCCGACAGGCGGTCGGATGCAACAAGCGGCGTGCCATCGGGCAGGCACAGCCCCGCCAAGGCATCGCGAACCGTCATATCCCCGAGATCCGGCACCTGTTGTCCTCATCCGTCTGACGAAAATCGGCCCGGCGCATGGTTTCTACGCTGGGCCGATCGTTGGTTTCAGGCCGATGTCACTCGGCGGGTTGGGTCCGGCCCTCGGGCGTTTGGGCGCCCTTCACTTCCTCGACCCAAAGGGAATGGTGTTCCTTGGCCCAGTTCTCGTCGACTTCGCCGGTGCCCATGGCGTCAAAGGCGCCTTCCATCCCGACAGAGCCGATGTAGATGTGGGCGATGATGATCGCCGACAGCACCGCCGCGGTCAGGGCGTGGATCGTCTGGAAGAACTGCCAATCGGCCGGCGTGCCGGCTTCGGCCGGGAACAACAGCATCACACCGGTGAACGACAGCGCCGCACCCCCGATGATCACCGACCAAAAGATCATCTTCTGACCGGCGTTGAACTTCTTGGCCGGGGGATGCACGCCCTTTTTGACCAGACCGCCGCCTTGCTTTAACCATTCAAGATCGACGCGGTTGGGCACGTTGTGCACGACCCACAAGAGCAGCACCATCACCAGCGCCAGCATGAACGGCCAGGCCAGATAGTTGTGCGCGATCTTGCCCCAGGCGCTCAGCGTGCCGAACGCGGCTTCCCCGATGACCGGCAGGATGACGGTCTTGCCGATGATCAGGTTCAGACCCGACAGCGCCAGGATGATGAAGGTCGATGCCAGCGTCCAATGCGCGAACCGCTCAACCGCGTTGAACCGCAGGATCTTGCGGCCCGACAGGCCGCCATCGATACGGATCTTGCCGCGGATGACATAGAACAGCGTCAGCAAGGCGATCATGCCGATCACGGCCCAGATCGAGATCTGGTGCAGCGTGTCACCCTGAAGCGCCGCCCACAGCTTGTTGTCGGGCTTGATCAGGTAACCCGCGTTCTGGTCGGGGATGGTGATGCGGCCTGCGACGTTGCCGCCGCTGCCCAAGGCTTCGAGCAGCGCACCTTCGTTCACGGATTGCTGCGTGGGGTTGACCTGTGCCTGTGCCGCGGGGGCGGCAAAGACGACGCTCAGCACGAGGCCCAGCGTCATCAGGATGCGAGTGATTTGATTTGCCATCTTGTGTTGCCTCACACCGTCACGGTTTCGCCATAGGCCGTACGCCAGCCCCAGGCCCCTGAGCCGTAACCGCGCGTGATCACGCGTTCACGATAGATTTCCGCGATGATGTCGCCATCGCCCGCCAGGAGCGATTTGGTCGAACACATCTCGGCGCACAGCGGCAGCTTGCCTTCGGCCAGACGGTTGGAACCGTATTTGACATATTCCGCCTGGCTCATGTCCGGCTCGGGGCCGCCCGAGCAGTAGGTGCATTTGTCCATCTTGCCGCGGGTGCCGAAATTGGCGGTCTGCGGGTACTGGGGCGCCCCAAAGGGGCAGGCGTACGAGCAGTAGCCGCAACCGATGCAGGTGTCCTTGTTGTGCAAGACCACGCCGTCATCGGTGGTGTAGAAGCAGCTGACCGGGCACACCGCGGCGCAGGGCGCATCGGTGCAGTGCATGCAGGCCATCGAGACCGACCGTTCGCCGGGCAGACCATCATTGATGGTCACAACCCGGCGGCGGTTGATGCCCCACGGAACTTCATGTTCGTTTTTGCAGGCGGTGACGCAGGCGTTGCATTCGATGCAGCGATCGGCGTCACACAGGAACTTCATGCGTGCCATTCGTGATATCCTCCGTTACGCCGCAGCGATCTGGCAGAGGGTCACTTTGCCCTCATGCATGCCAGTCACGGGGTCATAGCCATAAGTTGTGATGACGTTGACCGATTCACCCAGAACGATCGGGTCGGTGCCTTCGGGGTAGTTGCCCCGTTGATCGACGCCCTGGAACCAGCCGGCAAAGTGGAACGGCATGAAGGCCACCCCGGCGCCGACACGTTCGGTCACCAGCGCTTTCACGCGGGCCTTTGTTCCGCCCTCGGCGCCGGTCACCCAGACCCAACCGCCATCGACGATGCCGCGTGCGGCGGCGTCGGCGGGGTTGATCTCGACGAACATGTCTTGCTGCAATTCAGCCAGCCAGGGGTTCGACCGGGTTTCTTCACCGCCACCCTCGTATTCGACCAGACGGCCCGAGGTCAGGATGATCGGGAAGGATTCGTGCACCTTGTTCTCGACGTTGGACGACTGAACGGTGAAGCCGATGTTCGGCATCCGCTGCTGACGGCCGTTGTCGCGGGTCGGGTATTCGGCGACCAGATCGGGGCGCGGCGAATACAGCGGCTCGCGGTGGACCGGGATCGGGTCGGGCAGGTTCCACGCCACCGCGCGGGCCTTGCCGTTGCCGAAGGGAACGCAACCATGCTTCAGCGCCACGCGCTGGATGCCGCCCGACAGGTCGAGCGACCACGACACATTGCCCATCGCTTCGGGGTCGTTGCCCCCGATGCGCTGGATCGTAGCCAGTTCTTCCGGCGTCAGGTCCACATCCCAGCCCAGCTGCTTGAGCACCGCATAGGTGAACTGCGGATAGCCGCCCTCGATTTCCGAGCCGACCGGCCAGCTGCCTTCGGCCAGAAGGGTTTCGCCGTCGCGGTCCAGACCGAAGCGGGGACGGAATGCGCCGCCGCCTTCCATCGGGTGCAGATGCGGGTTGTACAAGATGTGCGTACCCGGGTGGCGCAGCTCGGGCGTGCCCCAGCAGGGCCAAGGCAGACCGTAGTAATCGCCCTTGATCTCTTCGGGTGCGCCCGGCTTGGCGCGCAGCGTGACCAGGTCGAAATGTTCCTGGTTGGCCATGTGCGCCTTAAGCCGCTCGGGGCTTTGACCGGTGTAGCCGGTCGACCAGCCACCACGGTTGATCTCGCGCAAGACGGATTCGGGCGTGGGTTCCATGCCGAACTTGCCCTGCACCATCTCGTAGTTCTTGAACATCTGATCGGCAAAGCCAAGGCGCTCGGCCAGGGCGTAGATCACCGAGTAATCCGTGTCGGATTCGAAAATGGGCTCGACGATCTTTTCGCCCCACTGAACCGAACGGTTCGATGCCGTGCGCGAACCCGAGCATTCGAACTGCGTGCAGATCGGCAACAGATAGGTGTTGTCGGTGCGCGAATGCAGCGCGGCAAAGGTGGTCGGATGCGGGTCAGCCACGACCAGAAGATCCAGCGCATCCATGCCACGCTGGGCATCTTGCATCCGCGGCACGGTATTGCCGCCGTGACCAAACACCAGCATCGCCTTGATGTTGTCTTGCTGGTCGACCTCTTCGGCGTCCAGCGTCACAGCGTCGAACCAACGGGTCGAGGTGATGCCGGGCACTTCCATGTTTTGCGCAGACGTGCGCGCATCGCGGCCCGCCTTGGCCGGAACCGCATCGAAGCGGCCCACGAAGTAGTCATAGGGCACCTCCCAGACGCGCGACCAATGCTTCCATGCGCCCGCGCCAAGGCCGTAGTAGCAAGGCAGGTTGCCCACATCGAGGCCGAAATCGGTGGCACCCTGCACGTTGCAGTGGCCGCGGAAGATGTTGGCGCCGGTGCCTTCTCTGCCGACGTTGCCGGTGGCCAGAAGCAAGATGTTGTACATCCGCACGTTGGCGGTGCCGACGGTGTGCTGCGTGCCGCCCATGCACCAGATGAAGGTCGAGGGGCGTTCCTTGGCGAATTTTTCGGCCGCGCGCTTGAGCGTGTCACCGTTGACGCCGGTGATGCGTTCCACGACTTCGGGCGGATAGGCCTTCACCGCTTCGCGGATCTGGTCCATGCCCCAGACGCGCTGGGCGATGTATTCCTTGTCTTCCCAGC
>JBEAQJ010000050.1:0-36783 GCA_041163945.1 Pseudomonadota bacterium
TGTACGCGCGATCATAACGCCTTTCACGGGTAATGCCAGAACCCGATGTAAAGAATTTGGCCTGCATGCCCTTCACGTGTTCGCGCCTGCTCTGATTTTTTTTGTTGGATCAGCCGATTTCAAGTTTCCATCAACTGGAACAAAAAATGCTTGAGGATGCAAGTATTGCGCATTGTTTTTTTGGAAGATTTCTTATTTTTTATCTTGGCGAAAGCCGGCGTGACGCCGGGAATGAGGTCGGCGCCCGTTTCACGTTTATACCGTCACCCTTTGGCCGGAATGGTGGATGGGTGGTCGAGCCGATCACCTGCCTTTTGTCATGCGCGGATCGCACAGACCATCCCGCGTCGGGCGTCGATGCGGCGGCCCTGACGGATGGGGTCAGTTGGGCGACAATCCCCGCAACCGTTCGGAACGACGGCGCAGAACTTCCAACGTGATCAGCAGCAACACCGACACGGTCACCAGCACCGTTGCCGCCGCCAGGATCGTGGGGCTGATCTGTTCGCGCAGACCCGTGAACATCTGCCACGGCAGCGTCTTGTCTCCGGGCGCCCCCAGAAAGATCACCACGACAACCTCGTCGAACGAGGTGATGAAGGCGAACAACCCGCCCGCCACCACGCCGGGCAAGATCAACGGCATCTGGACCTTGAAAAAGGTTCTGAGCGGGCCCGCCCCAAGGCTGGCCGCCGCCCGTGTCAGCGATTGGTCAAACCCCACCAGCGTGGCCGTGACCGTGATGATCACGAACGGGGTGCCAAGGGCGGCATGGGCCAGCACAACCCCCCAATAGGTGCCCTGCAGCCCGATGCGCGAGTAAAAGAAATACATGCCCGCGGCCGAAATCACCAAGGGCACGATCATGGGCGAAATCAAGATCGCCATGATGGCGCCCTTGAACGGCACATGCGATTGCGACAGGCCAATCGCGGCCAGCGTGCCCAACGTGACCGAGATCATCATCGCGACGGGCGCGATGGACAGCGAATTCACCAACGGCATCCGCCAATCGGGATTGTTGAAGAAATCGTCGTAATGCTTCAGCGAAAACCCTGCCGGATCCAGCCGCAGCATTTCCGGCGTGAAGGTGAAAAAATCCTGCGCGTTGAACGACAGCGGGATGATGATGAAAATCGGCGCCACAAGGAAAAAGAAGATCAGCCCGCACAGCACCCGAAAGGCGACATGCCAGATCCGTTGCAGGGGCGTGGCGTAAACCGGCAAGCTCATGCGCCCATCACCCCGTCATGGGCCGGGCGCCGCGTTGGCCGTGCCATACATGGGCGCGGTGCAAGATCAGCCGAACTTGACATTCTTCACCCCCACGAAACGGTCATAGACCCAGTACAGCACCAGCACGACCACCAGCAGCATCGTTCCCAGCGCCGCCGCCAAGCCCCAGTTCAGCGATGTGCCGATATGATAGGCAATGCGGTTCGAAATGAAGACGCCCCGCGCGCCGCCCATCAGCTCGGGCGTGATGTAATAGCCGATGGCCAGAATGAACACGAGGATCGACCCCGCCGCGATGCCCGGCACCGATTGCGGGAAATAAACGCGCCAGAAGGCGCTCCAGTCATTGGCGCCCAGCGATTTGGCCGCACGCATGTAGCTGGGGGGGATGGTCTTCATCACCGAATACAAGGGCAAGATCATGAATGGCAGCAAGATATGCGTCATCGCGATGACGGTGCCCAACTGGTTGTTGATCATCACCAACCGGCCGTCATCGCTGATCAACCCGATCCAGACCAGGATGTCGTTGATCACGCCCTGGCGCTGCAACAACACTTTCCATGCCGATGTGCGCACCAAAAGCGATGTCCAGAAGGGCAACAGCACAAGGATCATCAACAGGTTGGCCTGGCGGGCGGGCAAATTGGCCAAGAGCCATGACACCGGGTAGCCCAGCAACAGGCACAGGGCGGTGATCGTCAAAGACAACCAAAGCGTGCGCAGGAACAGCACGATATAGACCTGTTCATCGACCGGGCGCGGCGCGATGCCCTGCGGGGTCTTGCCCAGATCGATCGCATTCAGGAAATAGCCGGGCGTATAGGGCGCGGCATAAAGCGCAATGACGGCCCAAGGTTCCGGGGTCAGCCAGCGGTCGTTGCTGTCGCCAAAGGCGGCGACGAAATCGGCCCGCGGCAGATCGGCCTGTGCCACGGCCGCAAGGCGGCGGGCATGATCGCCGGCAAAGGCCGCGGCCGCGGTCGGCGTGGCCTTGATTTCTTCGATCAACGTGTCCGCGACCAGGTGCCATGGGTCCTGTCGGGTCAGGCTGCGGCCGTTGACCTCTTGGGTGATCTGGGCAAAGGACGCGTAAAGTTCTGCGGTCCGTGGCAGGGCGTCGCGGGCCGTGTCGGCCAGCCGAAAGGCGGGTTCACCATTGCGGTTGCCCGAAGCCGCCCAGCTGGCCTGCGCGTCCTTCCATGCGGGATCGCCCAGCATGTCAAACCATGTCGCGGGCGTGCCCCAGGCCGGATCGAGCGCGTTCAGCGCCTTGCTGACCGCTTCGCCGAAATCTTCGACATCGCGGCCCGTGCTGCGAAACAGCGACGACATCCCCGAAGCTTCGTAATTCAACCGCGTCCCCAGTCGCGTGTGCGTTTTCAACTCGGTCGCGATCACAAGATCATGGGCCAGCGCATGATAGGCGGCATCATCGGGGCGCGTGTCGGATGCAAGATCCCAATCCGACAGGGCCACGACCGTGCGCGGCAGGGTGTTGGATACGATCTGGTTTTCCACCGACCGAAACAGCATGTCGCCGATCGGCGCCAGAAACGTCACAAGCACAAAGACCAGAAGCGGCGCGATCAACAGGAACGCGCGCAGTTTCTGACGCCGCAAGGCGCGGTTCAGGCTGCGCCTGAGCGGCAGCCCGTCGGCGCTCAGCACCGGTCCGCTGGCGGATGGGTCGGTCATCTGGTCGTCCCCGAACGGGAAAAGGGGCAGGGCGCGAACGCCCCGCCCCGGTGGCGTTTACCGGGCCAGCCAGTTCTGGAAAATGGCCTCAACCTCGTCCTGGTTGTCAGCCCACCATTCGATGTTGTTGACCAGGAAGTTCTGCTGGTTGGCCGGGTTCGTGGGCATGTGCGGCGCCATTTCGATGCCCAGCGTGGCATGGGTCGACACCAGCGGCTGCGACGATCCGCGGGCCGGGCCGTAGGAGATGTACTTGGCCTGATCGGCCAGGCGCTGGGTATCGGTCGCGAAGTTCAGGAAATGCATGACGCGGTTCATGCGTGCGTCGTCCAGCCCTTCGGGCACGACCCAACCGTCATAGTCGAACACCTGCCAGTCCCACAGCATCGCGATCGGCTGGTTCTGTTCCACGATCGCCGAGAACAGGCGCCCGTTGTAGGTCGAACCGATCACCACTTCGCCATCGGCCAAAAGCTGGGGCGTTTCGGCGCCGGCCGACCACCACACGACGTTGTCGCGGATCGTGTCAAGCTTGGCCAGCGCCCGCTCGACGCCGCCATCCGACGACAGCACGTCGTAAAGATCATCCTTGGCCACGCCGTCGCACAGCAGCGCCCATTCCAGGTTTTTCTTGGGCCGCCCTTCCAGCGCACGCATCCCCGGGAAGGTCTCAAGATCAAAGATTGCGCACAGGCTATCGGGGGTCGCGCCGTTCCATTCGGCCACGTCGGTGCGATAGCCAAAGGTGGTCGAGAACACGATCTGCGGCACGAAGCAGTCATTGATGATCGACCCCGAGGTGCCGAAGTCATCGGTGGGCGTGCTGCCGTCGTCACCGGGTGCCAGGGCGGCGTCGAAATCGATCTCGACCGCCAGACCTTCGTCGCAGGCGCGCTGGGCGTCGGGCCCTTCCACATCGACCAGATCATAGGTCATGTTGCCGGCCTCGGATGCGGCGCGCATTTTTGCGACCGCTTCGTTCGACCCTTCGTCCCATGTGATGGTGACGCCGGTCAGCGCACTGTAGGGTTCGGCATAGGCCGCGACCTGTGACGCCTGATAGGCACCGCCCCACGACATCAGCACCATGCTGTCGGCGCAATTGTCGCAAGCCGGAAGGTCTTGCGCAAAGCCGACGCCGGCCGAAATCGGCAGGGTCGCCAGTGCCGTGGCACCAAGCAGTGTTTTGATTTTCATAGTATAACTCCTTGTTGGGGTTTCGATTTCTTCTTCTTTTTATGGTCTCTGCGGCGCGTCGAGGGCGCGACAGTCGTCTGGCAACCATCCGATTTCGATCAGGGAACCGGGCTGGTGGCGGATCTGGTCGGGGGCATTGCGTGTCTTGATGATGAAATCATCATGCCCCGCGACCCGAAGTCGGGTGCGAAAGATATCGCCCATGTAGATGAATTCCAGGACCTCGGCTTGCAGCGTATGTGCGCCTTTGCGCAGCCGGTCCTTGTTGGTTTCCACCCGTTCGGGCCGGATCGAGATCTGCGTGCGATCGCCGATCTGCGTGACATTGATCGGCTTGGCGTCGATTTCATCGCCCGAATCCAGCCGCACGACACAGGTATCGCCTTGAATTTGCGTCACGGTTCCCATCAGGCGGTTGTTTTCACCGATGAACTGCGCCACGAAGCTGTTGGCGGGGTGCTCATACAGATCCGACGGGGTGGCAAGCTGTTGGATGCGCCCGTCGTTGAAAACCGCAACCCGGTCAGACATGGTCAAGGCTTCGGTCTGGTCATGGGTCACGTAGACCACGGTGATCCCCAGATCATGGGCGATGCGGGTGATCTCGAACTGCATCTGTTCACGCAGCTGCTTGTCCAGCGCGCCCAAGGGTTCGTCCATCAACACCAGTTCGGGTTCGAACACCAAGGCACGCGCCAGCGCGATGCGTTGCTGCTGGCCGCCCGACAGCTGCGCCGGGCGACGGCCGCCAAACGCGCCCATCTGCACCATTTCCAACGCGCGTTTGACCTTTTGTTCGCGCTCGGCCTTGCCCATTTTGCGCACTTCCAGCGGAAAGGCCAGGTTTTCGGCCACCGACATGTGCGGGAACAGCGCGTAATTCTGGAACACCATGCCGATCCCGCGTTTGTGCGGCGGTACGGTGTTGATGTTGCGCCCCTGCAACCGGATTTCCCCGCTGGTCGCGGTTTCAAAGCCTGCCAGCATCATCAGGCAGGTGGTTTTGCCCGACCCCGACGGGCCCAGCATGGTCAGGAATTCGCCCTTGGGCACCGACAGGTTCAGATCCTTCACGACCAGCGTGGTGCCGTCGTAGCTTTTCTGAACCCCGTCAAAGACGACGAAATCCTCGTCGTCTGTTGCCATCATGGGGCTATTGTCTGCCATCCACCTCTCCCCGTTCGTGGCGGCCTGCCTGACCGAGCCGTGCGTACATCAACGCATTCTTTGATCGCGATCAACCCGGAAGGATAAGGTGCTCGGGACCATATGGAAACCCTGTAACGTTGCGGTTGCCGCTTTCGGTCACGACCAGGATGTCGTGTTCGCGGTATCCACCCGCACCGGGCAGGCTTTCGGGAATGGTGATCATCGGTTCCATGGATACGACCATGCCGGGTTCCAGCACCGTGTCACAATCTTCGCGCAGCTCAAGCCCGGCCTCGCGCCCGTAGTAGTGGCACAACACCCCGAAACTGTGGCCATAGCCGAAGCTGCGGTACTGCAACAGGTTTTCGGCGGCATACATCTCGTTCAGCTCGCGCGCGATGTCCGAGCAGCGGTTGCCGGGCACCAGCAGCTCCTTGCCGCGATCATGCACGCGGCAGTTGAATTCCCACAGGCGCAGATGTTCATCGGTGGGCTGGCCCGCGAACAAGGTGCGTTCCAAGGCCACATAGTAGCCCGCGACCATCGGAAAGCAGTTGAGCGAAAGAATGTCGCCGCGTTCGATTTTCCGGCTGGTCACCGGGTTGTGGGCGCCATCGGTGTTGATGCCCGATTGAAACCAGGTCCAGGTGTCCAAAAGCTCACCGCCGGGCCAGGTCTTGGCGATTTCGCGCACCATGGTGGCCGTGGAATGCAGCGCCACCTCATGTTCGGGGGTGCCCACGGTCGCGGCTTCGGCGCAGGCCGCACCACCCAGATCGGCGATTGCCGTCATCTTTTCGATATGCGCGATTTCCACATCCGACTTGATCATCCGCTGGCGCATGGCGATGGCCGCGATATCGACGAATTCGACCTGCGGGAATTCATGTTTCAACAGCGCAAAGGTATCGAGCGAGATGTGATCGAATTCGATCCCCAGCCGCTTCACACCAGGGATCACCTGGCGCACCGCGTGAAACCAGTTGTCTTTCTGCCAGTCGGTGTAGGTGATGTTGCGCCCGCCATAGGTGCGCCGCCACGGCTGGCCACCATCGATGCCGGCACTGATCGATGTCATCTGCGTGTGATCGACCACCAGCCCGTAGCGGCGGCCGAAATAGCAATACAGAAAATCGCTGTAGTAATTGATGTTGTGGTAGCTGGTGAACAGGGCCGCGTCGATCTGGGCTTCGGCCATGCGCTGGCGGATGGTGCCAAGCCGGCGCTCCATCTCGGCGGCGGGAAAGGTGGGCGTTACCGGCAGACCGTTGCCGACATAGTTCTGAAGCCGTTCGCGTTGCATCTCGCCCCTCGTGTGCTGGTCATCAAGCCGTCTGCACCATGGCGGGTGGCGCGCGCTTGTCAAAGGAACGATTCTCATGTTCACATGAGAAAATCTCAAATCAGGTGTGAACATGCAGGTTCCATTGAACGCGCTTCGGGCTTTCGACGCTGTGGTGCGCGCCGGTTCGTTCAAGAGCGCTGCACAAAATTTATGCGTCACGCAATCCGCGGTCAGCCATCAGGTGCGGCATCTGGAACACTGGCTGGGTCGTCCGCTGTTCGATCGCAGCGGCCCAAGGCCCCGCCTGCTGCCCGAGGCCGAGGATCTGGCGCGCGTGGCGGCGCTGTCGCTCGATGGCATCGCCGCCGCCTGTGCCCGGCTGGGCGCCAAGCCCCGCGGCGGGCCCTTGGTGATCGCGGCGATCCCATCGGTGGCGCTGTGCTGGCTTATTCCCCGCCTGTCGGGGTTTCGCGCGGCTCACCCCGACATCGACCTGCGCATCGTCTATGCCTTTCACGGCCAAGAGGTCGATTTTTCCGAGGTCGATCTGGCGTTTCTGTATTCCGCGACCCCCCTGATCCCAGATGCCGGAACGATGGGGGAATTGCTGTTGTCGGGGGCCGCCGTGCCGGTGGTCAGCGCGTCGCTGTCCGGGGGGCAGTTGCACCAGATGCAGCTGTTGCATGACACCGATGAAGACAGCTGGCGGCAATGGTTCGCGCGCGCGGGGCAGGGTCGCCCGGCCGATTTGTCCGGGCCGGTGTTTCAGGATTTCAACCTGTTGCGCGCCGCGGTGCTGGCCGGGCAGGGCGCGGCGCTGTGTCCGCGGGCGATGATCCGCGATGATCTGGAAGCGGGGCGGCTGTGCCAGCTGTCAGATGTCAGCGTGATGGAAACAGCGGGCTATTACGTCTTGCGCCGACAGGACCGGGTCCGCACGGGCGTGGCCGCGTTCTGGGATTGGGTCATGGCGCAAGATCGCCTGGTTGACGGCTGAACGCCGTTGACGCGGCGCGCGTCTCGCTTGGGTGCCGTGCGCCCAGCTGTGCCATCCAGCCAAGGCTATCGTCTGTGGCGCCGATGGGCCGGTATTCGGCCCCAAGGGGTCTGTCCCATCCGATCCGGTCCAGTGCGTCAAAGACGGCCCTGTAGTCCAGCGTGCCGTGATCGGGCGGCCCACGGTCCGGAACGGCGGCAAACTGGATATGCCCGATGATCGGCCGCAACGCTTCGAGCCGCGCGATCACATCGCCTTCGGTGCGGCCCACATGGTAGCAATCGAACATCAGCCGCAGGTTCGGGGCGCCAATCTGGTCGATCAATGCCGCGGCCTGTGCGGTGCTGTTCAAGAAATAGCCCGGTGCATCCTGCGGGTTCAGGGGTTCGATCAGGATCGTCTGGCCGGTCTTGGCGGCCTGTTCGCAGGCATGGCGCAGATTGTCCACGAACACCGCCTGCGCCGCGGCCCCTTGGGCCTTGCCCGCCATGACATGCACGCTGTCCGCACCGATGGCCCGCGCATAGGCCAGCGCCTCGTCAATGGCCGCGCGCGCGGCCTCGACGCGGTCGGGCAGGGCGGCCAGACCATTGTCACCCGCCGCCACATCCCCGCGCCTTGTGTTCAAACCCAGCATCCGCAATCCGGTGTCTGCCAGCGCTGTGGCGATATCGGCGCGCGCGATGTCGAAGGGCCAATGACATTCGACCGCGGCAAAACCCGCGGCCTTGGCCGCCCGGATCGCGTCAGGCAGCGCCCGGTCGGTCCACAGGAACCCCAAATTGGCCGAGAATCTCCGCGCCGGTTTCAATCGGTGTGCTCCTTGTCATGCTGTGTGCGGGCCTGATGTTCGGCGATCAGGTCGGCGATGCCGCTGTTGGGATGAAAGCCCAGCGCCCGCGCACGCGGGCACAGGATTTCACCGGGCCAGGATGCGACGATCGCCTCGATCGTCGGGTCGGGGGCCGCAATGACGCGGGCGGCCGCATCGGGGCCGGCCATTTGCGCCAAGCTGTCGATCATGTCGCCCACGCGGACACTGATGCCGGGCAGCGTCAGGGTGGGGTTGTCGCCCAGCGCGGCCTGGTCAAGCGCACAGGCCAACACGGTGTAGGCCAGCGCCTTGTCGGGTGAGGCAAGGTGCAGCCGCAGACCCCGCGAAACCGGCAAGACCGCGTTCTGCCCGGCCAGCGGTTCGCGCAAGATGCCGCTGGCAAAACTTGATGCCGCACGATTGGGTGCCCCCGGCCGGATCGAAATGGTCGGAAAACGCAGGCTGCGCCCGCGAATGTAGCCACGCCGGGTGGCGTCGCGCACCAGCAATTCGCCCATCAGCTTTTGCGTGCCGTAAGATGATCGCGGCGCGGGCGGTGTGTCTTCGGTGATGGTGTCGTTGTCGGCGCAGGAAAACACCGCCACCGATGACGAAAACACGAAAACCGGCGGGCGCGGCATCTGGCGGCAGGCCTCGATCAGCGCCTGCGTGCCCTGCAGGTTGACCGCCCATCCCAGATCCCAATCCGCCTCGGCCTGCCCCGAGACGACGGCGGCCAGATGGATCACCAGATCGGGCGCATCCGACGCGATACGATGCAACACCGCCGCATCGCCAAGCCCGCCCGGCAGCGCGTGGACCCGGCGGCAGCCGGCCGCCAGATCGGCCAGCGCATCGGCGGCGATATCGACCGCCAGTATGGCCGACACCCGGCGCGCGACCCCGTCAAGCGTGACGGTCTGCGCCCGGTCCAACGCCCGGACCACCATCTTCCCGATGAAGCCCGCGGCGCCGGTCACGACGATTCGCATGCTTGCCCCCCTGTTGCCTGGCGGGCAGGCTGGCAAATCGGGCCGGTGCTGTCCAATGCTCTCGCCCGCATGGGCCGGGATAGATGATTGACCCTGCGCATAGGCTCTTTTACGAAAGGTTGCAGTTGACAGCTTTTGTCGCCTTGCCCCATTCCACGCGGCGCTGGGCGGCATCGCCGAAACCACGCCATTTCACAGGGAGACGACAAATGGGTTCATTGATGAAATCCGCACCGCGCGGCTTGATGGTGTCGGCGCTTGCGCTGTCGCTGATGGCCGGCGCGAGCCAGGCCGAAACGCTGCGCTGGGCGCGGGTGGCCGATGCGCTGACGCTGGATCCGCACAGCCAGAACGAGGGGCCGACCTCGACGCTTCTGCACCATGTCTATGAAACGCTGGTGCGGCGCGACACCGATGGGTCGCTCAAGCCGCGTCTGGCCACCGAATGGTCGATCCACGCCGATGATCCGACCGTTTGGGTGCTGAAGCTGCGCGAAGGCGTGACCTTCCATGATGGCAGCGCCTTTACGGCCGAAGACGTGGTGTTTTCGCTTGACCGCGTGCGCCACGAAAGCTCGGGCTTCCGCGCGCTGCATTCCGCCGTGACCGGCGCCACCGCGGTCGATGATTACACCGTCCACATCCAGATGGCCGGCCCGTCACCGCTGTATGTGCAGAACCTGACCAATTTCTTCATCATGGACAGTGGCTGGGCCGCCGCCAATGATGTCGAGGTGCCGCAGAATTTCGCCGCCGGCGAAGAAAACTATGCCGTGCGCAATGCCAACGGCACCGGCCCGTACCGGCTTGTGTCGCGCGACCCCGAAGTGCGCACCGTTTTGGCGCATTTCGATGGCCATTGGGCGCCGACCCCGCAGGTGACCGAGATCATCTATACCCCCATCGCCGAGGCCGCCACCCGCGTGGCTGCGCTGTTGTCGGGCGAGGTTGATGTGGTCCAGGATGTGCCGGTGCAAGACATTGCCCGCCTGCAGCAGACCGATGGCATCACCGTGGCCACCGGCCCGGAAAACCGCAACATCTTCTTCAGCTATGACCAGACATCGCCAAAGCTGGCCAGCGCCAATGTCGAGGACAACCCGTTTTCGCACCCCGAAATCCGCGAAGCGATGGCCCTTGCGCTCGATCGTGACGCGATCCAGCAGGTGGTGATGCGCGGCCAGTCGCAGCCTTCGGCCGCGCCGCTGCCGCCCTTCGTCAACGGCTGGCGCGAAGACCTGCACGCCTATGGCGCGCCCGATTACGATCGCGCCAACGCCTTGGTGCGCGGCATCTACCCCGACGGGTTCTCGGTCGATCTGCACTGCCCGAATGACCGCTACCTGAACGATGAAGCGATCTGCCAGGCCTTTGTGGGCATGCTGGGCCGCATCGGCATCACCGCCAACCTGATTTCGCAGACCCGGTCGCTGCATTTCCCGCTGATCGAGCGCTGGGAAACCGATTTCTACCTGCTGGGCTGGGGTGTGCCGACCTTTGACAGCGCCTATGTGTTCAACTTCCTGGTGCATGGCCGCGAAGAAGGCTACGGCAGCTACAACGGGGCGCGCTACGCCAACCCCGAGGTCGATGCCAAGATCGAATCGCTGGCCACCATGACCGACCTTGCCGCGCGGGATGCGGTCATCGCGGAAATCTGGGACCAGGTGATGGCCGATCGCGTGTTCCTGAATGTTCACAACCAGCTGCTGGCCTATGCGGTGCGCGATGGCATCAACCTGCCCGTGCATCCCGAAAACCAGCCGTCGATGGCCGATGTGACCTTCGGCAACTGATCGTCGGCAAAACATGCGGCCCGCGTGGGATTGTCCCATGCGGGCCGTTTTCTTCCCACGCGTCATCGTAAGGGCACAGGATGCTTGCCTACATCATCCGCCGTATCGTGCAGTCGGTCCTTGTGATGCTGGCCGTGGCGCTGGTGGCGTTCGCGCTGTTTCGCTACGTGGGCGATCCGATCGTGGCCATGGTCGGGCAAGAAACATCGCTTGAGGATCGCGAGGCGCTGCGTGACGCGCTGGGCCTGAACGATCCGCTGGTCGTCCAGTTCGCCCGCTTTGTCGGCAATGCCGTGCAAGGCGAATTCGGCATTTCCTATCGCTTGCAGCAGCCGGTGATGGAACTGATCTTGTCGCGGCTGCCCGCCACGCTGGAACTGGCGCTGGTATCGGGCACGGCGGCGTTTGTCTTTGGGGTCGCGGCCGGCGTCTATACCGCGCTGCGGCGGCGCGGGGCCATGTCGACGGCGATCATGACCGTGTCGCTGATCGGCGTGTCGCTGCCCACCTTTTTGATCGGGGTGCTGCTGATCTGGGTTTTCGCCGTGGAACTGCAATGGCTGCCGTCTTTTGGGCGGGGCGACACGGTGGTGCTGCCTTGGGGCTGGGAAACCGGCTTTCTGACGCAATCGGGGCGCATCTCGCTGATCTTGCCCGCGATCACGCTGGGGCTTTACCAGATGACGCTGATCATGCGGCTGGTGCGCGCCGAGATGCTCGAGGTGCTGCGCACCGATTACATCAAGTTTGCGCGCGCGCGGGGCCTGTCCAACCGGGCCGTGCATTTCGGCCATGCGCTGAAAAACACCATGGTGCCGGTGATCACCATCACGGGGTTGCAACTGGGCTCGATCATCGCCTTTGCCATCATCACCGAAACGGTGTTCCAGTGGCCCGGCGTGGGGGCCTTGTTCATCAATTCGGTGCGCGCCGTCGATGTGCCGGTGATGTCGGCCTATCTGGTGCTGATCGCGCTGATCTTTGTCATCATCAACCTGATCGTCGATTTGCTGTATTACGCCGTTGACCCCCGCCTGCGCATCGAGCGCGGCGGTCTGCGGCACTGAGGGCCAAAGATGGACGACACCAAACCCCATGGCCGGCTTTTCCGCATCTGGGACAGCGATGTCGCGGCGTCGTTTCGGCGGTCGCCGGTGGCGATCGTTTCGGGGCTGGTGGCACTTGTGATCGTGCTGGCGGCGCTTTTTGCGCCGTGGATTGCACCGACCAACCCCTATGATCCTTCCAGCCTGAACCTGATGGATGGGTTCACCCCGCCCATGCAGCCCAACGCCTTTACCGGCAACAGCTATCTGATGGGCACCGACAACCAGGGCCGCGATGTGTTTTCCACCATCCTCTATGGCGCGCGGATTTCGCTGTTCGTCGGCATTTCGGCGGTGCTTTTGGCCATGGTCTTGGGCATCAGCGCGGGGCTTGTCGCGGGTTATCGCGGCGGCTGGGTGGATGCGGTGCTGATGCGGGTGGCCGATGTGCAGCTGTCGTTTCCCTCGATCTTGATTGCGCTTTTGATCTTTGGCATCGCGCGCGGCATCATCCCGCCCGCCCAGCGCGAGGCGATGGCGATCTGGGTTCTGATCGTGGCCATCGGGTTGAGCGACTGGGTGCAATTCGCCCGGGTCGTGCGGGGGGCAACCATGGTCGAAAAGGGCAAGGAATACGTGCAGGCCGCGCGCGTGATCGGGGTCAGCCCCTTGCGCATCTTGATCCGTCACATCCTGCCCAATGTGATGGGCCCGGTGCTGGTCATTGCCACGATCAGCGTGGCGCTTGCCATCATCGCCGAGGCGACCCTGTCTTTCCTTGGCGTGGGCGTGCCGCCGACGCAGCCCAGCCTTGGCACCTTGATCCGCATCGGCCAGCAATTCCTGTTCTCGGGCGAATGGTGGATCTTGCTGTTCCCCGCGCTCACGCTTTTGGCGCTGGCCTTGTCGGTGAACATGCTGGGCGACTGGCTGCGCGATGCGCTGAACCCGAGGCTGCGCTGATGACCCGGCCCATCTTGTCCGTCCGCGATCTGGTTGTCGAATTTCCCACGCGCCGCGGCACGCTGCGGGCGCTCGATGGCGTGTCTTTCGACATCGCCCCGGGCGAGGTTCTGGGGATGGTGGGTGAATCGGGCGCCGGAAAATCCATCACCGGGGCCGCGATCATCGGGCTGATCGAACCGCCGGGCCGGATCGCGGGGGGGCAGGTTTGGCTGGGCGAGGATCGCATCGACACCTTGGCCCCCGAGGCGATGCGCCGCGTGCGGGGCAAACGGATCGGCATGGTGTTCCAAGACCCGTTGACCAGCCTCAATCCGCTTTACACCATCGCGCGGCAGCTGATCGAAACCATCCGCACCCATCTGGACCTGTCCGAAAAAGAGGCCCGCGCGCGCGCCGTGGCGCTGCTCGACCGGGTGGGCATCCCGGCGGCCGCGCGCCGGATCGACGATTACCCGCATCATTTCTCGGGCGGCATGCGCCAGCGCGTGGTGATCGCGCTGGCACTTGCCGCCGACCCCGAACTGGTCATCGCCGATGAACCCACCACCGCGCTGGATGTGTCGGTGCAGGCCCAGATCATCGATGTTCTGAAAGAAATCTGCGCCGAACGCGGCGCGGCGGTGATGTTGATCACCCACGACATGGGCGTGATTGCGGAAACGGCCGATCGGGTGGCGGTGCTGTATGCCGGCCGGATGGCCGAACTGGGGCCGGTGCGCGATGTGATCTTGCGTGCCCATCACCCCTATACGCGGGGGTTGATGGGGTCGATCCCGACGCTGGACCATGCTGCCGACCGGCTGGTGCAGATCCCCGGCGCAATGCCGCGGCTGGACGCGATCCCACCGGGCTGTGCCTTCAACCCGCGCTGTCCGCAGGCGGTCGCGCGTTGCCGGCTTGAGCGGCCGGGCCTGCACCCCGTGGCGCCCAACCATGCCGCGG
Source organism: Pseudomonadota bacterium (assembly GCA_041163945.1). GTDB lineage: Bacteria > Pseudomonadota > Alphaproteobacteria > Rhodobacterales > Rhodobacteraceae > Roseicyclus. The sequence continues at coordinate 14,119 of JBEAQJ010000050.1, forward strand.
CTTGCTGGCTGGCGCATGACGCGGAGACCGCCAATGGCTGACCCCTTCTTGTCTGTCCACGGTCTGACCCGACGGTTCGATGTGTCCAAACCTTGGCTGAACCGGGTGCTGGAACGCCAAGATCGTCAATTCCTGACCGCCACCGCCGATGTCAGCTTTGCCATCAACAGGGGCGAAACATTCGCGCTGGTGGGGGAATCGGGGTCGGGCAAATCCACCATCGCCAAGATGATCGTGGGGCTTTTGGCCCCCAGTGCCGGGCGCATCGCCATCGACGGCGAAACCATCGACCCTGCTGACCCGGTCGCCATGCGCGCGGTGCGCCGCCGGATGCAGATGATCTTTCAAGATCCTTTTGCCAGCCTGAACCCGCGCTGGCGGGTGGGCGACATCATTGCCGAACCGATCCGAACGCTGGGCCTGCTGCAAGGGGGCGATGTCGCGCGCGAAGTGGCGCGGTTGCTGGATCTGGTTGGCCTGTCGGGGCGCGATGCCGCGAAATTCCCGCATGAATTTTCGGGCGGTCAGCGCCAGCGCATCGCCATCGCGCGCGCGCTGTCGTCACGGCCCGATTTCATCGTCTGCGACGAACCGACATCGGCGCTCGATGTCTCGGTGCAGGCGCAGATCCTGAACCTGATGCGCGATCTGCAAGACGAATTCGGGCTGACCTACCTGCTGATCTCGCATGATCTGTCGGTCGTGCGGCACATGGCCAAGCGCATCGGTGTGCTGTATCTGGGCCGGCTGGTCGAAGTGGCCGATGCCAAGCGCCTGTTTCAAGACCCCCAGCATCCCTACACCCGTATGCTGCTCGATTCCGTGCCCGATCTGGCGCTGTCGGGCCGTCGCCGCAAACCGGTCAGCGGCGAAATCCCGAACCCAATCTCGCCGCCCCCCGGCTGTGCCTTTCACCCGCGCTGCCCCTTGGCCAGCGCAGCGTGCAAAGCCGCCGTTCCGGCCTTGCGCGACACACCGACCGGGCAGGCGGCGTGTTTGATGGTTGGCGCTGCGACGCCGGCCGTACCCTAGCCCCGGCTAAGCCACCGCCGGATCGGTCGTCTCCGAGGTCGTGCGCGTGGTTGTGGCGCCTTGCAAGCGTCGTGGCGGGTCGGGCAGGACCATCCAATGCGTTGGGCCGTGATGGGTTGCGTAAGACTCTGGGTCAAAGAATTCGCCCGTTTCCGGATCAAAGGCCGCCACGGCGGGGTGGCGCCAGTCATCGCCCCATACCATGAACTTCAATTTCTGTTGGGTTGGCGGCGTTTCCGCGATCGGTGTCCAGTTCATGCTTTCTCCTCACACGCATTGGGTGAAGCCAAAAACAAGCCCCGGAACGGCCATGTGTGACACCACAATGCCGCACGGACCGAACCGGGGCCGATATACTCGTCCTTGGGTACTTCTACAGGTGATACTGGTTACGCCCCTATCTCTGCGCGGTTCGGCGGGGCGTGGCATTGATCTTTGTCAAGCAACACCGGGGAACGCGTGCCGGCGGTGTTACACGCGCGGTTCGCGACCCCTGCGCGGTGTGTTCAGGCTTGCGGCCGGGCCGCGGGCTTTGGCATGACTGTGCCCATGACACAGGCCGCACCCCATCTTGGTTCCTGCCCGCCCGCCCAGGCCCGGCTGCGCATCCGCATCGTCTTTGGCGATGATGCCATGCTTGGGCCCGGCAAGGCCGATCTGCTGGCGGCGATCCGCGACACCGGGTCGATCGCCGCGGCGGGGCGGTCGATGGGCATGAGCTACAAACGCGCCTGGCTGCTGGTCGAGGCGATGAACGCCGCCTTTCGCACCCCCTTGGTGGATACCGCGCGTGGCGGGCCAAAGGGCGGGGGGGCTGGCTTGACGCAAGCCGGCCATGACGTGCTGACCCATTACCGCAGCCTTGAAACGATCCTGGCCGATGCCGGCGCGGGGCGGATCGGCGCGCTTCAGGCCATGCTGGCGGATCGGTCTGGCGGAAAATAACGCTTGCCTCGCCCCTGCGTTGCTTGGATATGTTTGGTGAAACATATCCAAGGTCTGCATGTCTGAAACCCCGCCCCATCGATCGCGTCACCGGGCCCGCGCCGTGGGTCTGGGTGTTGCCGTGTATGGGCTGGCCGCCATGGCGGCCCATGCCGATCCGGTGGTGGTGTTTGCCGCCGCCAGCCTGACCAACGCCATGGCCGAGATCGAAACGGGCTTCGAGGCGATGACCGGCCATGATCTGGTCGTTTCGCTGGGCGGATCGTCTGTTCTGGCCCAGCAGATCCGCCAAGGCGCACCTGCCGATGTCTTCATCTCGGCCAGCCCCGACTGGATGGATGTCATCGCAGCCGATGGGTTGATCGAACCCGGCGGGCGCTTCGATCTATTGGGCAATCGCCTTGTGCTGATCGCCCATGGTCGCGATACCGCCCCGGTCGATATCGGTCCGGCCCTTGCGCTGTCGGCCCGGCTGGGCGAGGGGCGGCTGGCCATGGCGCTGGTCGATGCGGTGCCGGCGGGCATCTATGGCAAGGCGGCGCTGTCCCATCTGGGCTTGTGGGATGGGCTGGCCGCGCGCGTGGCGCAGGCCGACAATGTGCGGGCGGCCTTGGCGCTGGTGGCCCTGGGCGAGGCGCCCTATGGTATCGTCTATGCCACCGATGCGCAGGCTCAGGACAATGTCACCATCGTCGGAACCTTTCCCCCCGAAAGCCACCCGCCGATCGTCTATCCGGTGGCCGATCTGGTCGGGCGCGACAGCCCCGCCGAGGCGGCGTTTCTCACCTATCTGCGCGGCGATGGGGCACGCGCGATCTTTGAGCGGCAGGGCTTTGTCGCCTTGCGCGACTAGACCATGATGGACTGGCTCGGCCCCGAGGAATGGCGCGCGGTGGCGCTGTCGTTGCGCGTGTCGTTCTGGGCCACGCTGATCAGCCTGCCGTTCGGCATCGCCGTGGCCTATGCGCTGGCGCGCGGGCGTTTCGCCGGTCGGCAGCTGTTGAACGGGCTGGTGCATCTGCCGCTGATCCTGCCGCCCGTGGTGACGGGCTACCTGCTGTTGCTGGTCTTTGGCACGCGTGGCCCTGTCGGCGGTCTTTTGGCCGACTGGGGCATCATCTTTGCGTTTCGCTGGACCGGGGCGGCGCTGGCGGCCGCGATCATGGCCTTTCCGCTGATGGTGCGTGCGATCCGCCTGTCGATCGAGGCGGTGGATCCCAAGCTGGAACAGGCCGCCGCCACCTTGGGTGCGGCGCCGGCCTGGGTGTTTCTGACCGTGACGCTGCCCATGGCCTTGCCCGGCATCGTCGCGGGCACCATCCTGGCCTTTGCCAAGGCGATGGGCGAATTCGGGGCCACGATCACCTTTGTGTCCAACATCCCCGGCGAAACCCGCACCATCCCGTCGGCGATCTATGCCTTCTTGCAGGTGCCCGGCGGCGAAGGCTCGGCGATGGCCTTGGTCGTCGTGTCGGTTCTGGTGGCGATGGCGGCGCTGTTGTTGTCGGAACTTTTTGCACGGCGCGTCGCGGCCCGGGTCGGGGGCCGCTGATGCTGGAGCTTTCCCTGCGCCACCGCTTTGCAGGTTTTCAACTGGATGCGCAGTTTCAGGCGCCGCCCGGCGTGACGGTTCTGTTTGGCCGATCAGGTTCTGGAAAGACAAGTATTATCAATGCAGTGGCCGGTCTTTTTCAACCCGATCATGGGCGCATCGCGGTGGGCGATTGGCTGCTGCTGGACACCGCCCAAGCCATCGCGCTCAAGCCGCATCGGCGGCGCTTGGGCTACATCTTTCAAGAAGCGCGCTTGTTTCCCCATCTGAGCGTGCGCCAGAACCTTGGCTATGGCGCGTGGTTCGCGCCCCGCACAGCCCCGCGCGAAGATATGGGTCGCATCGTCGAGATGTTGGGGTTGGGCGGGCTGCTGGATCGGCGGCCCGGCGCGCTGTCGGGGGGCGAAAAACAGCGCGTGGCCATCGGGCGGGCGCTGTTGTCGGCCCCGCGCCTGATCTTGGCCGATGAGCCGCTGGCCGCCCTGGATGACGCCCGCAAGGCCGAGATCCTGCCCTATCTGGAGCGGCTGCGCGACGAGGTGAACATTCCCATCCTCTATGTCAGCCATTCCGCGGCCGAAGTGGCGCGATTGGCCACCACCGTCATCGCCATCGAAGCCGGGCGCGTCACGGCGCAAGGGCCCGCGGCGCAGATCCTGGGCGATCCGGCCATTTTGCCCATCGGTGCGCGCGAGGCGGGCGCGCTGATCACCGCGCGGGTGATCGGCCACCATGACGATGGTCTGACCGAGCTGGCGGCCACAGGCATCCCCCTGTTCTTGCCCAGGCTTGGGCACACCATCGGCACCGTCTTGCGGGTGCGCATCGCCGCACATGATGTGATCTTGTCGCGCGCGCGCCCGCATGGGCTGTCGGCCCTGAATATCCTGCCGGGCCGGGTGCATGAGCTGCGCAGCGGCGCAGGGCCGGGCGTGATCGTGGCCATCGACACGCCCGCAGGCCGTATTCTGGCGCGCATCACCCGCCGTTCGGCCCTGGCCCTGGATCTTGCCCCGGGGGTCGATGTGCACGCCATCGTCAAATCGGTATCGGTCGCGCCGGGTGACGTGGGCGGTGGGGCGATGCCCCCCGGCTGACGCGGGCCGCGGGTGCGGCTGTGACGCCGCACGACGACAGGATGATGCCGTCAACCGCGGCGCCATGGCGGGCGATGGCCGCCAGCAGGCCGGGCATGCCCCGGGCGCGCGTGCCCCGCCTGTTCCGGTGATCGGCTCAGCCCTTGCGACGGGGCGGCGCGCCGCCCTTTGTGCCACCCGGCTTGCCGCCAAAGGGCTTGCCCCCCCCATTGCGGGGGCCGGATGCTGTGTGTTTGCCGCCGAAGGATTTGCCGCCCGGCTTTGCCCCGGGTCTGGTGATCCGTTGCGACGGGTCGGCGGCATTGGCCCGGGCCGGGCGGGCATCGCCGCCGGGCTTGGCGTCACCGCGATAGGGTTTGCCTGTCGGCTTGTCACCAAAGCCCTTGCTGCCCGGCTTTCCGCCATGGGGCTTGCCACCGGGCTTGTTACCGGGCTTGTCACCGGGCTTGCCGCCGAAGGATTTTCCTTCCGGTCGGTCGCCGCCCGGTTTGCCGATCCGTTGCGTGGGATCGGCGGCGTTGGCGCGGGGGGGGCGCGCCTCAAAGGGCTTGGCTTCCCCGCGATGGGGCTTGCCCGACGGCTTGCCGCCAAAGGATTTTCCGGCCGATTTGCCTGATTTGCCCGCCCAAGGCTTCTGGGCCCCGTCGCTGCGCGGGGCCGCGGGGGCGGTTGCGTCGCGGGCTTTGGGCTTGCGCGGTTCGGCCCGGTCCGTGCTGCGTGCGACCGCGCGGGGCGCGTCGGCGGGCTGGGGCGCGGGTGCCCGAGGGGGAATTGTGGGCGACGTCGGTGAGAAAACCGGTGCTCTGGCCGCCTCGGGCGCTTTTTCGGGTGCCGCAACGGGGGGCGGCACGGCCGTAGGTGGGGCGGCCGGGCGGGGTGTCGCCGTGGGCTCAGGGCGGGCCGGGCGCGCGCGTTCGGGCTTGGCGCCGCGTTCGGGCTTGGCGCGATCGGGTCGTGCGCTGCCGCTGCGCGCGCCCTCGGGCGGGGCCGCGCCCGGCTTGGCGGTGATCCCGTCTTCCAGCAAGCCATCGCTGCCCAGCCGTGCCATCAATCCCGGCGCGGCCGCTTCCGCGATCTCGACCAGCGTGCTGTCTTCTTGCACGCGGATCTTGCCGATGGCTGCCTTTTCAAGATTTCCGGCCCGGCACAACAGCGGCAAGAGCCAACGCGCCTCGGCCCGCTGGGCGCGACCGACCGACAGTTCGAACCACACCGAAGGACCAAAGGCCGGACGGTCTGCGCGCGACCCGGGGGCCGTGGGCGCGCCCAGATCCTCGGGGGCCGACAGGCCGGCGCGGTAAAGCCGCAGGCAGGCGACCGCGATCTGTTCGGGGCTGTGGTGGGCCAAAAGCTGCGTGGCAAAAGCCGCCTCACCCTCGGTGGCGGGGTTGGACCAGACCAGATCCGACATCAAGCGGGTCTCATCCAGCGCCAGGATCTCATCGGCACTGGGCGCAAAGGTCCATTCTGCTTCGATCTTGGCCCATTTGAGCAGGCGCGCGGCCTTGCCCGTGATCTTGTCGGGCACGATCATGGCCGAAATGCCCTTGCGCCCGGCACGGCCCGTGCGACCGGAGCGATGCAACAACGCCTCGGTGTTGGTGGGCAGATCGGCGTGGATCACCAGATCAAGCTTGGGCAGGTCGATGCCACGGGCCGCCACATCGGTCGCCACGCAGACCCGCGCGCGCCCGTCGCGCATCGCCTGCAAGGCATGGCTGCGTTCATCCTGGCTCAGCTCGCCCGACAGGCTGACGACCGACAGGCCGCGATTGGCAAATCGTGCGGCCAACCGTGCCACGGTGGCGCGCGTGTTGGCGAAAACGATGGCGGTCGGGGTGTCGTGAAACCGCAACAGGTTGATGATCGCATTCTCGGCATCTTGTGGGGCCACCTGCACCACCTGATAGCGGATATCGGCGTGCTGGCTGCCACGGGCCAAGGTGGTTACGCGCACCGCGTCGCGCTGGTACTGCTTGGCCAGTTCCGCGATGGCCGGCGGCACGGTGGCCGAAAACAACAGCGTGCGCCGGTCTGCCGGGGCGGCGCCCAGCATGAATTCCAAATCTTCGCGAAAGCCCAGATCCAGCATTTCATCCGCTTCATCCAGCACGATGGCCCGGATGTCGGACAGATCCAGAACCCGGCGCATGATGTGGTCGCGCAGCCGCCCTGGCGTGCCCACCACGATATGGGCGCCGCGTTCCAGCGCGCGGCGTTCCTCGCGCGCGTCCATGCCACCGATGCACGAGGCCACCCGCGCCCCGGCCTTGCCGTAGAGCCATGCCAATTCGCGCTGCACCTGCATTGCCAGTTCGCGCGTGGGGGCCACAACCAGCGCCAAGGGGGCGGCCGGCGGGCCAAAGCGGCTGTCGCCACCCAACAGCGTGGGCGCAATGGCCAGCCCAAAGCCCACCGTCTTGCCCGAACCGGTCTGGGCCGAAACCAAAAGATCCGCCGTGGCCAGTTCCGGGGCGGTCACGGCTTGCTGAACCTCCGTCAGCACATCGAACCCGCGTTCGGCGAGCGCTTCGGTCAAGGTTGGGATCATGGGGAGGGGTCCGTTCGGCAAGACACGCGTCAGGCGTGGGTCGCGCCCCCGTTAGGCGATCTGCGCGCCCATGTCGAGGATTTGGTGCAGTCACGCCGTGCTTGTGCGGCGCAAGAAACCGGTCACGGCGTCAAACAGGGCGGGCGCGCGGATTTCGGCGTTGATGAAATGCGTGCCGCCTGCAATTTCGACATAGCTGCGATCGGCCGCCCCCAGCCGGTCGAACAGCGCCAGCGTATCGGACCGGGTCGAGGTCGGATCCTGCGCGCCCCGGATCAGAAGCGTGGGGCAGGTGATGGCGGCAGGGTCATGGATGGGCCGGCCGTTGAAGCACTCCCACAAGTCCAGAAACGTGCCGTTTGGCACCCGGAAATGATCGGGCGCTGTGCCGTCATCGGCAATCGAGGCCGCGACCATGGCCTGCAAAACCGTTTCCGCGCGCCAATCGGCCCCTTGGGGCAGCTGCGCATCCCATCGCGCGCGCGTATCGGCCAGATCGACGCGCCGATGGGGCCCGAACGCGCGGTGCCGCGTGGGATCGGCGGGGTCGGCCAACAGCGCGATCCAGTCGGCGTTGCGCTCGGCATAGATGGGGGCGTAAAGCGCCAGCGCCCGGACCTTGCCGGCGCCGGGGCCCATGGCGTAGCGCGACGTGGTCAACGTGCCCCAAGACCATCCGACCAGCGCCACCGGCGCCCCGCCATGGCGCGCGGCGATCCAATCGACCGCATCGCCGATGTCGGCGATGGCGTCTTGCCCCTGGGCATAGGGGCGTTCGTCTGGAAAAGTGTCGGGCTGCGACAGCCCATAGCCCCGGATGTCGATGGCATAGGCGGCAAAGCCCGCGTCGGCCGCCACCTGCAGCCAGTTCAGCCCCGGCTGCGGAATGTCGAACAGCCGCCCCGAAAATGTCGCCCCATGCACGAACAGAACCGGCGGCCCTTCGTGACCCCGCTGGCGCAGGGTCAGCATCAGCCCCGGTGTATCGGTCGATGCGATCCGATGGCGGGCCGAACGGTCATAGTCGCGCCAATCGGTCATTCACCGGCGACCTTGAGGATGATCTTGCCGATGTTGGCCGAGCTTTCCATCCGCGCATGTGCCTTTGCGGCATCCACCAGCGGAAAGACGCTGTCCATCACCGGCGCGATGGCCCCGCTGTCCAGATGCGGCCAGACCTCGGTTTCCAGATCGCGGGCGATGGCCGCCTTGGCGGCATGCGATTGCGGCCGCAACGTCGAACCGGTGATCGTCAGACGCCGGGTCATCACCTGCATCAGGTCCAGCGACACCTTCGCGCCCTGCAAAAAGGCGATTTGCACCAGCCGCCCATCCATCGCCAAGGCATCGAGATTGCGCGCGATGTAATCGCCGCCCACCATGTCAAGGATCAGATCGGCGCCCTTTTCGGCGCGCATCTCGGCCACGAAATCGCCGGTGCGATAATTGATGGCTTTCTCGGCGCCCAATTCCACGCAGGCGGCGCATTTCTCATCCGATCCGGCGGTGGCAAAGACGCGCGCGCCGCGCAGCCGTGCCAGCTGGATCGCCGTGGTGCCAATGCCAGACGACCCACCATGCACCAAAAATTTCTCGCCGGCCGTCAGACGCCCGCGCAAAAAGACGTTGGTCCAGACCGTGTAGAAGGTTTCGCACAAGCCCGCGGCCGCTTCCAGCGACATGCCCTTGGGCACGGGCAGGGCATGATCGGCGGCCGTCACCGCGTATTCGGCGTAGCCCCCCCCCGGCAGCAGCGCACAGACCGCATCACCCAGCCGCCAGCGCGTGACGCCCGGGCCGATGGCCGCGACATGGCCCGATGCCTCCAGCCCCGGCAGGGGCGAGGCATCCTTGGGCGGGGCGTAATTTCCGGCGCGTTGCAGCGCATCGGGCCTGTTCACCCCGGCATAGGCGATCTTGATCAGGATCTGCCCCTCGCCGGGCTGGGGGACGGGTGCGGTGGCGGGCAAAAGCACCTCGGGGCCACCGAATTGCGAGATTTCGACCACCGTCATGGTGTGGGCAAGGGTCATGGCAGCGTTACCGTCCGTTGTGTTCTTGCAAAAGGGGGCCGGCGTGCCGGCCCCCACATGGGTTTGAGCCTATGCGATCAGGCGCGGCCTGTCATGCGCAGGAAGTCGTGCAGCATTTCGCCCAAGCGGCCGCAGTACTTCGGGTCCTGCGCCGAGAAATCATCCACCACCTGCAGCGAGGCGGTGCGCAGCGCGCCCAGGGCCTCGTCGTCGATGCGCACCAATTCGCCGCTCATTTCCGACACGAACTTTTGCTTGAACTGGATGTCGCGATACAGGAAGTGGGCCGCCGCCTCGGCCGAGGTGGCGCGCACGATCTCGTTCACGGTGGCGCGAATATCCTCGCCCACGGCGTTCCAGGCATCCAAGCCCACCATCACTTCGCCGTTCAGATGACCCAGCAGGTCGGGCTCCATGATGTACTTACACACTTCCTGGAAGTTCATGCCCCAAGCGGTCGAGGTCGAACCCCAATGCGCGCCGTCCACGACGCCCGATTGCAGCGCCTGGTACAATTCGCCGCCCGGGATCGACACGGGCGATGCGCCCATCTTGGCCAGAACCAGGCCTGCGGCGCCCGTCGAACGCACCGGCCAGCCGGCGAAATCGGCGGTGGTGCGCAGCGGCCGGTTGCCCCACAGCGTCAGACCGGAATAGGACACCGGGCCCACCTGATGCACGCCCTGCTCGGCATAGGCTTCGCGGATGATGTCCAGCGCGCCCATCTCGTAGTAGAAGATGTCCATTTCTTCGTGACGGTCCCAAACGCCGATATGGCCGTTCAGGTGGCCGGCGGCGGGAACACGGCCGATCCAGTAGGCGGGATAGATGAACGCGCTTTCCAAAAGCCCGCGGCGCACGGCATTGAGCACTTCGCCGGTCGGAACAAGGCTTTCGGGGGCGTGCGGCTCGACGGTCAGTTCGCCGCCGGTGGCCTCGGTGATGCGGTTGCAGAACTTTACGAAGACGTCTTCGTAATACCAGTTGCCGGTCGGCCAATGCGTCTGCATGCGCCACACGGTCTTGGATTGCGCGATCACCGGTGGTGCGGCCAGCGTGACGCCGGCGGCGGCACCGGCCGACGCGGCGAAAAAGCCGCGGCGTGACAAGGGTTGGGTCTTGGTGGTCATGGTCTTCTCCTCCTGTGGTGGGCAGTCACCCCGGCACCTCAGCGCGCGGGGATTGCGGTAAAGCCGGTCACGATCTCGGGGAACAGGAAAATCGCCGCCCCCGTGGCCAGCATCAGAAAAAAGAACGGGAAAATCGCCTTGTAGATCTCAAGGATCGGCGTTTCCGGGCTGAGCGTTTTCAGATAGAATAGGTTGTAGCCGAAGGGCGGCGAGATATAGCCGATGCACAGGTTCAGCTGGAACAGGATGCAAAACCAGATCGGGTCATAGCCAAGTGCGGTCACGATCGGGAAAAAGATCGGCAGCACCAGCAAGATGATCCCGATCGGGTCCAGGAACATGCCCAGAACCAGCGTGATGAGCTGCATCAGCAAGATCATCATCCAGGGCTCGATCTCGATACCCATCAAGAAGCTGGTCATGAACCGCGTGCCGCCACCGCCGCCGTAGACGGCCACAAACGCCGAGGCGCCGAACACGATCCAGATCACCATGCCGGTCATCGACGCGGTGTCATGGCTGACCTTGCGCATGTAATCGAGCGACAATTCCCCCCGGATCGCCACCGACAACACGACCGCCAGCGCGCCCACCGCGGCGGCTTCGGTCGGGGTGGCGATGCCCGCAAAGATCGACACCAGCACCGACAAGATCACGATCAGCGGCAAGATGACCGAACGCAGGGACCGCACGCGTTCGGCCAGCGGCGCGGTCTTGTCCGACGGCGGGGCAAGCGCGGGGTAGCGCCAGCTTTGGATGGCCACATAGGCCATGAACATCGCCAAAAGAAACAAGCCCGCCACCAGCCCGCCCATGAACAGCCGCCCCACCGACTGCCCGGTCTGCATGCCGATCAAGATCAACGTGATCGAAGGCGGGATCAGGATGCCCAGGGTGCCCGATGCCCCGATGGTGCCCAACACGAACCGCCGGTCATAGCCGCGCTGCGCCATGGCGGGCATGCCCACAAGGCCCGTGGTCACGGTCGAGGCCGCGCAGCTTCCCGTCATCGCCGAGAGTGTCGCGGCAAAGCCCGATGTGCCGATCAAAAGCCCGCCGGGCATGCGGCCCGACCACAGGAAAAAGGATTGGTACAGATCTTCGGCGATCTTGGATCGCGCCAGCGCCACCCCGATGAACACGAACAGCGGGATGGCCGACAGCAGGATCGACCACATCGATCCGAACATGGTCGACACGATCGTGAACATCCCGTTGGGCCCGAACATCAACAGCCCGAACACCACCGCCGTTCCGCCCAGCGCAAAGGACAGCGACACCCCCAGCAAGATCGCCAGCAACAGCATGCCGAACATGCCGATCGTCAGGAATTCGGGGGTCATTGTGCGGCACTCCCCGCGGTTGCGGCGCGACCCATGTCGGCGCCGGGGTGGATGATGCGGATCACGGCGCGCATCGCCTCGATCACGCCTTGTAGGGTGATCAGCGCCACGCCGGCGAACATGGCCAGCTTGATCGGCCACATCGGGTGGCGCAGGGCGCTTTCATCGACCTCGTTGAAACGCCAGCTGTCTTCGAAAAACCAAAACGCTTCCCATGACAGCACAAGGCCCCAGATGATCAGAAAGCTGAAATTGACCAGATCGAGCAGCGCCCGCCGCCGCGGCCCCCCGGTGTTGAGAAGCAGATCGACCCGAACATGGTCGTTGCGGATCAGCGTATAGGCCCCCACCAGCACGAAATACGACCCGAAGATGCGCTGGGTGTAGCCATGCGCCCAAAGCGTGGGCTGCCCGAAGATGTAGCGCGCCACCACTTCGTAACACAAAACCACGATTCCCGCCCAGATCAGCAGGCTGATGGTTTTGCCGATGGCGGTGTTCACCGCATCGACCGCCTTAAACAGCAACATCGGTGGATCCTCCTGATGGATGGGTTGGCGCGATCACGGCAAGCGCGCGTTGTGCGAAGCGTTCGGCCAAGGGCCCCAGCGCCGCCGCATTGGTCGAGGCCGCCGATCCCGCCCTTGCGCGGTCGGCGATCCCCACGAAAATCACCGCGAAACGAAACAGCGCAAACGCGATGTGAAAGGGCAAAAGCGGGCCGGTGGGTCGGGCATGGGCCAGGTATTCGGCGACGAATTCATCGCGGGACGGGATGCCGGCCTGCTGCCAATCGGTCCCCAGAAGCCCGCCGTATTCTTCGGGCGCGCTGTGCCAGGGGATGGCGCAGAACCCCAGATCGGCCAGCGGATGGCCCAAGGTCGACAATTCCCAATCCAGCACCGCGATCACCCGCGGCTCAGACGGATGAAACATCAGGTTGCCCAGCCGGAAATCGCCATGCGCGATCGACACCGCCCCGTCATCGGCGGGCATGTTGGCGGCAAGCCAGGTGCCCAGATGATCCAACGCCGCGATCCGCGGTCCGGGGGAATTGGCGTATTGCGCGCTCCAGCGGGCGATCTGGCGGGCAAAGTAATTGCCAGGCTTGCCAAAGTCGGCCAGCCCGACCGTATCGGGGCGCACCGCATGCAGCCGCGCCAGAACACGCGCCATGTCCAGATACATCGCGCGCCGCGCCTCTGGCGACAGGCCGGGCAACCGCGTGTCCGTGAACACCCGCCCTTCCAGCCGCTCCATCACGTAAAAGGGCGTGCCCAGAATACCGGGGTCTTCTTCCAGCCAAAGCGCGCGGGGCACGGGCACATCGGTTTGGGCCAGCGCGCGCAGCACCCGGAATTCGCGTTCGACGGCATGGGCCCCGGGCAGGATCGGTCCTTGCGGTTTCTTGCGCAGCACCAGTCGGGCGGCCCCCCAATCGACAAACCATGTCGGGTTGGATTGCCCGCCGCCAATTCGCGTAAGCCCCGGCATGCCCTCACCGGGCAGGCGGGCGCCCAGCCATGCGGCAAGTGCTGCGCTATCGATTTCGGGCGCGGTCATGGGCTGGGCTCGGGGGCAGGGGCATCGGCGGCCTGTGGGTCGGCCTCCGCCACGGCCGCGCGTTGGCGCAGCAGGAATTTCTGGATCTTGCCGGTGGCCGTGCGGGGCAGGGGGCCGAACACGAACCGCCGCGGGCGCTTGTAGCCCGCAAGGTTTTGCTTGCAGAACGCCGCCAGCGTCGCCGCATCCGCAGCCGCCCCTTGCCGCAATTCCACAAAGGCCCAAGGCGTTTCGCCCCATTTCGGATCGGGGGCGGCAACCACGGCGGCCAACAGAACATCGGGGTGGCGGTGCAGGACTGTTTCCACCTCGAGGCTCGACACGTTTTCGCCGCCGGTGATGATGATGTCCTTGGCGCGGTCGCCGATCTGGATCTGCCCGTCGGGATGAACCACGGCCAGATCGCCCGACCGGAACAGCCCGCCGCGAAACGCGGCCTCGGTCGCGTCGGGGTTGCGGAAATAGCCGGCCATCAACGTGTTTCCGGCCAGAACGATTTCGCCCATGGTGGTGCCATCGGCGGGCACGTCGCGGTCATCGGCGTCGACGACGCGGGCCCGCCCGGCGGTGGGGTGGCGGCGGCCCTGGCGCGCCATCAGCGCCGCGCGCGTGTCCAGATCGGCCGCCGGGTCGCTGGGATCGTTCAGCGTGGCCGGCCCGTAGCTTTCGGTCAGACCATACATATGCGTCAGGTCAAACCCCAGCTTGGACAAACCCGCCAACAGCGCCGGTGTGGGCGCCGCGCCGCCGGTCGTGACCCGCACCCGCACCGGCGGCGGCTGGGTGGCATGATCGAGCAGCATATAGAGCACCACCGGCGCACAGCTCATGTGGGTGACGGCGTGGCGGTCGATTTCGGCCAGGATCAGGCCCGGGTCCACCCGATCAAGGCACACATGCAGCCCGCCCGCCGCCGTCACCGCCCAGCCTTGGCACCAGCCGTTGCAGTGAAACAGGGGCAAGGTCCACAAATACCGGCTGTCACAGGTCAGCCCCAGCGCCAAGACATTGCCCATCGCGTTCAGATAGGCGCCGCGATGGGTGTAGACGACGCCCTTGGGCTGCCCGGTCGTGCCGGATGTGTAGTTCAGCGCGATGGGTTGCGTTTCGTCGGTGATGGCCCCGGTCAGGTCCAGATCCGGCACCGGGCCCGAGAACCAGTCAACACCATCGCCCGCACCCGGCGCGCTGCACACCACCAGCCGCGGCAGCGCCGCATCGGCGGCATCGGGCAGATAGGCCGCTTCGGCCACCAGGATCTTGCTGCCGGCATGATCCAGGATATAGCCCAGCTCGGCGCTGGACAGGCGAATGTTCAGCGTGTTCAGCACCGCCCCCAGCGCAGGCACCGCGAAATGGGCGGCCAGCATTTCGGGGCGGTTGCCCAGCGCCACCGACACCACATCGCCAGGCCCCACCCCCTGCGCGGCCAAGGCACCGGCCATCCGCGCCACCAGATCGCCGAATTCCGCATAGCACCAGACCTGTGCGCGCCATGCCACGGCGGGGCGCGCGCCATGACATTCCAGCGTGCGCGCCAGCAGATCGAGCGGCGTCAGCGGCTGAAAATTCGCCGCGCGCGGTGCCAGATGCGGATCGCTGAACATCGCTTGCCCGTCCCCTTGCCCTGATCTTATCCGGCCGCGCTGTCCCAGCGCCAGAAATCGCGGCCCTCATCGGCCAGATGCCGATTGAGCACCATCTGGTGCACCTCGTCGGCGCCATCGACCAGCCGCGCCTGACGGGCGTAGCGATAGATCCATTCCAGCACCGTATCTTGCGAATATCCCCGCGCGCCGTTGATCTGGATCGCCACATCGGCGGCCTTGTGCAGCAGGTTGGCAACATGGATCTTGGCCATCGACACCTCTTTCTTGGCGAAGCCGCCGCGGTCCAGTTCCCAGGCCGCTTTCATCACCAAAAGCCGCCCGATCTCGATGCCCATGGCCAGATCGCCCAGCTTGATCTGGATGCTTTCGCGATCGGCCAGCCGTATGCCGAAGCCATACCGGCCTTCGGCATAGGCGCGCGCGATCTCGGTGCAGCGCTTGGCCAGCCCCAGCCAACGCATGCAATGGGTCAGCCGCGCAGGGCCCAGCCGCATCTGGGTGATCTTCAGCCCCATGCCTTCGCCCAGGATGATCCGATCGGCCGGCAGGACCAGATCGTCGAACACCAGCTCGCAATGGCCGCCATGTTCTTCGGGGCCCATGATGGGAATGCGCCGGTCGATCTGCCACCCCGGCTCATCGCGGTCGAACAAAAACGCCGTCAGGCCCCGGCGCGCATCATCCGATGTGCGTGCAACCAAGATGAAATGCTGCGCCTCGGCCGCGCCCGTGATGAACCACTTGCGCCCCCGGATCACATAGGCATCGCCTTGCTTGGTGGCGGTGGTCTGCATCATGCCGGGATCGGATCCGCCGCCCGGGTGGGGTTCGGTCATGGCAAAGGCCGACCGCACCTTGCCCGCCACGATGGGCGCCAGCCAGCGGTCCTTTTGCGCGGGGGTTGCCGCTTGTTCCAGCAGCATCATGTTGCCATCGTCGGGGGCTGCGGAATTGAACACCACCGGCCCAAAGATCGAGCGGTTCATTTCCTCGTAGCACACGGCCATGCCCATCTTGCCCAAGCCCTGGCCACCGGTTTCGGGCTTGAGCTGCAGGCACCACAGCCCTTCGGCGCGCGCGGCCGCGCGCAGCCGGTCCAGGGGCGCATGCGCGATGTTGCCATGCGCGTCCCATTGGCTGCGATCGGCCTCAACAGGCATCACCGCATCATCGACGAAACGCGCGATCCGGGCGCGGAAATCTTCGATGCGTGGGGAAAGGGTGAAATCCATCGGTCGTCCTTCAAAGCGATGAAATCAGGTGGCCACCATCGACCACGATTTCGGTGCCGGTCATGAAACGGCCCAGATCCGAGGCCAGAAGCAAAAGCGCGCCATCCAGATCCTCGGGTTGGCCCAGCCGGCGCTGCGGCACGCGGCGGATCATGGTCTGGCCCACATCGGTGGCAAAGAAATCGCGGTTCAACTCGGTTTCGATGTAGCCGGGGCACAGCGCGTTCACGCGGATGGAGTGGCGCGCCCATTCCAGCGCCAGCGCGCGGCTAAGCTGCATCAGCCCCGCCTTGGATGCGGCATAGGCCGCGACCTGACCGGCCACCCGGAAGCTGAGGATCGAGGCGATGTTGATGATGCTGCCGGGCCGGCCGGAATCGGCCATCGCTTGTGCGGTGGTGCGCGCGACATGAAAGGGGCCCTTGAGATTGATGTCGATCACCTGATCGATGGTATCGGCATCATGGGCAAAGGCCGAGGCTGTCGCCGCCACGCCCGCGTTGTTGATCACGATGTCGAACACGCGGCCCGACAGCTGCGCCGACACCGCGGCGGCATCGGCCACATCCAGCGCCAAACCCTGCGCCACGCCGCCGGCCTTGGCGATGTCGGCGCACAGCGATTGCACCCGGTCGATCCGGCGGGCCGCCAGCGTCACCTGCACGCCCTGGCCGGCCAGCAGGCGCGCGAAATGCGCCCCAAGCCCCGACGAGGCGCCGGTGACAAGGGCCGTTTTTCCGGCCAATCCCGGCCATTGCATGGCACCAGCAGCGGACACGATCGACAAGGCCTCCCTTCCTTTTCGAGCGAGCGTTCGATAGATATTGGTAGACACCGACCCCGATTGTGGCAACAGATTCCTTCGAGGACGGAGACGAAAATGACCCATGACAGCCCAAGCGCGGCCAATTCGGCGGGCGCCCCGGTGGCCATGCCCACGCTCGAAGAGCTGTGCCGCTCGATCCTGGCGCGCCATCACGACACCATCAGCGTGCGCAAGCCCGCCGTGGCCGTGCCGCGGCTGGCGCGGATTCTCGAGGCGGCGTTGGATCTGTCGAACCGGGGTGGCTTTCAAGCCATGTCGCTGCGCGATCTTTCGCAGGCCTCGGGGCTGTCGGCGGGGGGGCTTTATGCCTATTTCGACAGCAAGACGACGCTGCTCAAGATGATCCTGTCCGAGGTCACCGATCTGGTGCAGCGGCTGCTGTCTGCCCCGCCCGCATGCGTGACCGAGGATGCGGTGGCGCATCTGTCGTGGTTGATCGATACCCATCTGCGCATGACCGAAGCGCTGCTGCCATGGTTCATCTTCGCCTTCATGGAGGCAAAGAATTTTCCCCCCGCCGAACGCAAGATGGCCGTCGACAGCGAGATCCTGACCGAACGGTTCTTTACCGAGGTGATCGCGCGCGGCGTCGCCAGCGGCCAGTTTCGGCCCGACACCTCGCCGCTGCTGCCCGCGCTGATCAAGCCGCTTTTGCAAGAATGGTACGTCAAACGGGCCAAGTATCGCCGCCGGGGCATCACGCTGGACAGCTACAGCCTTGAGGTGCAGGGCGTGGTGCTGCGGGCCTGTCTGCCCGATGGGGTCGCGGCCAGCCCGCGCAGCGCCCGCCAGCAGATCGGATAGCCCCAAGGGGCCGGGGCGCGGGCCGATCTAGCGCCCGCCCGAGATATCGACGATCGTTCCCGTGACATAGCTGGCCCGGTCCGACAACAGCCAGGCCACGGTATCGGCCACTTCTTCGGCCGTGCCGATGCGCTGCAACGGAACCTCACCCCTTTTTTGCACCAGCCGGTCGCCCAGGCCCGCGGCGGCGTGGATCTCGGTATCGATCAAGCCCGGCGCGACCGCGTTCACCCGGATGCCGCGGGGGCCCAATTCACGCGCCAAGCCCCGGGTCATGGCATTGATCGCCCCCTTTGAGGCGGCATAATGCACCCATTCGCCGCCGCCCCCCAATTCGGCGGCGCGGCTCGACATCAGCACCATGGCACTGCCCGATGCCATCCGCCGCGCGCCGGCCTGCACGCTCAGAAAGCTGCCGATCAGGTTGGTGTCGATAACCCGCCGAAGATCGGTTTCCGACAGATCGGTGATGGCACGCGCCGGCCCGGTGATGCCGGCATTGGCAAAGAGCCCGGTCGCGGGCCCGAATTCGGCGGCGCAAATGTCGAACAAGCGTTCGGCGGAATTGGCATCACAGACGTCGGCGGCCACCGCGCGCACCCGCTTGCCCGCCGGCCCAAGGCTTGCGCACAGCGCATCGGCGGCTTGGGCGTTGGTCGCGTAGGAAAACACGACGGCCCGGCCCGCCAGGGCCAGCGCACGCACGCTGGCCGCCCCGATGCCGCGGCTGCCCCCGGTCACGATGACCGGGCCCAAGTCAGAATGCGACACCATCGGCCCCCTTCAGATCCAGCATCTGGCGCGCCTCGTCCGGGGTGGCCACGGCAAGGCTCAGCCCCTCGAGGATCTCGCGCACCTTGCGGACCTGATCGGCGTTGCTTTCGGCCATGCGCCCCGGCCCGATCCAAAGCGAATCCTCAAGCCCCACGCGCACGTTGCCACCCTGTGCCGCGGCCATCGCGGCCACCGGCATCTGGTTGCGCCCCGCCCCCAGCACCGACCACACATAGGCATCGCCAAACAGCCTGTCGGCGGTGCGCTTCATGTGCATCACATCTTCGGGATGCGCCCCGATCCCGCCCAACAGGCCAAACACCGTCTGCACCAGAAACGGCGCCTTGACCAAGCCGCGGTCAACGAAATGGGCCAGGTTGTACAGGTGGCTCGTGTCGTAACATTCGAATTCGAAGCGGGTGCGGTTCGCATTGCCGATCCGCAAGATATGCTCGATATCGGCAAAGGTGTTCTTGAACACCAGATCGCGGCTGTTTTCCAGGTGCGCGCGTTCCCAGTCGTGGCGGAAATCCTGGAAGCGGTCGAGCATCGGGAACAAGCCGAAATTCATCGACCCCATGTTCAGCGATGCCACTTCGGGCTTCAATTCGGCGGCCGGACGCATCCGTTCGGCGACCGTCATATGCGGTGATCCGCCCGTGGTCAGGTTCAGCACCGCGCCCGTCGCTTGCTTGAGCTGCGGCAGAAAAGCCCGGAATGCGTCGGGGTCTTGTGTGGGCCGGCCGGTGTCGGGCTCGCGCGCGTGCAGGTGCAAGATCGTGGCGCCGGCCTCGGCGGCCTTCAGCCCGTCGGCGATGATCTCTTGCGGGGTCACGGGCAGATAGGGCGACATCGACGGGGTGTGGATGGCGCCCGTCACGGCGCAGGAAATGATCACTTTGCGGGTCTTTGAAGCCATGGGTTCGGTCCCTTTCCGGGGGTAGGCGGGGGTCAGTTCAGGGGTTTTTCGCGACGGAAATGCGCCATCAGCGCCATCAGCCGCCGATCGCGGCGCGCCTGCGCCTTGGGCAGATCGGCCAGCGGCAGCGCCGCACGCCGCGCCGCCTCGACCCGGTCAAGCGTTTCCCCCTCCCAGTCGGGCAGGGTGGTCTGGCGCGCCCCGATGATGCGATACATCGGCCCGTAGCGCGCCACGTAATCCCGCACGCCGCCCGGGGCGTTCAGATCGATCGCCTCGAACGGGCCGCACAGCGACCACCGCGGGGCCAGACCATCGCGGATGCCGGTGTCGATGTCTTCGGGGCTGGCGAAGCCTTCGGCCACAAGGCGCATCGCCTCTTGCAGCAGCGCGCCTTGCAACCGGTTCATGATGAAGCCGTCGATTTCACGGGTCATGCGGATGGGCTTTTGCCCGATGCCCGCCATGGTGGCGGCACAGCGGTCCATCGTGGCCGCATCGGTCCAGGGGGCGGGCACGATTTCAACCGCCGGGATCAGGCTGGGCGGGTTGATCGGATGGGCCACCAGACAGCGCGACCGCCCCGGCAACGCTTCGGTGAAGCGCGATGGCAACAGCGCCGAGGTCGAGCTGGCCAACACCGCATCAGGATGCGCCGCACCATCGAGCGCGGCGAAAACGCTTCGCTTGACGTCGATATTTTCGGAAACGTTTTCCTGCACATGCAGGGCATTTTTCACGCATGTTTCCAAATCCGTCGCCACCGTGACGCGCGCGGCGATGGTGGTGGGGCTTTGGTCATCCAGCAGCCCCTCGGCCTGCATGTCGGTGGCAATGTCGGCCACGCGGGCCTGTGCGGCGCGCGCGGCCTGCTTATCTTGATCGAACAGCGCCACCGCATGGCCCGCGCGGGCAAAGCCAAAGGCCCAGGCCGATCCGATCAGACCCGCGCCGATCACGGCAACAGGGGGCTTGGTGATTGGCACGCTCATCACAACGCCTCCACGCCGGCGCAAACGCTCAAGCTTTGCCCGGTGATGTTGGCCCCACCCGGCGATGACAGGAACAGGCACATCGCCGCGATGTCTTCGGGGGCGACCATCCGGCGCAGCGCCACCTTCTGCAGGTTCTGTTCCTCGGTTTCGGCATAGCTTTGGCCCAATTGCTGGGCGCGTGCCGCGATCACCCGTTCGATGCGCGGCCCCTTGACGATACCGGGCAGGATCGCGTTGGCGCGCACGCCGTCGGGGCCCAGTTCCACGGCCAGGCTTTTGACCAGCCCCACCACGCCCCATTTCGACGCCGCATAGGGTGTGCGCAGCCCGAACCCCAAGCGCCCTGCGACCGACGATATGGCGATGAAGCTGCCGCGGCTGGCAACCAGGTCGGGGGCGGCAAAGCGGGCGGCCAGATAGGCGCCACGCAAATTCACCTCGAGCGTGCGATCCCAGGCGGCTTCGTCGACATCGGCGATGCCCATGGTGGGCCCGGCGATGCCGGCGTTGGCGACCACCACGTCCAGCCCGCCCATGGCTTGGCGGGCCTGATCAAACAATGCGCGCGATTGATCGGGGTCGGCCGCGTCACATAGCGTTGCGATGCAGCCCGCGGCGCGGGCGGCGGTCACGGCTTCGGCATCGATGTCGGACACATGCACGCGCGCGCCCGCCTCCAGAAAGCCGCGTGCGATGGCCTGCCCGATGCCGGCCGCGCCGGCCGTGATCAGAACCCGCAGCCCGGGCGGCGGTGTCAAGGATTGCAAGATGGTCATGGTGCGATGTCTTCCCTTGGGCGGTCGGGGCCGGTGGTCGATGCGGCGGTGACAAGATGGGCGCGGATGTCGGGTGCCGCGGTGCGGATATCGTCAAGGATCGCGGCCTTCAGCGCGGCGGCATCACGGCCCTTGGCCGCGGCCAGCATGGCGTCATGCCAGACCATTGAGCGTCCGATATGCCCGGCATCGGGCACGCAGGCCCGGATCGAAGGGCCGACGATCAGCCAAAGCCGCTGGATCATGCCCAGCAACAGCGGCCAATGCGCGGCCGCGTAGATGCCCGCGTGAAACGCGGCGTTGGCCGCCAGGTAGCGATCGGTGTCACCGCTCCGGGCGGCGTCGGCCAACGCGCCGTGCAGCGCGCCGATCCGGGCGATGTCATCGGCGCCAAGCGTCTGGCCTGCCCGCAGCGCGGCCATGCCTTCCAGATCGGTTCGGATCGCCGTGACCTCGTCGAAATCTTCGGGCGACAAGATGCGCACCCGATGCGTGCGACTGGCGGTCAATTCCAGCGCGCCCTCGGCGGTCAGACGCGTCAGGGCTTCGCGCACGGGCATGGCGCTGACCGCCCATTGCTGGGCCAGCCCCCGGCTCGACATCACCGTGCCGGGACGAAAGACGCCCGCGGTCAAACCGGCGTGCAAACGGTCATAGATCTGTTGTTGCAGGCTATCGCGCTGCAGCGGTGCCGGCGCGGCGGCTTCGGTCGGTGCAAGCGTGCCCGGCATGTTCCCCCGGCGGCGTCATCTTTGATCTGAGATCGCAGTTAGCGCCGGCGCCGAACCCATGTCAACGCTGGCCGCGCGCGCCTAGCGTTCGGTGCAGCGCGACATCGTTCCGAAACCTGCCGCCGAACAGATGTAGGATCCGTGTCCCGGCGCGCGCAGGGTGTTTCCCGACGGGCGGGCGGCCTGCAGCGCCGGGTCGGGGCGATTGGCGCGCCAATCAAAGGCCATGGGCCGGGATGCCCGGTTGCGGGCGGGCGGGGCGGGGGCCATGGCCGCCCCGATCACGGCAGCGGTTTCGCCCTTGCCGACCGGGCTGGGGCTGTGGGCCTGGCCCGGCTGTGTGGTTGCGACAATTCCCATGATCACGAACCAGATCGCGCTGATGGCGATCAGCGCCTGCGCTTTCGCAGCATCCATGTTGGTCGGCCCCCGATGTCCCCAGGCAATGCCACCATCGGGGCGCGGGCCATGCCCGCACACCCCATCGGCATTATGGGCCAAATCTGGGCGGCGCGACCGATGGTGTCAAACCACGGCCGTGTCAGAGCCGGAGGGGCGGGCGAACAACCGGCGCGAAACCTGTGAAAAGTCGCGCGGCCGCGGCGGTTTGCGGCGCAGGGCTCAATCGGCGCAATGGCGCCGATCGGGGCGGGCCGTCAGCTGGCCAGCGCCACCACGCGTTCGTTCACCCGCCAGTCGGGCCGGCCAAAGCCTTCGGGCCAATCGTAGACTTCGGGGTAATTGAAATAGAC
>JBEAQJ010000051.1:0-12471 GCA_041163945.1 Pseudomonadota bacterium
CGCCGGTCGTGATCTTGCCCGATACGGCCATCCGGCAGCGGCGGGGTGGCACACGGATCGATCTTGTGACACCGCTCGATGGTCCCTGTCTTTGGCCGCGCCGGGAAGATGCGATCCAGCCGGTTCTCGATGCCCTTGATCATCGGGCCGAAGCCGAGGCCGCCGAACGCAACCGCTTGCTGTATGTGGCGATGACGCGCGCCGAAAGCTGGCTGATCGTGGCCGCGGCGGGCAAGATCGAAACCCAGGATGGCGACCCGGCCGACAGCTGGTATGCCAGCATCGCCGCGGCGATGCAGCCTGACATCGCCGTGCCCTACGCCCCCCCGGAACTGGCTTTGGACGGGGGGCTGCGGCTGCAGCAGGGGGATTGGTCGGTGTTGCCGCCCGCCGATGCCCCCGCCGCGCCGGATGTGGCGCTGCCCGATTGGGTGCGCCAAGAGGCAACCGCCGTGCGCCGAGGCCAGATCGCGCGCGCGCCATCGGATCTGGGCGGGGCCAAGATCGTCGCCGATGCCACCGAAGGGCTCGATGAAGACGCCGCCTTGCGCCGCGGGCGCTTGATGCACCTGTTGCTCGAACATTTGCCGTCGCTGCCGCAAGCCGGTTGGGCGGCGGCGCTGCCCGGGATCTTGGCGCTGGACGCCGGCGGCCGCCCGCCCCCGGATGTGGCGCAAGATCTCTTGTTCGAAGCGACCCGCATCCTGACCGCCCCCGATCTGGCCCCGCTCTTTGCCCCCGACACCTTGGCCGAGGTGACGCTGGCGGCAGACACGGCCGTTTTGGGCGGGCCGATGCTGGGTGTCATCGACCGTTTGATCCTGCGCGACACCCATGTTCTGGCCGTCGATTTCAAGACCAACGCCGTGGTCCCCGCGACCCCCGCCGAAACCCCCGAAGGTCTGTTGCGCCAGATGGGGGCCTATGCCGCGATGCTGGCCGCGATTTATCCCGACCGCCGGATCGAGACCGCCATCCTTTGGACGCGGCGCGCCGAATTGATGCGGCTGCCCGGCGAAATCGTGGCTGCGGCGTTGGCGCGGGCTCAGGGTGCTTGACCGGGTCGGAGGCGATCCTTAGGTTCCGGTTCCGATCTCACCCGCCAGGAGGGCCCACGCCATGGCAACACTCGCCGTTTCCGATTCCACATTCGATGCCGAAGTGCGCCAGTCCGATATTCCGGTTGTCGTCGATTTCTGGGCCGAGTGGTGTGGCCCCTGCAAACAGATCGGCCCCGCGCTGGAAGAGCTGTCGGTGGAATATGCCGGTCGCGTCAAGATCGTGAAGGTGAACGTGGATGAAAACCCGCAATCGCCGATGCAGATGGGCGTGCGCGGCATCCCGGCGCTGTTTCTGTTCAAGGATGGCGCGGTCGTGTCGAACAAGATCGGCGCCGCCCCAAAGGCTGCGCTGCAGAAATGGATCGACGACGCGGTCTGATCCGCATCGCCCCGCATCCGCGGTGACAGCAAAGGCGCCCATCGGGCGCCTTTTTCGTATCGTTGCGCGGCCAGCGCTATGGCCAGGGCCGCATGGGTCAGTTCCGCCCCAAAAGCCCGTTCAGCACGCGGATCAGGATCTGGTCGGCCTGGTCTTGGGCGGGCGGTTCCAACGGCCCGTTTGGCTCGGGGGCGTCGCCCACCAGGCGGGGCCTGCCGGGGGGCTCGGTCGCCGGGTCGATCATTGGCAGCGGGGCCGGGGGCATGTCGGCATGGATGCGCTCCATGGTCTGGCGCCAGATCTCGGCCGGCAACCCGCCGCCCGTCACCCCCGTCAGCGGCGTGTTGTCGTCATAACCCATCCAGACCCCGGTGACGTAATCGGCCGTAAAGCCGATGAACCAAGCATCGCGCTGGCTGTTGGTGGTGCCGGTCTTGCCGGCCACGGCCCGGTCTGCCAGTTGTGCGCGCCGGCCGGTGCCGTCGGCCACGGCGGCGGCCATCATGTAGGTCAGTTGCCGGGCGGCCCGGTCGGAAATCACCCGTTCCGCGATGCCGCTGACCTGTTCGAACAGCGCCGTGCTGTCGCCCACAAGCCGCAATTCCTGCACCCCGTATGGCACCACCGCAGAGCCGCCGTTCAGAATGCCCGCATAGGCGCCGGTCATCTCGATCAAGGTCGATTCCGATGCCCCCAGCGCAAGCGCCGGCCCATCGGCCAGATTGCTGTCAATGCCGAATTCCGCGGCCACATTGCGCACCAGATCGCGACCCACCGCTTCCGACAGGCGCACCGCCGCGGTGTTCAGCGACCGTTGCAGCGCCTCGGTCAGCGTGACCTCGCCATAGAATTCGCCCGTGTAGTTGACCGGCGACCAGGGACCTGAACCGGGGATGGTGATGGTCAGCGGTGCATCCAGGATCAGATCGTCGTAGCGCCACCCAAGATCCAGCGCCGCGGCATAGACAAAGGGTTTGAACGACGAACCGGTCTGGCGGCGGGCCTGTGTGGCGCGGTTGAACAGGCCCGTGCCTTCGGTGTCGCGCCCCCCCACCATGGCGCGCACCGCGCCATCGGCCGACATCACCACGATCGCCGCCTGCGCCGCAGAGCCATCGCGCACCTGGTCGGTGAAAACCGACACCAGCGCCGCTTCGGCGGCGGCCTGAAGGGCGGGATCAAAGGTGGTGCGGATGATGACATCTTCGGTGGTCTCACCGGTCAGGAAATCTGGGCCGGTCGACATGATCCAATCGGCAAAGGCGCCGCCGCGGTCTTGGCGTGCGGCGGCTGACAGCGCGGCGGGGTTCGCCTGGGCCACCGCGGCCTCGGTCGCGGTCAGGTAGCCTTGCGCTTCCATCAGGCGCAGAACCGTGGCGGCCCGGCGCTGGGCACGTTCAAGGTTACGGGTTGGCGCATAGTAGGAAGGCGCCACCAAAAGCCCCGCCAGCATCGCCGCCTGCTGCGGGCTGACCGCGGCCGCCGACACGCCGAAATAGCGCTGCGCCGCGGCCTCGAACCCGCGCGTTCCAGCGCCCAGAAACGCCCGGTTCATGTAGATCGACAGGATTTCATCCTTGGAATAGCGCAGCTCCATCGCCAAGGCGAACGGCACTTCTTGCAGTTTTCGCCACAGCGTCGTGCGCCGGCAATCTTGTTCATAGGCGGCTTCGTTTTCCCACGCGGCCGGATCGTAGGGAACGCCCAGGCACATCAGCTTGGCAACCTGTTGCGTGATCGTGGACCCGCCATGCCCCGACAAGGGGCCGCGCCCCTCGCTCAGGTTGATGCGGATGGCACTGGCAATGCCGCGCGGGCTGATGCCCAGATGGTTATAGAACCGCCGATCTTCGGTGGCGATGATGGCATGCACCAGATGCGGGCTGACGCTGGCGGGGTCGATGGCGCCGCCGAATTGATCGCCCCGCCACGCAAAGACGGCGCCGTCGCGGTCCAGCATGGTGACCGACCCGCGATAGCGCGCATCGACCACCGCCGCCAGATCCGGCAGCTGCGCGTGGTAGATGCCGGTGGCCAGACCCACGATCAGCGCCACGATCACCGCGCTGCGCCAGAACAGCCCCCACAGCACGCGCCCGATCCAGCGCAGCAAAGCCCCGATCCAGCCCCGCAGCCCCCGCGGGCGCGGGCGGGCCGTGCGCGGCGTGCGGCGCTTGCGCCGGGGTTTCGGGGGCGTATCGGGCCTGACGGTGCCGGCGGCCGCACCGCGTCGGTCGGCCACAAGCCGCCGCCCCTTGGGCGCGGACGTTCGACCGTTGTCGGAATTGCCCATGTCGCTGACCTGCCTCTTTTCGGCGGAAGATAGGCAAATTTGAGTCGCTTGTGCACCCTGTTCGCCGCGGCGCCGCATCTTTCCTCAGCCTAATTTTTGGGCGAATTAACAAATTTGCGCAAAAATAATGCAAGTTCGCGCCCCGGTTGCGCGGAATCCGGCCTGTTTCATTGCCACCGGCGGCGCCTGCGCCTGTTTGTGGGCTCGTGTCGGCCGCAGCCATCGTGACGGCCGGGCGAACCGGATCAACAAACCGGAAGGGGTATGACGTGAAACTCATTATTGCAGCGATCAAGCCGTTCAAGCTCGAAGAGGTCCGGGAAGCCCTGACCGCCATCGGGGTGCGCGGCATGATGGTGACCGAGATCAAGGGCTTCGGCTCGCAGTCCGGGCACACCGAAATCTATCGCGGTGCCGAATACGCCGTGAACTTCGTGCCGAAGGTGAAGCTTGAGATCGTGGTTTCCGACGGCATGGCCGACCAGGTGGTCGACACCATCCAAAAGACCGCCAAGACCGACAAGATCGGCGACGGCAAGATCTTCGTTCTCGATGTGGAAAGCGCCGTGCGCGTCCGCACCGGCGAGACCAATGACGACGCGGTCTGATCCGCGCGCCCTTTCGACGAAAAGGAAATCGTAGATATGCATACCAAGTATCTCCTCCCGCTCGCAGCCGTGGCCACCGCCGCGGTGCTGCCGGGCCTCGGTCTCGCACAGGAGGCGACCGAAGCCGCCTCGACCGCTCCGGCGGCCGAAACCTCTTATATCTTCACGACGCTGCTGTTCTTGATCGGTGGCTTTCTGGTGTTCTGGATGGCCGCGGGCTTTGCCATGCTCGAGGCGGGCCTGGTGCGGTCCAAGAACGTGACGATGCAGCTGACCAAGAACATCGCGCTCTTCTCGATCGCGGCGATCATGTACTGGCTGGTCGGTTTCAACATGATGTACCCCGGCGATGGCTGGCTGATTACCGGTTGGCTGGGCCCGTTCTTTGCCATCACCTCGCTGGAACCGGTGGGTCTGGCCGCCGCGGACGCGACGATCGATTACGCATCGGTCGGTTCGGATTTCTTCTTTCAGCTGATGTTCTGCGCCACCACCGCCTCGATCGTGTCGGGCACGCTGGCCGAGCGGATCAAGCTGTGGCCCTTCCTTGTGTTCGTGGTCGTGCTGACCGGGTTCATCTACCCGATCGAAGCATCGTGGCAGTGGGGCGGCGGCTGGCTGTCGGAAGCGGGCTTCCATGACTTCGCCGGTTCGACCCTGGTGCATGCGGCGGGTGGTGCTGCGGCGCTGGCAGGCGCCATCATCCTCGGGCCGCGTATCGGCAAGTACAAGGATGGCCGCGTGGCGCCGATGCCGGGTTCCAACCTTGCCTTGGCCACGTTGGGCACCTTCATCTTGTGGCTGGGCTGGTTCGGCTTCAACGGCGGCTCGCAGCTGGCCATGGGCACGGTGGGTGATGTGACCGATGTGTCGCGGATCTTTGCGAACACCAACATGGCGGCTGCCGCCGGTGCCGTCGCGGCCCTGATCCTGACCCAGGTGATGTATGGCAAGGTCGACCTGACCATGGTGCTGAACGGCGCGCTGGCGGGCCTCGTGTCGATCACCGCCGAACCGCTGGCGCCGTCGCTGTTCTTGTCGCTGATCATCGGCTCCATCGGTGGCGTGATCGTGGTTCTGACCGTGCCGCTCCTGGACAAGCTCAAGATCGACGATGTGGTCGGCGCCATCCCGGTGCATTTCTTCGCCGGTATCTGGGGCACGCTGGCCGTGGTCCTGACCGGCGGCTACACCGGCGAAGCGACGCTGGGCGCACAGATCACGGGGATCGTCGCCATCATCGCCTTCGTCTTCGTGACCTCGCTGGTCGTGTGGGTGATCCTGAAGGCGGTCATGGGCTTGCGTGTCAGCGCCGAAGCCGAGGTCAACGGCCTCGACGTGTCGGAGCTGGGCATGGAAGCATACCCCGACTTCACCAAAGGCTGATCCGTCTCCTCCCTTCGGATCAATCCTGGGGGCGCCTTTGGGCGCCCCTTTTTTTGGTTGCGTATCCGTCCGCGCACCGCCGCCGCGGGACCATCAGTCGTCGGGCAGATCGCCCGCGCCCAGATGCGCTGCGCCACGGGCGCGCGCCAGATCCATTTGCCGCTGTCGTTCGCGGAAACGGGCGCGGTCCTCGGGGCCATAGTCTTCAACGCATTGGTGGCATTGCACGCCCAATTCGAACTCGGGCCGGGCGCGGTCCTCGGGCAGGATGGGCCGCCGGCAGGCGCGGCACAGCTCATGGGGCAGGGTGCGCAGCCCATGACCGACCGCCACCCGTTCGTCGAACACAAAACAGCCACCGTCCCACAGGCTGTCTTGTTCCGGCACCTGTTCCAGATATTTCAGGATGCCGCCCTTCAGGTGATAGACCTCTTCGACGCCCTGTGCCTTGAGAAAGGCGGTCGATTTCTCGCAGCGGATGCCGCCGGTGCAGAACATGGCGATGCGCTTGTTGTGAAACCGCGCGCGGTTGGCCGCCCACCAGGCCGGAAAATCCCGAAAACTTGCCGTATCGGGGTCGACCGCGCCGCGAAAGCTGCCGATGGCCACCTCATAGGCGTTGCGGGTGTCGATCACTGCCACATCGGGGGCCGAGATCAGCGCATTCCAATCCGACGGGTCGACGTAGCTTCCCACAAGGCGGCGTGGATCGGTCCCGGGCACACCCATGGTCACGATCTCGCGCTTCAGGCGCACCTTCATCCGGCCAAAGGGCGGGGTCGCGGCCGTGCTTTCCTTCCACTCCAGCTCGGCGCAACCGGGCAGGGCGCGGATATGGCCCAAAACCCTATCGATGCCCGTGCGGGGGCCGGCGATGGTGCCGTTGATCCCTTCGGTGGCCAACAGCAGCGTGCCCTTGACCGATTGCGCCCGGCACAGCGCCAAAAGCGGCTCGCGCAGCGCCGCAGGATCTGCAAAGGCGGTGAACTTGTAGAGGGCGGCCACGATGATCATGTCTGCCAGATACGCCGTTGCACCTTGGCCCTCAACCCGTAGGCTGGTCGCAGCCCAACGCCGGAGACCCCACATGCGCGACACCACCGCCGCCCTGATCGTCATCGATGTCCAGAATGATTTCTGCCCCGGCGGTGCGCTGGCCGTGCCCGGGGGCGACCAGATCATTCCCGGCATCAACGCCCTGATGGCGGAATTCGCCGCCGTGATCCTGACACAGGATTGGCACCCGGCCGATCATTTGTCCTTTGCCAGCCAGCACCGCGGCCGTGCGCCGATGGAGCTGACCCAGATGCCCTATGGCCCACAGGTGCTTTGGCCCGATCACTGCGTCCAGGCCAGCCGGGGCGCCGAATTTCATCCCGCGCTCAACACCACCCGGGCCGACCTGATCCTGCGCAAGGGGTTCCGCCGGCAGATCGACAGCTATTCGGCCTTTTTCGAAAACGACCGCGTCACCCCGACAGGGCTTGAGGGTTACCTGAAAACCCGCGGCATCACCACGCTGACGCTTGTGGGCCTTGCGACGGATTTCTGCGTGCATTTCTCGGCCGTGGATGCGGCCAGACTTGGGTTTTCGGTCAGCCTGCGCACGGATTTGTGCCGTGCCATCGATTTGGACGGCTCGCTAGAGGCCGCGCGTGATGGCATGCGGCAAGCGGGCGTGCGCCTGCTTTAGCGGCACCCTTCAGGCCGCCGCGACCAATCCCCGGCCCAGACCCCGCCGTGCCAGAACCGCATCGCCGATGAAGACGCCAGCCACGACCGCGCCAAAGGCGATGATCGCGCTGGCCCCCAGCGTCGGCACCCCGGCCAGCCCCGCACCGACCGTGCAGCCCCCGGCCAGCACACCGCCCAAACCCATCAGCGCCGCGCCGCCCAGGCTTTGGCCCGTCTGGGCCGCATTGGCAAAACCCTCGATCCGGAACTGCCGGCGACCCACGGCCGCCACCAGCGCGCCCATCAATACCCCACCGACAAGCCCTGTGCCAAAGCCTGGCGTGGCCAGCTGCGCGGCCGTGGCCCAGAACAGCGCATCTGCCCAAGGCCCGGTAAAGGCCAGACCCTCCAATGCGATGGGATCGAAGGGATCATAAAGCACGAATCCCGTGCCCACCCACGCCACCGGCACCAAGGCACCGATCAGCGCCCCGCCCAGAACCTCGGCCAGCCGCGGCCGTGACACGATCACCACCCACAGCGCCAGTCCGGCAATCACAGCCGCCCAAAGCCAGCCCATCCCGGCAACCCCGCCCATGGGCACCGCCAGCGCGCCCAACGCCATCCGCATCGGCGCCAAGGGCCCCAGAAGCGTGGCCTGCGCCACCAAACCCGCCACCACAACAGCAATAAGCGCCCGCAGATTGCCCCCGCCCGACAAGACCGTCAGCCGCGACAGGCAGCCACGCGCCATCACCGTGCCAAACCCGAACATAAGCCCGCCCAACAGGACCGACGCGACCGGCACGGTCGCGGCGCCAAAACGATGCGCCTGAAACGACACCAACCCAAGGGCCACCGCGCCTTGCGTGCCCAGCACCGCGACGGCCAAAGCCATGGCCCAGACCCCACGCGCCGCTGCGCGTTCGGGCGCAGGGCCCACAAGGGCCCGGCGAAGGCAAAACCGCGTCACCTGCGCGGCCGCGCCGAACACAAGGCCAAGCGCCAGCCCGAACCAGACCGACGCGGCCTGTGGCGTGATCCCAAGACCCAGTGTTTCAAACATCCCATCCCCCTGACGCGCCCATGCCTCGGCCAGCACTTAGGGGGCTTCGAAAATTCAGGCAAGCGGCGAAACCGGACCAAAATCACGGAAAAAACTATAGAAATTGGACAATTGTTCTGGGAACATGCAGGATATGAACCTGATGTGGGCCGTTTGTCCCAAATCTCCAACGCCGGTTCTTATCGTGCAGCCGTCAGGTCACCGTCCCACGCCACAACCAGACCTTGGTGCCCGAGTGATCGACCGGGCCGATCGGCTCCAACCCCAGGCCTGTTGCCCGCGCCAACCCACGGTCGCTTGTGATGATCCCCACTTGCCATCCTGCAAACTGCGCCCGCAGCGTTGCGCCCAGCGCGCCATAGACCGCGAACAGATGTTTCCGTTCGCCGATTCGCGCGCCATAGGGCGGGTTGGTCAAGACGATCCCGGGTGCCGCACCGGCCGGTGGCCGCAGGTCGCTGACCGCTTGCCGGTCGAAACGGCACATCGTGGCCAGACCGGCCCGTTCGGCATTGCCGCGCGCGCCCCGGATCGCGCCGTCGTCGCGGTCAAAGCCGAAAAACCGCACGTCCCCATCTTTGCTTTCCAAATACTCCGGGGAGCGCGAGGGGCAGCGCCCCTCGCCCCCGCCGCCCACCAGATGCGCAAGGGCGAAATCCCGCGACCGTCCCGGCAAAAGCCCCGCCGCAATCTCGGCCGCCTCCAGCACGATGGTGCCCGACCCGCACATCGGATCGATCACGGTCTGGCTGCCGTCAAAGCCCATCTGCCACAAGAACTCCGCCGCCATCGTCTCGCGCAGGGGGGCCTTTCCGACAAAGGTCTTGTGGCCGCGGCGATGCAAGGGTTCGCCCGTGGTGTCGATCGAAATGGTGCACAGATCATCTTCGATACGGGCCTTGATCGCGATCTCGGCTTCGGGTGCCACCGTGATGCCGGATGCGGCCAGCGCAGCTGCGATGCGTTGGGCGGCGGCCTTGTCATGATAGATTTTCGATCCGCGGCACACCGCTTCGACGCGGACGGGCCTGTCGGGGCGCAGCCAGTCGCCCCACGCCAGCTTGCGCGCGCGCTTGTCCAGCTGGGCCAGGTGCAGGGCCCGAAACTGTGCAACGCGCCACAACACCCGCACGGCGGTGCGCAAGACACAGTTGGCCCGCATGGCTTCGGGCAGGCCGCCGGCGATCTCCACACCGCCCGGTACCACGGTTGGATTGGCGAAGCCTGCGCGCCCGGCCTCGGCGGCCAGGGCGCGTTCCAGCCCCGGCTGGGCCACCAGAAACAGACCGCCCGGCGCCGTTGCCGGGCCGGGCGCATCATCAGGGGGCGTGGTGGGCTTAATCCTTGGCCCGCTCGACATAGGTCGCGTCCTCGGTGTTGACCACGACGCGCGTGCCGGCTCCGATATGCGGCGGCACCATGACGCGCACGCCGTTGTCGGCCAGCGCCGGCTTGTAGGATGACGACGCGGTCTGGCCCTTGACCACCGGCTCGGTTTCCATGATCTCGACCGTCACCTTTTGCGGCAACTCGATGGCGATGGCCACGCCGTTGTGCACCGACAGATGCACCGGCATGCCGTCTTGCAGCCAGACCTTGGTATCGCCCACGACGTCCTCGGTCACGGTGATCTGCTCATAGCTTTGGGGATCCATGAAGTGGAAGCCTTCGCCATCGGCGTACAGAAAGTTGAAGACGCTGTCTTCGACATGCGCGCGCATCACGCCCTCGGTGGTTTTCCAGCGTTCGCTGACCTTGGTGCCGTTGTCGATGCGGCGCATGTCCACCTGGGTTACGGGTGTGCCCTTGCCGGGGTGGAAATTCTCGGCCTTGAGGATGACGTACAGAACGCCGTCGATGTCGACGACATTGCCCTTGCGAAGCTGGGACGCGATGACCTTCATGAAGCTCTCCGGATCTGATCTTGCTTGAGGGGCTGGCGCCCCCGCGTTAGAGCCAGCCGTTAGCGCATTCGCCACGAAAGGGCCAGCCATGACATGGTGGCACCGCGACACCCACGCCGACCGCCGCCCGATGCTTTTGGCGCGGGGGCGCATCATGGCCGCGATCCGCCATTGGTTCGCCACCCAGGGCTTCACCGAGGTCGATCCGGCCTATCTGGTAGTGTCGCCCGGCAACGAAACCCATCTGCATGCGTTCGAAACCGTGGCACAGGATGACGCGCTGGTGGCGCGCCGCCGCTATCTGCACACATCGCCGGAATTCGCGATGAAAAAGTTGCTGGCGGCGGGGGAGGACAAGATTTTCACCCTCTCGCGGGTCTGGCGCAACCGCGAAGGCGGCCCGCGCCACGCGGTCGAGTTCACCATGCTGGAATGGTATCGCGCCGACACGCCCTATGAACAGCTGATGGCCGATTGCGCGGCGATCCTGCGCCTTGCGGCAACCGAGGCAGGCGTGCCGGCGCTGCGCCACCGCGACTTGACCTGCGATCCGTTCACCGCCCCGCGCCGCACCACCCTGGCCGCCGAGGCCAAGCGCCATGGCGTCGATCTGTTGTCCACCCTGACGGGCGCGGTGCCCGATACCGCCGCGCTTGCCAGGCAGCTGGCCGCCATCGGCATCGCGCCGGGCGCCGATGACACATGGTCGGACCTGTTTTCGCGGCTCTTGACCGCCCGGATCGAGCCCGGCCTGGGCCCGGGCCCGGTCATCCTTGATGCCTACCCCGCGCCCGAGGCGGCGCTGGCGCGCAAGACCGCCGCCGACCCGCGCTTGGCCGAACGATTTGAGCTTTTTGCCTGCGGCGTGGAATTGGCCAATGGCTTTGGCGAGCTGACCGATGTCGCCGAACAGCGCGCGCGCTTTGCCGCCGACATGGATGCCAAGGAACGGCTTTACGCCACCCGCTACCCGTTGGACGAAGAATTTCTGGCCGCGCTGGCCCATATGCCGCCCGCCGCGGGCTGCGCGCTGGGCTTTGACCGGCTGGTGATGCTGGCGACCGGCGCCCCCCGCCTGACAGATGTGCAATGGACGCCCCCCGCCTAGTGGCGACTGGACAAGCCCCGCCCCCCTTGCTCTAACCTGCCAGCGCGAGCAGAGGACACCCCCATGGTCGACATCGCCACCCGTGTGCACAACCACAAATGGAAGATCGACCCGATCGTCCGTTCGCTGATCGACACCGATTTCTACAAGCTGTTGATGTGCCAGTCGGTGTTTCGCAACAAACCCGACACCACCGTCACCTTTTCACTCATCAACCGCACCACGCGCATTCCGCTTGCCCATCTGATCGACGAAGGCGAGCTGCGCGAACAGCTCGATCACATCCGCACCCTGCGGCTGACGCGCGGCGAAAGCACATGGCTGCGCGGCAACATGTTCTACGGCAAGCGCCAGATGTTCACGCCGCAGTTCATGGAATGGTTCGAGGCGCTGCGCCTGCCGCCCTATCACCTGGACCGCGTGGGCGATCAATATGAGCTGACCTTCGAAGGGGCGTGGCCCGAGGTGATGATGTGGGAAATCCCGGCGCTGGCCGTGCTGATGGAGCTGCGCGGCCGCGCCGTGCTGCACCAGATGGGCCGGTTCGAGCTTCAGGTGCTTTACGCCCGCGCCATGACCAAGCTGTGGGAAAAGATCGAACGCCTGCAAACCATCCCCGGACTGCGCATCGCCGATTTCGGCACCCGCCGCC
The DNA here is from genome assembly GCA_041163945.1 of Pseudomonadota bacterium. Lineage (GTDB taxonomy): Bacteria > Pseudomonadota > Alphaproteobacteria > Rhodobacterales > Rhodobacteraceae > Roseicyclus. The sequence continues at coordinate 12,132 of JBEAQJ010000051.1, forward strand.
GCCATTCCTTTCTGTGGCAAGATTGGTGCGTGCAGGCGATGGACGAAGGCCTGGGCCGCGCCTTTGCCGGCACGTCGAACTGCCTGATCGCGAAAAACCGCGACCTCGAGGCGATCGGCACCAACGCCCATGAACTGCCCATGGTCTATGCAGCCCTTGCCGATACTGACGAGGCGCTGGCCCGCGCGCCCTATGCCGTGCTGTCGGACTGGCACGAGGAACACGACGGCAACCTGCGCATCATCCTGCCCGACACCTATGGCACGGCGGGTTTCTTGCAAAACGCGCCCGATTGGCTGGCGCAATGGACGGGCATCCGCATCGACAGCGGCGATCCCGT
>JBEAQJ010000052.1:0-3449 GCA_041163945.1 Pseudomonadota bacterium
CCCCCGAAACACGACGTAAACAGCCCTACCGAGAACCGCACACTCTTGAACCCACCGTGCTGCAGTTCGTTCGATCGACGGTTCAGGTACTGCTTGGCTAACTCGGCCACCGTCACCTTCCCGATGATCACCACGGGACTGAACACTGGGGCTTCGACGACAACAGGCTTGGGCTTTTCAGTCACCCCACCAACCTTGGCCTTACCCACGATCTCCTCATACTTCGCATTGACCTCGGCAGCCCTCGCCTTGGCCACCCTCGCATCACCCGTCTTCAACGACTGCTTGAACGCCTGACCAAGCACCCCTTGCAGGTCCTTCGGGTAGTTTCGCCGATAAAGCCAAGTCTGCTGTTTCAAATAGGCATACTGGATACGTACAGACATGAGTCCTCCTTCTGGGGCCTTCGCCCCAGTTCTCCCAAGTTCAACAGCAAATCGGCTAAGTAACTGTTTCTATTAGACCCGAAGCGTCGTTTATGTAACTACCGCGGTGAGGTTCAGGCGATTTTGGGTACGTTCAGTGCTTCAAAGAGGTCCAGTTGGGAAGGGGTTGGCGAGGAAATTCCGGCGACCGCCCGGTCGGCAATTTTTGCATTGTGGCGCTGGACCTTGGCGAGAAGTTCCAAGGCGGCTTTGGGGCTTGCGGCGTGGCCCTTGGCCTTCAGACGCATGCGCATGACGCGGTAGAGGGTCAGGGCCAGGAAGCAGATGAGCGCATGGGCGCGAATGCGATCAGGCAGGCGATGGTGAACCGGCGCGATCTCGATGTCGGACTTAAGAACGCGGAAGCCGCGCTCGATATCGGCGAGGCCCTTGTAGCGGGCGACAGCCTCGACGGGGCTGATGTCGGCGGTATTGGTGATCAGGGTGAGCGTGCCGTCGAAGAGCTCGGCCCCGGCCACGGCCTCCTCGTCCACCGACCAGGAGAAGCGATCGGCGGTCAGGTCGGCCTTGAGGAAGCGCGTCATTTCAGCATCGGCAACCGCACGGGTGAAGCGGCTGTAGGCCCCGCGGTCGGAGGCGCGGCGCCCTTGGGGTGTGGCCCCTCCGTCCTGGGCGTCCAGCTTGCCCACCATCTTCTCGGCCATGGCCTCGAGCTCAGTGATGCGAGCGCGGCGGGCCTCCCCCTGCTCGGCGGCGCGCAGAGGGTCATGGGCAACAATCAAGCGATGGCCCGCGAAGGTCGCCTCGGCCAGACCATCCCCATCGAAGGCAAGACCACGGAAGGTCTCGACCAGTTCACCATAGCGCCGTGCCGGCACGGCGAGGATGAACTCAAGCATGCGCCCACCTTCCTGTGCCAGTGCGGTGAGGGCGCCGATATTGTCGAGGCTGAGCAGCCCGCGATCCGCGACCAGAATGACCCTCTCGATGGGAAAGCGCTGCAGAACCGTGGCCAGCATGGCCTGCAGGGTCTTGGTCTCTGCAACGTTGCCGGGATGGACGGTGTGCATCAGCGGCAGGCCCTCGGCGGTTTGCACCACACCCATGACAAACTGGCGGGCGATGCCCCCGGTTTCCTTGTTCATGCCATAGGCGCGCAGGTCCTCCTCGACCTTACCTTCCCCGTGGATGCGGACGGTGGTCAGGTCGTAGAAGACGACCGTGAGGTTGCGATCCACCAAGGGCCGGATCTGTTTGGCGAGTTCGCGCTCCGCCCGATCAGCATGGTCCATGAGCGCGTCCATAGCCCGCAGGAGATGGTGATGCTCCACCTTTTCCGGCATGGCTGGCATCGCGACCGTGTCCAGCCAGCGCAAGACGCCCAACTTGCTGTTGGGCGCGCAGAGCCGGTTGAAGACCATAGCCCGCACGAGGGCCTCAACATCGATCTGCCGCTTGCCGGAGCGCAGCGCCCGTCCGAGCGCGCGGTCAAAACCAAGATCCTTCCAAATCTCATGCAGCGCAAAGACGTCGCCGTAGGAAAGGGCGCTCTGGAACTCAACCTTAGCCTTTTCCTGGACTTCACGCCCCGCGACACGGCTGAGGCCGCGGATCAAAGCGTCGAGGCTGCCGTCCTCCAGGTGGTCGACGCGCCCGAGGTTGGCGACGACGCGCAGGCGCGGCTTTCCGTCCGCATTACGGAAGGATTCCATGATCTGCAGGTAGCTGCGGCCGCCGTTGGACGTGATGCGCGTGAACATGGAATGCAAAATATCATGATCTGTCGTTTTATACTAGCCGCTTCAAAAACCTTGCATGTAACTACACAACTTTCGCCATCTGCGAGCCCAACCAATTGAAATCATTTGAACCAAGGAGTCGAAATCAACGGATTTCGAGCTCCAAGTGTTGAAGTTGGGTGTGCCTCCTCTATGCTTTCGATGATGTATTGGTCCAGCCACTCATGCCGGACGGTTCGATTGTAGCGCTCAACATATGCGTTCTGCTGCGGCTGTCCGGGTTGGATATGCTGGATGGTGATACCCTGTTTCTCGGCCCATATTCTAAGCTTCTCGCTGATGTATTCCGGGCCATAGCATGTTGGGAATGACGCGCGGTTGAAGGTTACGGCCGCCTGCGCAGCCTCCAAAATTGCGCAGCAGGCGGCCATAACCGGGTCTCGGGTCTCTATGTTGGTTTTGCGAACCACACCACAGAGGAGACCGGCTATGGCCAAGGTTGAGCATACTTCGGATGCCCGTGTTCTGGTAGGCATCGACATTTCCAAGCACCGGCACGAGGTGCTGATTGCCGTTCCGGGCAAGACGCGGCGACGGCGCCTGACGATCACCAACAGCACCGATGACTTCATGCGCCTGATCGCGATCTTGCGGGAATACGGCCTACCTGTCCGGATCGGCTTTGAAGCGACTGGCAACTATCATCGGGTGCTGATGTATCATCTTGGCGTCGCCGGGTTCGATCTGAAGCTGGTGTCGTCGGTCGCCCTGGCCCGCACGCGGGAGGCCCTACACAACAGCTGGGACAAGAACGATCCGAAGGATGCCCAAGTCATCCTGCACATGCTGCAGATCGGCGCGGTGCAGATCTTTCAGGACCCGATGATGGCCGGCACGAACGACATTCAGGAATTGTCCAAGACACATGATGCAGTGTCGCGGTCCAAGACCGAGCTGTGGCACCGGATCCTGACACATTACCTGCCGCTCTACTTTCCAGAAGCCGATCGTTTCCATCGCAGCTCGCGCACCGATTGGTTCCTGGCTTTCCTCGAGATGTTCCCCTCTCCGCACATGATATCGGCCCTGACCAAGGAGGAATTCACCAAGGCGGCATGGGAAGTGGTCGGACGCAAAGTCGAGAAGACCCTCATGTTGTCAGATATTTACGAGACAGCAAAGGCATCTGCCGGTTTACCTGTCGCGCCGGACTCAGATGCCATCCGCATGTTTCGCATGATGCTGGCCGAGGGCAGAAGCCTGATCCGGCAACGCAATGCCATCGAAGATCGGGCGGTCGAACTGCTGGGTGGCCGGGCCGATT
>JBEAQJ010000053.1:0-7105 GCA_041163945.1 Pseudomonadota bacterium
ACATGAACGCCACCGGGCAGATGCTTTCGGCGCTGCTGGGCTGGTCGCAAGCCATGTTCGCCAACAAGGTCGACATCGACGGCGACCACGCCGTCGTCACCCGCGAGGTCGACGGCGGCCTGCAGACCGTCAAGGTCAAGATGCCCACCGTGGTTTCGGCCGACCTGCGCCTGAACGAGCCGCGCTATGCCTCGCTCCCGAACATCATGAAGGCCAAGAAGAAGCCGCTGGATGAAAAGACCGCCGCCGATTACGGCGTGGATGTCACGCCGCGCCTGACGGTGATCAAGACGACCGAACCTGGCAGCCGCAAGGCAGGCGTCAAGGTTGCTTCGGTCGATGAGCTGATCGCGAAACTCAAAGACGAAGCGGGGGTGATCTGATGGCTGTTCTTCTTCTTGCGGATGTCACCAATGGCCAATTGGCGGCCGATCAGGTTTCCAAGGCGCTGACGGCCGTGGCGGGCTTGGGTGATGTGCATGTGCTGGTGGCAGGCCAAGGCGGCGATGCCGCCGCCGCCGAGGCGGCGACGTTCAAGGGTGTGACCAAGGTGATCTTTGCCGGCGATCACGGGTTTTGCCACATGCTGGCCGAACCGGTGGCCGATCTGATCGTGTCGCTTGCGGGCGGCTACAGCCATATCGCGGCGCCGGCGACATCGGATGCCAAGAACGTGCTGCCGCGGGTGGCGGCCCTTCTGGATGTGATGATTGTCTCCGAAGTGACGGCCGTGATCGATGCCGAGACATTCGAGCGGCCGATCTACGCCGGCAACGCGATCCAGACCGTGAAATCGGGCGATGCGGTCAAGGTCATGACCATCCGCACCGCGGGCTTCGAGGCGGCGGCGGGCGGCAATTCCGCGCCGGTCGAAGCCTTGGGCACGGCCGCCACGGGCGGGCTTTCGGCATGGGTCGAAGACAAGGTGGCGGCCTCGGACCGGCCCGAATTGACCAGCGCGGGCATCGTCGTGTCGGGCGGGCGTGGCGTGGGCAGCCAAGAGCAATTCGCCATCATTGAAGGTTTGGCTGACAAGCTGGGCGCCGCCGTCGGGGCGTCGCGTGCGGCGGTCGATTCGGGTTATGCGCCGAACGACTGGCAGGTGGGCCAGACCGGCAAGGTCGTGGCGCCGCAGCTCTATGTCGCCGTGGGCATATCCGGCGCGATCCAGCATCTGGCGGGCATGAAGGACAGCAAGGTCATCGTCGCCATCAACAAGGACGAAGAAGCCCCGATTTTCCAGGTGGCCGACTACGGTCTTGTCGCTGACCTGTTCGAGGCTGTGCCGGAACTGACCGCCAAGCTGTAACAGCGGCCCGGCCCGCGCCATACAACCGCCCCGCGCCCTTGGCGTGGGGCGGTTGCCGTTTCAGCCAAGCCGATGCGCCAAAGGCGCCGTGGCGCGTGCAGGCAGATCCGGACCGGGTAGGCTGGGCCGGGCAGGCTGGGCCGGTTGAAAGCATGCCCCGGCCCACCGTGTCGGGCGGGGGGTCACAAATTCATCACTGCGCCAGTTCTCGGAACTTCTTGTCGCCACGGGTTGCCGCGCGCGGTTGCGTCGCGTTGGCTGGGCTTGTGTGGCCGCGCGCCGCGCGCCTATGTTGCAGCAAGGGCAGGCGTTGGGGGCGAGCATGGAAATTACGTCGATCGGTGTGGTGGGCGCGGGCCAGATGGGCAATGGCATCGCCCATGTCTGCGCGCTGGCGGGTTATGACGTTACGATGACCGACATCAGCGGCGATGCGCTGGCCAAGGCGATGGCGCTGATCGAGCGCAACATCGAACGGCAGGTGGCGCGCGGCAAGGTGAGCGAGGCGGAATTGGCCGCAGCCTTGGCGCGCATTCGCACAACGACGCGTTTGGCCGATCTGGGGCAGACCGATCTGGTCATCGAAGCCGCCACCGAACGGGAAACCGTCAAGCAGGCAATCTTTGAAGACCTGTTGCCGCATCTCAAGGCCGATACGATCCTGACCTCGAACACCTCGTCGATTTCGATCACGCGGTTGGCCAGCCGTACGGACCGGCCGGAAAAATTCATGGGGTTTCATTTCATGAACCCGGTTCCCGTCATGCAGCTGGTCGAGTTGATCCGCGGCATCGCCACGGACGAAGAAACCTTTGCCGCATGCAAATCGGTGGTTGACCGCTTGGGCAAAACAGCGGCCACCGCCGAAGATTTTCCCGCCTTCATCGTCAACCGCATCCTGATGCCGATGATCAACGAGGCGGTCTATACGCTGTATGAAGGCGTGGGGAACGTGACGTCGATCGACATGGCGATGAAATTGGGCACCAACCATCCGATGGGGCCCTTGGAACTGGCCGATTTCATCGGGCTCGACACCTGTCTTGCGATCATGAACGTGCTGCATGACGGGCTGGCCGATACCAAATACCGGCCCTGTCCGCTGCTGACCAAATATGTCGAGGCCGGCTGGTTGGGCCGAAAGACGCAGCGCGGTTTCTACGATTACCGGGGCGAGGTGCCGGTTCCCACCCGCTGATGGGGGCCGTTGCACGGCGCGGCAGGGGCGGCATCAAGGCTGGTCGGGGTCTTCCCTGAGCGACAGCGTGCGCGCGCGCAGCCAAGCCATGAATTCGCGTGGCTTGCCGATGCGGTCCTTCCATTGATCCGGCGTGATCGGGTTGCCGATGATCGGGGCCTGCGGCTTGTCGAAGCTGTGGACGACCTCGTGCAGCAACAGGCCCTGGCGCAGGATCGGCGATATCCGGTTGGCCATCTGGTACCAACGCGAATTCGACCCGGTGAAGAAACACGGCACGATGGTTGCCCCTGTCGTCCGGATCAGCTTGGCGGTGAAGACGTTCCATTCGCCTTCGATGGCCGGGCCCCACATCGTCGCCGATGTCGCGACAGCCCCCGATGGGAACAAGGCGATCAAGCCCTGACGTTCCAGATGCGCCATCGCCAAGGCCCGCATGTGCAGCATCTTTTCCTGTGCGTCGGGATCATGGGGAAAGGGCACGGGGATCATGTAGCTGGCCGCGGATTCGTCCAACCCCGTCAGCAGCGCCCGCGTCAGGATGCGGTAATCGGCACGCCGCCGTCCGATCAGATCGGCCAGGATCATCCCGTCGACCAGACCATGAGGATGGTTGGCCACCAGCACCACGGGGCCTGATTGCGGGATTCGGTCCAACTGATGCGGGGGCGTCAGCAAATCGATGCCCATCACCTTCATCGTCGCCGGCCAAAAGGCCTGACCCTTGAAATCGCCCATCCGTTCGAATTGGCGCACGCGCCGGATGATGGTGATCTTGCCGGTCATCCATTCCATCGCCTTCACCAGGGCGCGGATCCTCGGGTTTTCGAAGGTGTTGGAATAGGTCAGGCTGCGCCGGTCATAAACGCGTTCCGAGCCCGCCAACAGAGCCGGGCGCGGCGCAGCAATATTTCGCGAACTTGTATCGGTCACGCGCCCCTGTCCCATCCGGTCTGTCGCCGTTTCGGTCCCGATCAATTGTCCTCGCCGAAACGGTCGCTGACCAAAGCTTGCAGCGCGTCGGCGAGCGCTTCTGCATCCGGGCCGATGGTTTCAACCTCAATAGATGTTCCCATGGATGCTGCCAACATCAAAAGCCCCATGATCGAATCTCCGGCGGCACTTAGCCCATCGCGGCGCACGGTGGCCTTGGCGTTGTGGGCCTCCACCACTTCGACGAACCGGGCCGAGGCGCGCGCGTGCAAGCCCTTGACGTTGACGATCTCAAGATAGCGCAGCGCGCGTGGCTCGGTCATGTCATGGGGTTCCGTCAAAGCTGTTGATGTAGCGCCGCCCGGCATCGGCGGCCCGCGCGACGGCGTCCTCGACGCTCAGGTTGCGCGACTTGGCAAGCTTGATCAGCATGGGCAGGTTGACCCCGGTCAAGATCTTGCGGTTTTGCGGTTTGCACGCGGTCAGCGACAGGTTCGAAGGCGAGCCACCGAACATGTCGGTCACCACCACCACGCCCGATCCGTCATCGACCGCATCGGCCGCGTCGCAGATTTCGCGCGTGCGCGCGGCTCGGTCATCTTCGGGGCCGATCGAAATCGCGACCATCGCGGCCTGCCGGCCCACGACATGTTCTGCCGCCCGCTTCAATTCGGCGGCAAGGCCCCCATGGGCAACGATCACGATGCCGATCACGACGTTTTTGCCTCTGGGCTTTCGGTCGCGCCCATTGTTTCGGCGCGGCGCTGTTCCACTTCGCGATGCCGTTTAGACACGGCCCAACCGGTCTGTGCAAGGTGTGCGGACAGGATTTCGGCCATTGCGACCGAACGGTGTTGCCCCCCGGTACATCCGAAGGCAATGGTCAGATGGCTTTTGCCTTCCGCCTCGAAGGCCGGCAAAAGCAGATCGGCCATGTCGAGCACGCGGTCACGAAATTGGCCAAACAGCGGATCGGCGGCGATGTAACTTTGCACCGGTGCCGTGCGACCATCCTGGGACCGCAGGCCCAGATCCCAATGCGGATTGCGCAGGAACCGGCAATCGAACACCAGATCCGCCCCGGTCGGAAGCCCGCGCCGATAGGAAAAGGACATCACCGTGACCGCCAGCCGACCGGCGCCTTCGGGGGCAAACAGCCGGCCGATTTCGGCGCGCAAATCATGGGGCGTCAGGGTCGAGGTGTCGATCAGGATGCTGGCATGCGCCCGCAGCGGGCCCAGATGCAGCAATTCTTGTGCGATGCCATGCGCCGGGTCGGCATCGGGGGCCAGCGGGTGGCGGCGCCGGGTTTCCGAATAGCGCCGTTGCAACACATCGGCAGAACAATCGAGATACAGAAGATCCGGCACATAGCCCGGCGCATCGACCAGCCGCTGATAGGCCGCGATCAGCCCGGTCGCCGAATAGTCGCGATTGCGCGCATCGGCGCCCAAGGCCATGGGGCGATCTGGTGGCGGGCCTTCCAGAAGCCGGGGCAGCAAGGACAGCGGCAGGTTGTCGATTGCCTCGAACCCCAGATCTTCCAGCGCGTGAATGGCCGTGGATCGGCCCGCGCCCGAAGGGCCGGTGACAAAGACGACGCGCGCCGGCGCCTTATGGGCTGTGGTGGATGTCGGATCGGCGGCGGGCATGGGCCCAAGACCTCGGGTCAGCGTTGGGTGTCAGGGTTCGGCCCGCCCATGACGCAGCAGCAAGCTGAGCGCAGGGGCAAGCCCATGTTGGCCTTTAGCATGCAGCACGGGGATGGATCTGTCACCCAGTGCAATGCTGCGCGCGGGTGGGAAACGGTCTGTTTCGGCCCGGTCCAGGTCAATGACCCAGACCAAGGGCGCCCGCGCCAGTGTCGGGCCCGCGCCGATCAGCCCGATGTGGCGCGCTTCGATCCGGTCTGTGGCGGTATCGGGGCGTTCCAGAATGGGTGGATCGCTGGCCGTTTGCAGCCAGATGCCATCGTCCGCGATCAGCGCTGCCCCCAATGCGATCAGCTCGATCGCAAGGCTTGATTTTCCCGATCCCGACGCCCCCAGGATCAACAGGCCCTTGCCCTGCAAGGCCAGGGCCGTGGCGTGCAGCCACAGCGCCCCGTCGCGGCGCCCGGTCGACCGCTGGTCGATCGATTGCGCGGTGGGGTCTGGGCGCGCATCGGCCATGGATCAAACCGGAAGCCCGACGACAAAGCGCGCGCCCAGCGGGTCGGATGTGGGGTCGGCATCGGTCGAGCGAATGTTTTCGGCCCAGATCACGCCGCCATGGGCCTCGACAATCTGTTTCGAGATCGCCAGCCCAAGGCCTGAATGATGGCCGAACTGGTGCTCGGGGCGTTCGGAATAAAAGCGGTTGAACACCTTGCTCAGGGCCTCTTCGGGGATGCCGGGGCCGGTATCTTCGACCACGATCAGCACCCGGTTGTCGCGCCGGCGGATCCAAAGCCGCACGGCATCGCCATCTTTGCAGAAGGAAATCGCGTTGGACAGAAGATTGACGAACACTTGCGCCAACCGCCCCTCCAGCCCGGAAATGCGGATGGGGTCGGGGGGCATGTCGGTGATCAGTGCGACCCCTTTCTTGTCGCATTCCTGTGAATGGTATTGCGCGATCGTGCGCACGGTGTGGACAAGGTCAAAGTCTTCTTCGGTTTCCTTGACCAGTTCGCTGTCCAGTCGCGAGGCGTTGGAAATGTCGGAGACAAGGCGGTCCATGCGCTGCACGTCATGTTCGATCACCGCGAGCAAGCGATTGCGCTGATCGTCGGATTTGGCCAGCCGCAGCGTGCCCACCGCCGATCGCAGGCTGGCCAGCGGGTTCTTGATTTCATGGCTGACATCCGCGGCGAATTGTTCGTTCGAATCGATCAGGTCATGCAGGGCCGAAACCATCCCCCGCAGCGCCCCCGACAGGCGCCCGATTTCATCGGGGCGGCCGGTCAGATCGGGGATGCGCACCTGCGACGGACCCATCTTTCGGGCCGTCTTGTCGCGCCCAAGCTCAGCGGCTGCGGCAAGATCGGCCAAGGGATGCGCGATGGTCGAGGCCAAGGCCAGGCTAAACCCGATCGATACGATCATCGCGATGAAGAACATCCGCAAGAATCGTTCCTGTTCCGCGCGCACGAGCGCGTCGATATCGTCGCCGTTCATGCGGACCACCACGGCGCCCACCTGTCCAAATGCATCGAACACCGGACTTGCGGCAAAGAAAACAGAGCCGCCCGCATCGCTTTGGCGGCTTAGAACGGTCCGCCCGCCAGCCGTCGATGCCACAAGCGTTCGGGCTTGCTCGAGGTGATCGCTGTGGGTGACGGCTGGTGGCGCGCGACCAAAAAGCGCGGACAGTTCCGACCAGATCGCATCGATCGTGTCGATGACGGGCGATGATCCCGCTGTCGCTGGTGCCTGTCCATGGATCGGACCGCCGGGACGAAACGGGAGTCGTCGGTCGATGCGATCAGCTGTTGGGGCAGTGCGTAAACCTGTACGTCGATCCCGGCCGGGAGGGACAATCGGCCCAGCACCTCTTGTGCATCAACGCCCGCCGGCCCAAAGGGCTTTGTCGATGCGGCCTGTGCGATGCTGGCTTCCAGCACCTGGGCGATCAAGCCTGCCGCGACGACCAGCGCGTTTTCGCGCTGGGCCACAAGGCTTTCG
>JBEAQJ010000054.1:0-9508 GCA_041163945.1 Pseudomonadota bacterium
GGCATCGCAGACCGCCTGAATCGCCGCAACCTTGTCAAGGATCGCCCGCGGCGCGGGGTCGTAGTTGTAAAACGCCCCCGGGCGCGCACCGGTGGCAAGAATGCCCGAATTGTAGGGCCCCCCGATGACGACACCGATGCCGCGCGCGGCACACAGCGGCAAGAAACTGTCCAAGGCATCTTGTTCCAGCAAGGTGTAGCGCCCCGCCAGAAGAAACAGGTCGAAATCGCCGCGCTCGGCCAGCCACTGACAGGGCTGCCATTCATTCAGCCCCGCGCCGATGGCCCGGATCACCCCTTGCCCGCGCAGCTCCACCAAGGCGCGGTAGCCACCCGCCATAAAGGCGGCCAGCCGCGCATCCAGCTGGGCCTGTGTGCCATGGTTGAAGATATCGAGATCATGCACATACAAGATATCGACCCGGTCGAGGCCCAGCCGTTCCAGCGAAAACTCCAGCGACCGCAGCGTCGCGTCATAGCCGTAGTCATAGACCTCGTTGCGGGATGGCACATCGAACCACTTGCCAAAGCCGTCGCGCCGGTCCGGCGTCGTGGCGCGCAACAAGCGCCCCACCTTGGTCGACAAGACATAGCTGTCGCGCGGCTTGCCGCGCAAAAAGCGATTGAGCCGCGTTTCCGAAAGACCCAAGCCATAAAGCGGCGCAGTATCGAAATAGCGCACCCCCCCTGCCCAGGCCTGATCCAGAATGGCATCCGCCTCCGCATCCGAAATCGCGCGGTACAGATTGCCCAAGGGTGCCGCGCCAAACCCCAGTTCGGTAAAGCGCAGCCCGCCGTTGCCCAGCCTGTCCCAGTGCCGTGTGCGTTGTTCCATCTGTGCGGCCCTCCCGACTGACATGCTAGTATGAAAACCCCTTGGGGGCCAAGGATTTCCACGCTAGTCTGCCCCCCGAACGGCGATTTGGCGGGGGCAGCATGGAACGGTTCAGGCAAGTGTTCGGCACGGCGCGGCCCGTGATCGGAATGGTGCATCTGGGCGCCTTGCCCGGCACGCCGCTTTATGATGCCGAAGGCGGGATCGAACGCCTGGTGGCGGATGCAAGGGCCGATCTGGCCGCGCTTCAGGCTGCAGGCTTTGACGCGGTGATGTTCGGAAACGAAAATGACCGACCCTATGAATTCGACGTCGATCGCGCCTCGACCGCGACGATGGCCCATATCATCGGGCGACTGCGCGCCGATATCCGCGTGCCCTTCGGCGTCAATGTGCTTTGGGATCCGATGTCCACCGTGGCCTTGGCCGCCGCCACCGGCGCGGCCTTCGTGCGCGAGATTTTCACCGGCACCTATGCCTCCGACATGGGGCCATGGACACCCGATGCCGGCCAGGCGATGCGGTACCGCGACCGCCTGGGCCGGCGCGATTGCCTGATGCTTTACAATGTCTCGGCCGAATTCGCCGACAGTCTTGATCGCCGCCCCCTGCCCGACCGGGCGCGCAGCGCGGTCTTTTCATCGATCCCGGATGCGGTTCTGGTCTCGGGCCAGATCACCGGCGAGGCGGCGGCGCTGTCCGATCTGGAATCGGTCAAGGCGGTGTTGCCGAACACACCGGTGATGGCCAACACCGGCGTCAAGCATGACACGATCGCCGATGTGCTACGGGTGGCCGATGGCTGCGTCGTGGGCTCGGCGTTGAAGGTTGACGGCAACACGTGGAACCCGGTCGATCCGGCGCGTGCGGCGGATTTCATGGCGCGGGTGCGCGCGGCACGGGGCGGCGCATGAAAGACCGCATTCGCCAGGATCTGATCGCGCTGATGTCGATCCCCGGCTTGTCGGGGCACGAAGACCGCGTGCGCCGCCATATCGCCGCCAGCTTGCCGAAATTGCCCCACCCGCCACGCACCGACCGGCTGGGCAATTTGATCGTGACGGTGCCGGGCGACAGCGACGCGCCATCGGTCATGCTGTTTGCCCATATGGACCAGCTGGGCTTTTTCGTCCGCAAGATCGAAGACGATGGGCTGATCCGCGTCGAACGCATGGGCGGCGTGCCCGAACGCGCGCTGGCCGCTCAAGCGGTGCTGCTGTGCGTGGGGCCTGGCCGCGATGTGCCGGGCGTGATCTGCAACAAAAGCCACCATGCCACAACGCCTGAAGAAAAGTATCAGGTGATCAAGGCGCCCGATCTGTTGATCGACACCGGCCACGGCTCACGCGCGGGTGTGGAAGCGGCGGGCGTGCGCATCGGAACCCCCGTGGTCTATCGCCCGCATGTCGTCGAAATGGCCGGCGACCGGATCGCCGGCACCAGCATCGACGACCGCGCCGGCTGCGCGGTCCTGATCGAAATTGCCCGGATGCTTGCCGACCGTCAGGGTGGGCCAACCGTGCACCTGGTCTTTTCCGTGCAAGAAGAATTCAACCTGCGCGGCGCCGTGGTGGCCGCGCAGACCCTCAAGCCCGATATTGCCATCCAGATCGACCTGATGCTGGCCTGCGACACGCCCGACATGGCATCGCGGGGGGATATGCGCCTGGGCGGCGGGCCTGGGATGTCGCTGTATTCATTCCACGGGCGCGGCACGCTGAACGGCGTCATCCCCCATCCCGCCGCGGTGCGTCTGATCGAAGACAGCGCCATGGCCGCTGGCGTCGCGCTTCAGCGCAGCGCGCAGGTGGGCGTTCTGACCGACCTGTCCTATGTGCAGCTGGTGGGCGACGGCGTGGTGTCGGTCGATGTGGGGTTCCCGTGTCGCTACACCCATTCCGCGCTTGAGATGTGCGATCTGAACGATCTGGCGGGGCTGGCCAAGCTGCTGGGCACGGCGCTGGCCCGCATCGGCCCCGATTTCGCGCTGTCGCGGGACCCGGTGGCGCCATGACCTGCACGCTGGGCATCGATATCGGCACCTTCGAATCGAAGGGCGTGCTGGTGGACCAGAACGGCCAGATCCTGGCCGAAGCGCGCCAGCCCCACAAGATGCTGGTCCCGCGGCCCGGCTGGGCCGAACACCGTGCCGACGAGGATTGGTGGGGCGATGTGGTGCGCATCACGCGCGCCATTCTGGCCACGCCGGGCGTGTCGGCGCGCGACATCGCCTGCATCGCCACCAGCGCCATCGGGCCCTGCATGCTGCCCGTCGATGCGGCGGGCGATCCGTTGATGAACGGGGTGCTTTACGGCGTCGATACCCGCGCGGCCGATGAAATCGCCGAACTGACGGGGCGCATCGGCGCCGAAACGATCCTGGATCGCTGCGGCAACGCGCTGACATCGCAATCGGTCGGCCCCAAGATCCTTTGGCTGAAACGCAACCACCCCGAGATTTTCGCAAAGACCGCGAAAATCCTGACCTCGACCAGCCACATCGTGTTTCGGCTGACAGGCGCGCATGTGATCGACCATTACACGGCGGCCAATTTCAGCCCGCTCTACGACGTGACGGTGCAGGACTGGACGACCGCACTGGCCGATGACATCGCAGGCCCCGACAGGCTGCCGCGGCTGATGTGGTCGACCCAGATCGCGGGCCATGTGACCGAAGCCGCCGCCGCCGAAACCGGGCTTGTTGCCGGCACGCCCGTCACCTGCGGCACCATCGACGCCGCCGCCGAAGCCATCAGCGTGGGCGTGCGCCACAATGGCGACATGATGATGATGTATGGATCGACCATCTTTATGGTCCAGTTGACGGCCGATCGGGTGCGCGACGCACGATTGTGGTACGCGCCCTGGTTGTTTCCGGGCGCGCATGCCTCGATGGCGGGGCTGGCCACCAGTGGCACGCTGACCCATTGGTTCCGCGACCAGATGGCGCGCGATCTGCCCGCCGCGACCGCCTTTGCCACGCTGGCCGAGGAAGCGGCCGCATCGCCGCCTTGCGCCAATGGTTTGTTGATGTTGCCCTATTTCTCGGGCGAGCGCACACCGCTGCACGATCCCTTGGCCAAGGGTGCCCTCTATGGCCTGAACCTGACGCATTCACGCGGCGATATGTATCGCGCCCTTTTGGAAGGCATCGCCATGGGAACCGCCCATGTCGTCGATTGCTACCGCGACGTCGGGCAGGCCCCGGCGCGGATCATGGCCGTCGGGGGCGGCACCAAGAACGATGTCTGGTTGCGGGCCACGTCGGATTTCAGCGGGCTGCCGCAGATCCTGTGTGAAAAGACGCTGGGGGCAAGCTACGGCAACGCCTTTTTGGCCGCCGTCGCGGTGGGTCTGGCCGCACCCGCCGACATCGACCGCTGGAACCCCGCCGTGCGTCAGATCGAGGCCGCGGGCGGCCCGGCCCATGACCGGCACTATGCCCTGTTCCGCCGGCTCTACGACCAGACCAAGGACATCGCGCATGCGCTTGGCTGATGACGCGCTGTTCCAGACCGCGCTGGCCGAACTGGCGGTGGTCACGACCGCGATCGACCGGGAAGACATTGCCGCGGCCTGCGCGATGATCGCCGCGGCCAACAATCTGGTGCTTTATGGTTGTGGGCGCGAAGGGCTTCAGATGCGGGGCTTTGCGATGCGCCTGCATCATCTGGGGCTGGATGTGGCGATGCAGGGCGACATGACCTGCCCGCCGGTCGGTCGGGGCGATCTGTTCGTCGCATCGGCGGGTCCGGGCGAATTGTCGACCGTGACGGCGCTGATGCAGGTGGCGCGCGGGGCTGGCGCGGATGTGCTGTTGCTGACGGCCGAACCCAAGACAGCAACCGCCCGTCTGGCCACGCGGGTGCTGCACATTCCCGCCCAGACCATGGCCCGCGACACGGGGCCAGCGGCCAGCCGGGTTCTGCCCATGGGATCGGCCTATGAAGGCGCGCTGTTCGTGCTGTTCGAAATCCTGGTGCTGCGGCTGGGCGAACACCTTGGCGTCAAACCCGCGGCCATGCGGGCCCGTCACACGAACCTGGAATGATCCGATGCGTTTCGAACTGATGCGCCCCCACCAGATCCGTGATGCCATCGCACGCAACCTGCCCGCCGTGCTGCCCATCGGTGTGATGGAATACCATGGCGAACACCTGGGCGTGGGGATGGATCTGCTGGCGGTCACCCGCGTGCTCGACCGGCTTGAGGCAGAGGCTACGGCCGACATCGTCATCTTGCCGCCCTTTGCCTATGGTGCTGCCAGCTACGCCGTCGCGCCCCCCGAAGGCACCGGCAGCCTGCATGTCGACGCCGGTCGCATCGCACCGATGGCCGAAGACCTGTTTCTTGGGCTGTTGCGCATCGGTTTTCGCAACATCCATGGTGTGATCCATCACCAGACCGAAAACTTTGCAGCCGGCATGCCGACCGATCTGGCGTTTCGCTTCGCGGGGCGACAGGCGGTGTTCCGCCATCTCGAACGGGAACGCGGCGAAGGATGGTGGGGCCGCGCCGACATGCAAGATTACTATGCCCAGCATGCCACCGGCAGCGACCCGTTCAACTGGGTGCGCGTGCATCCGCTGATGACGCCCGAAATCACGGCCCGCTATCCCTTTGATCACGCCGGGCTCGGGGAAACATCCCTGATGCTGGCGCTGGCGCCCGAAACGGTCGAAATGGACCGGCTGGATGACACCACGGCCTGGTACACCGCCAGCGCCACCCAGGCCTCGGCGGCCCTGGGCGAACGCGGGGTGGCCGCGATCCTGGCGCATCTGCGCCAAGCCTTCGGCGGCTAGGGCGCTATTTCACCGCGCCGGCGGCCATGCCCTTGATGATGTATTTTTCCAGCACGATCCCCACCGCGATCAGCGGCAAAATCGCGGCCGATGACAGGGCCGCCATCGACCACCAGGAAATCCCCTGCGATCCGGTCTGGCTGGCAACCATCACAGGCAGGGTGTTGGCATTGGTCGACGTCAGCAGCGCGGCAAAGAAGTACTCGTTCCACGTCAGCACCAGCGACAGGATGAAGGCCGCCACCATGCCCGGCAAGGCGATGGGCAGGATGATGGTCAAGAACGCCCCCCAGATCGACAGGCCATCCACCAGCGCGGCCTCTTCCAGTTCGGTGGGGATGGAACTGAACTGGTCGCGCATGATCCAGATGACGATGGGCATGACCGTCAGCGTATACAGCAAGATCAGCCCGATCCGCGTGTCCAGCAGCGCCAATTCCTTGTAGAGCACCAAGAACGGCAGCGCGAGCACCACCGGCGGCAAGATCAGCTGGCTCAAGAAGAAAAACGAGATATCCGCGTTTTTCATGAAGCCGAAGCGATAGTTGAACCGGCTCAACCCGTAGGCTGCCATGCTGCCCAGAACCAGTGCCAGGGCCGATGAAGACACGGCCACGATGACCGAGTTCCAGAACCGTTTCAGAAATTCGGCCCGCACGGTGGATTCGGCAAAAATCGTTTCCGGCGACAGGCCCAGCGACCGCAACCCCAGCATCTTTGGCTCGAAATCGACCCAAGGCACCATGTTGCCTTGCATCACGTCGGGGGCGGCCTTGAACGATGTGGTCAGCGTCCAGTAGATCGGGAACAGGCACACAAATGCCCAAAGCAGCAACACCGCGTAGATCGCGGCCCGGCCCAGCACCCAGCGGGGGCGAAAGGCGCGATCGGCGTCGCTGTCGCGAAAGATCTGTTTGGCCATTTCAGTACCTCGGTCGCATCCAGCGGTCGGCCAGCTTCATCAAGACGGTCATCGCCGCGGCGATCAGCACCAGGTAGACGATGGCCAGAAGCGTGCCATAACCCACGTTCGACCTGTCGCGGTATTCGCGGAAGATGAAGCTTGTGACGCTGTCGGTCGCCCCGCCCGGCCCGCCGGCGGTGATGTTGATGATGATGTCCGCCAGCTTCAGCTTGAAGATGATGCGGATCAGAATGGCCGTGATCGACACCGGAAGCATCAGCGGAAAGGTGATTTCCCAGAACCGGCGCCACGCCGGCGCGCCGTCGACCTCGGCGGCTTCGTGCAATTCCTTCGGGATGGCCTGCAACCCCGCCAGGATCATGATCATCATAAAGGGAATAAAGGTCCAGGCATCCATCGCCATGATCATGAACCGCGCCATTTCCGGCGATCCGAAAAACGATATCTTTTCCACGCCCAGTTCGCGCAGCAATCGCGCCACGGGGCCGAAGCGGATTTCCAGCATCGACTTGCCGATCATCCAGCTGACCGCCACAGGCGACAGCATCAGCGGCAGCAAAAAGGCGACGCGAAAGAACTTGCGCGCCCGGATCTGCGCGTTCAATGCCAGTGCCAGCCCGAAGGCGATGGCGTATTCCACCACGATGGCCAGGGTGTACCAGACCATGTTCCGCAGCGCGTTCCAGTAGAACGGGTCGGCCCACATCTGCCGGACATTGTCCAACCCGTTGAACGCGCGCCCCGTGGGCGATGACAGGTTCCAGTTCGAAAAGGCGATGCCCAGCGCGAAGATCAGGGGAAAGACCACCATCGCCACCACGAACAAGGCCGCCGGCAGCACGAACAGCGCCCGCTTGCCCCGTTCACCGTAAAGCAGAACCTGCGCCCAGCACAGGCAACTGGCCCACAGCAAGAACGCATAGAGCGTGGGCCGCCATGTCTGCAAGCCAAGCGACAGCACACCTTGCACATCCAGCACTTGCAGCGCCGCGACCAAGGCCAGCAAAGCGGCCGAAACCCACTTGATCGTCCGGCCGAAGCGGATGCGTGCAGCCGAGATGTTGTCGGCCGTCACGACATGCAGATAATCGGCCTCGGTCGATGCCATCGTGATACCCTGCCCCCTGCTCAGGCGCAGGCCGGGCCCGAAAGCCCGGCCTGCGCGGTGTCATGTCAGCGCCATGCGCGCCTCACATCCCCAGCGACGCCTTGTACAGCGCGATCTGGCTGTCACGCCCGATCTGGTCTGTGATCCGCTCCCATGCGGCGGCGATGGCATCGGCCGTTTCCTGGGCGCTGGCGTATTGGCCGGCAAAGCCCTTGGCCAGTTCGTCCTCGGCGACCGAGTAGTACTGGAAGATGCCGGGGATGCGCGGTTCGATCGCCGCGTTGGGGTGGTTGTAGCTGTCCGCGTTCGAGCCCAGGTAATCCTCGACAAAGGCGCGATCGTAGCCTGCGGCTTCCCACTCTTCGTAGATGAAGTGCGAGTTGCGATAGGGCTGGAAGCCGGACGGATAGGCCGACATCCACAGCGACAGATCCTTGCCGCCCAGATGCGCTGCAGCCGACCATGCGGCCTTGCGCTTCTTCTCATCGCCCGACACGCGCGCGGTGACGTAGATGCCCCAGCCGATATAGGCCATCTGCGGTGCCTCGTTCGCCACCTCTTCCCAGGCGCCGGCGGCGGCATTGTAGCGGCGGTCCGAACCGGGATTGATGCCGAAGCCCACCACATCGCCCACCACCGAGGTATCGGATGTGCGCGCCGACGATCCCACGTCGCCCCACCACATCAGCATCGAGCCGGTTCCGGCAAGGAACTGCTGGAAGGCGGTGGTGCCGGGGTCGGCATTGATCTGGTCGGCCGGATAGGCGCCCGGCGTCGCGATCAGATCCATCACGTCCTGGATCGCCTGCACCCAACCGGGGTTGTTCACGCGCGGCTTCATCGTCTCGGGGTCAAAGAGCCAGGCCGGATCGTCGGGGTGCTTCACATAGGCCGTGGCGCGGTTGGCGATGAAGTAGAAGCCAAAGCCACCCCAGCCCTTGAGCGGGTCCAGATAGCCATGCGCCTCAAGCCCGGTCAGCGGATCGGTCTGGCCGACCAGCGCCTTGGACACGGCATTGACCTGCTGCCAGGTCTTGGGAACCTCGGCCCCGCCGATGGCGCCCGGCCCGAAGTAATCCTTGCGATAGGCGAATGTGTGGCAATCGCCATCGATGGTCACGCGATATTTCTTGCCGTCCCATGTGCCGACGGGCGGCTGCAGATAGCCCACCAGATCGCTTTCGTCGATCTGTTCGGACACCCAGCCCGGCATTTCGTCCAGCAGGCCGCGGCCCGCAGTGTCGCCTTCGAAGGGGGCGCCCATTTCCAGGATGTCGAAATCGACCGTTCCGGTCGCGATCGATTGCTGCAGGCGCGCGTTGTAATCGGCCTGCGCAAGGTCGATCCAGTTGATCTTGGCCCCGGTGTAGGCCTCCCACGGCTTGAGGAACCCGCGGAACAGGAAATTGTGCAGGTTCTGGTTGTTGAGCCCCATGAAGGTCAGTTCAACACCGGCGAATTCGCCCTGTGCGACGCGTTCCTTTGTCGGGCCAAGGCACATTTCGCCCACCTTCTGCCAATCGGCATCGGTCGGCGATCCCATGCCCACGCCGGGGATCTTGAGGATTTCGGCCCGCACGTTGCCATGGCCGCCCGCCAGGGCACGACCTGCGGGCAGAAGGCCACCCAATGCGGCCATCGCACCGACGCTTGCCGCACCTTTCAGAAGCCCGCGGCGGGTCATCCCGCTGGCGACCGCATATTTGTAGAGATCGACTTTCACCAGAATTCCTCCCTGAGTGACTGGTGCATGCTCTTTGCGGCTGCACCCATTTTTGTCCGGGCCTTGGGCAGAAAACGGACAGTCCTCCCGATGTCCCTGCCAGAGCACGACAC
>JBEAQJ010000055.1:0-4604 GCA_041163945.1 Pseudomonadota bacterium
GGGGCGTCTGGCTGGCCTTGATCGGGTTTTTCGTGTTGAACGCCAGCCGTGCGGCCTATCAGCAGATCGTGATCCAGAACAGCCTGGAGGGTCGGCGCGTCGTGGAATTGATGACCCCGAACCCATGGACCGCCAGCCCGGGCATGAGCTTGCAAGACATCGCAGACCGCGTGATGCTGGCCCATGCGATCAGCTTTGTTCCGATTGTAGATGGCAACCGGGTCTTGGGCTTTGTCGATACCCAGTTGATGCGCCGCATCGCCCGCGCCGACTGGCCCCGACACACCGCCGGCGCGGTGATGGCCCCGATCAACCCGGCTTGCATTATCAGCCCACGAATGTCGGCCGATGAAGCGCTCAAGCGCTTGGCCGCCGGGCCGCAGCGCAAGCTTCTGGTGATGGAGGGTGAAAGCCTGCGCGGCATTGTCAGCCTGCGCGATCTGATCGGTCACATCGCCGTGGTGCAGGCGCTGGGTGGCGATCGCGCCGGGGCGAAGCGGGCGGGGCCTTGACCCCGCCCAACGTCATATCTGGCCTCAAACGGCGGCGCGCAGGGCGTCCACCAAATCGGTCTTTTCCCAGCTGAAACCGCCATCGGCTTCGGGCGCGCGGCCGAAGTGGCCATAGGCCGCGGTGCGCTGGTAGATCGGCTTGTTCAGCCCCAGATGGGTGCGGATGCCGCGCGGCGTCAGGCTCATCACCTGGCGGATCGCGGCCTCGATCTGGGCGGCATCCACCGCGCCCGTGCCGTGCGTTTCGGCATAGATCGACAAGGGTTCGGCCACGCCGATGGCGTAGCTCAGCTGGATGGTGCAGCGCCGGGCAAGGCCCGCGGCCACCACGTTCTTGGCCAGATACCGCGCAGCATAAGCCGCCGAGCGGTCGACCTTGGTCGGATCCTTGCCCGAGAACGCACCGCCGCCATGGGGGGCCGCCCCACCATAGGTATCAACGATGATCTTGCGCCCCGTCAGACCCGCATCCCCATCGGGGCCGCCGATCACGAATTTGCCCGTGGGGTTGACCCACCAATGCGTGGCGGGCGTGATCCAGCCCGCGGGCAGAACTTCGCGGATATAGGGCTCAACCACGGCGCGCACATCATCCGATGTCATCGCCGCATCCAGATGCTGGCTCGACAGCACGATCGATGTCGCCTCCACCGGCTTGCCGCCTTCGTAGCGCAGGGTCAGCTGGCTTTTGGCGTCAGGGCCCAGCGTCGGCTCCTGTCCCGATTTGCGGACCTCGGCCAGCCGGCGCAAGATCGCATGGGCGTACTGGATCGGGGCGGGCATCAGTTCCGGCGTTTCATCCACGGCATAGCCGAACATGATGCCTTGGTCGCCCGCGCCCTCATCCTTGTTGTCCGACGCGTTCACACCTTGGGCGATATGGGCGGATTGCTCGTGCAACAGGTTCGTCACCTCGACGGTGGCATGGTGGAACTTGTCCTGCTCATAGCCGATGTCGCGGATGCAGGCGCGCGCGATCTCGTCGATGCGGCCCATGTATTCGGCAAGTTTTGCCTGATCCGACAAGCCGACCTCGCCGCCGATGACGACGCGATTGGTGGTGGCAAAGGTCTCGCAGGCCACCCGCGCTTCGGGCTCTTCGGCCAAGAACGCATCGAGAACCGCATCGGAAATGCGGTCGCAGACCTTGTCGGGGTGCCCCTCTGACACGGATTCAGAGGTGAACAGGTAATTGTCACGGGCCATGGTGTGGGAATGCTCCATTCAATGTGATCCCCACGCCAGGAAGCCGTTGTGGGGCATGCCGCGCTTTACGCGCTCACGGCTGGCGGCGCAATGGCCCTCGGGCACGCTGCGCCATCAGCAGATAAAGGCTTGCCAGCGCGACCAGCCACAGCAAGGGGCCATCGCCGATCCTTGCATGAATGGTGGGCGGCAAGGCGGGGGGCAAACGCGCGTCCACCACCCCGGTCTCGTTCAGCGGCAAGGCGGCCACTATGGCACCGCGCGCGTCGATCACGGCCGAAACCCCGGTGTTGGCAGACCGCAACACCGGCAGCCCCTGTTCGGCCGCCCGCAAGCGGGCCAACGCCAAATGCTGATAGGGGCCCGACAGCGACCCGAACCATGCATCATTGGTCAGCTGCACCATCCAGTCGGGGCGCGCGACCTTGCGGATATCGCGGGCAAAGATCGCCTCGTAACAGATCATCGGAAAAACCCGCCCAAGCGTGGCGCCCAGATCCAGCACCATGGGCCCTGGCCCTGGCGTGTAGCCGCCCGCCAGAACCTCGGCGATACCGCGCAGGCCCAGCGCCTCGGCGGCGGCACCGCCGGGCATGTATTCGCCAAAGGGGACAAGGCGGTGCTTGTCATAGACCGCCGCAATGCGGCCGTCGTCGGCCAGCACGGCGGCTGCGTTGCGCGGGCCATACCCCTCGTAGCGCTGCGCCCCAACCAGAACCTGCCCACCACCTGCGGCAGCCGCGATCCGAACCCGCGCGCGATCGGAACTTTCCAGAAGAACGGGCAAACTGGTTTCGGGCCAGACGATCAGCGCCGGCGGCGTCGGATGAACCACGGATGGGCGCGCCGTCAGATCGAGTGCGCGCTGGAAGAACACCGGGATCATGTCCTCACGCCACTTGAGGTGCTGGGGCACATTGGGCTGGATCAGCCGCACCATCGGCGCGCCGTCACCGGCCGCCGGCGCCGGGCCCACTGCGCTGGCCACAAAGATCCCAAGCAACAGCGGCGCGGCCAGCACGCCAAGCGCGCGCAACGGCGATTGCGGGCCCAGGGCCGCCGCACCGGCCGCCACCCCCAGCACGATCGCGCTAAGACCTTGCGCCCCGACCACGGCAGCCATCGGCAACATGGGCGAGCCGATCAGGACATGGCCGGGATAGGCCCAGGGAAAGCCGCCCAGGATCACCCCGCGCAACGCCTCGGCCAGAAGCAACAGCCCGGCCATGACGCCAAGCCGTGCGCCGATCCGATCCTTGGGCAGATGCGCAACCGCCACCCATCCCGCCGGGATCCAAAACAACCCCAGCCCCCCGGCCATCAGAGCCAGCGCAAAGGGTGCCATCCAGGCCGTGGCCCGTGCATCAACCAGAAAAGGTTCGACGATCCACTGCAAGGCAACGGCGAAATAGGCCGTGGCGGCGACCCACATGATCCAGCCGGCCTGTCGGGGGGTCGCGGCCGATGCGCCCAGCCGCAACACCACCGCCAAGGCCATGGGGGTCAGCAGCCACAGATCAAAGGGCGCATGGCCAAAGGCCGCCGCCACCCCGGCAAGTGCGGCCAAACCCAACGCCCGCGCCGGCGCCGGGGTTGCGATCACTCGGCCACCTGTTTGGGCAGTCGCACGCGCAACCGCTTGATCCGGCGGGGATCGGCATCGATCACTTCGAATTCGACCCCGGATGGGTGGGGCACGACTTCGCCGCGGGCGGGCACACGCCCGGACAGCAGGAACACCAGCCCGCCCAGCGTGTCGACCTCTTCCTCGTCGTCGACCTCGGACAGCGCAATGCCGATCTCGGTCTCGAATTCATGCAAAGGTGCACGCGCCAGCGCCAGCCAGGCCCCCGAGGCTTCGCGCGTCCAGGGCCGATCTTCTTCGACGTCGTGTTCATCCTCGATCTCACCGATGACCTGTTCGATCAGGTCCTCGATGGTCAACAACCCTTCGACGCCGCCGTATTCGTCGATCACCAACGCCATGTGCGTGCGTTCGGTCTGCATCTTGGCCAGCAGCACGCCGATGGACATGGATGGGGGCACATACAGTAGCGGGCGCAGCATCGTGCGCAGGGAAAACCCGTCATGCGTGCCGTTAAAGCCGTAGCGCAGCGCCACATCCTTCAGATGCACCAGACCCAGCGGGCTGTCGATCGTGCCGTCATACACCGGAAGCCGCGTCATCCCGCTGTCGCGGAACACACCGACCAGATCCTTCAGATCATCCTCGCAGGAAACCGAAACGATCTCGGCGCGGGGGATCATCACATCCTCGACCCGCATGCGCCGCAGGTTCGACATGCCGAACACCGGCAACGCCGTTCCGTTTGCGCCACCCGTCTTGGGGTGATGATCGGTCTGGGATGAATCGGCGGCGGCGTCTTCGCCGGTGCCGAACAATCTTGCGAAAAAACCCGGCCTGTTGGGCTGCGGGTCTTCATCCTCGTCCTGCGCGCGCTGCGCCGCAGAAGACGAGGGATCGGGGTTTGAGCTCATGGCTCCTTTCCAAACGACACGGGCCCTGCGTGGCCCGCAACCCTAATATGGGTCAGGGACACCCAGTCTGGCAAGGATGCGTGTTTCCAAACCTTCCATTCGGGCTGCATCGGGGTCGGTGATGTGATCAAAACCCAACAGGTGCAGCAATCCATGCACCAAAAGATGGCTCAAGTGATGGTCAAACGGCTTTTCGGCGTCCGCGGCCTCGCGCGTCAGCACGCCCAGCGCCAGCGCGATATCGCCCAGTTCTTCGGGTGGATCGTCGGGGCCGACATCGGGCAGATCCGGCAAGGCGCCCGGGGTGGCGGGCGCGCGGTCCTCGGCCGGCCAGGACAACACGTTGGTGGGCGTGGGCTTGCCCCGAAATGCGGCGTTCAGCGTCGC
>JBEAQJ010000056.1:0-9631 GCA_041163945.1 Pseudomonadota bacterium
AGGAGTCTGGGCCGTGTCTCAGTCCCAGTGTGGCTGATCATCCTCTCAAACCAGCTATGGATCGTCGGCTTGGTAGGCCATTACCCCACCAACTACCTAATCCAACGCGGGCCGATCCCTCTCCGATAAATCTTTCCCCCGAAGGGCGTATACGGTATTAAACCCAGTTTCCCGGGACTATTCCGTAGAGAGGGGCACGTTCCCACGCGTTACTCACCCGTCCGCCGCTAGATCCGAAGATCTCGCTCGACTTGCATGTGTTAGGCCTGCCGCCAGCGTTCGTTCTGAGCCAGGATCAAACTCTCAAGTTGAAACGCTGTTGCCAGCGTATCCTTGACGTTCGAACCCCTGCACATCGTCCCTTCCGGCTAGGAAGGGACAGTCTCTGTTTGTTGTGCTTCGGGTTTCCAAAGAAACCGAAAGCCGTCCAAACAGTGAAGCTGACACTCCATCATCGGGCCGAAACCCTAAGAGCGTGATATACAGGGGAAGATCCATCGAATGAACCAAACCGCCCGCATATCTCTTCAGAAACCAGCAATTTCAAAGAGCGAGAGACAAAAATCAACCGGCTGCGCTCTACCTTATGAGCGCTGCCCGCCTCAATGTGTCTCAGTTTTTTATTTTCCATCCGGCGTTTGGCGTTTCCGCGTCGACCCCGTCTGGCGTTCCGTTGGCACCTCAGCGCCGCCGGTGAAGGGGTGTTTACGGATGGCGTCGGGGGGCTGCAAGTGGTTTTTTTCAGAAAGATGACTTTTTTTGCGTTACACCAATAAAAAATAATACTTTCAGATACTTAGTATTCAAAATTTCTTGGGATTGCGGTGTTTTTCGCGGCTTTTCCGTGGCTGGCAGGGGCTGTGTTGATGCGACTCGGC
This sequence comes from Pseudomonadota bacterium, assembly GCA_041163945.1. GTDB lineage: Bacteria > Pseudomonadota > Alphaproteobacteria > Rhodobacterales > Rhodobacteraceae > Roseicyclus. The sequence continues at coordinate 879 of JBEAQJ010000056.1, forward strand.
TGGTGGAATTCCGTGTTTCTTGTGGTGTGGAGATGCTTGGCCCCTAGATATTGATTGTAGCTGCTTCGCATGGCGCGACTCGGCGTGTTCTAGGGTGCGCTTCGGTGAACGGGGCGCCAAACCCGCGTCACCAGCAACGCCACGATCACACTCAGATAGACGATGGGCTCGATCTGAAAGCCTTTGGTCTGCCACAGGTAATGCACAGCCCCGAGAATCGCGGCCGGATACACGAGCCGGTGAATGACGCGCCAGCGCCGGGCCCCAAGACGGCGCAGGGCCCGGTCATTCGATGTCAGCGCAAGCGGCAGCAACAGCACAAAGCCCGCCATACCAAGGGTGACATAGGGGCGCTTGACGATATCAGCCCAGATCGCCGTCGGGCTTTGAACATCCAGCACGGCCCAGACCAACAGATGCGCGCCGACATAAAGGAATGCCAAGACACCAATCGCACGCCGCAAAGGCATCAGGTTCACACCGATGAAGCGGCGCAGCGGTGTGACCGCCAAACCCAGGACGATCAGCTGCAATGCCAGCATCCCGTAACGATGTTCCAAAGCCTCGATCGGCTCGACCCCCAGACCGCCGGTCGCCGCCAGCCAGAACAGCCACAGCGCCCAACCCACGCCCGCCGCGTAGATCGCCCAAACCGGCAGCTGCCGGATTGCGGCATTGATCGGCTGCATAGCGGTCATGCCACGGCGCCCCCGGATGCGTCAGAACTGGGCGGCCAGGTTCATACCTTCATAAAGCGATGCGACCTCAGCCTCGTAGCCGTTGAACATCAAGGTCGGCACCGGGCGGGCAAAAAGCCCATCCCCGATGCGGCGTTCCGTGGCTTGGCTCCAGCGGGGATGGTTCACCGTTGGGTTCACGTTGCTGTAAAACCCGTATTCTTGCGGCTGCGTGGCGTTCCACGTCGCGTAGGGCTGCGTCTCGGTCAGGGTGATGCGCACGATCGACTTGATCGATTTGAAACCGTATTTCCACGGCACGACCAAGCGAATGGGCGCGCCGTTCTGATTGGGCATGGGTTCGCCGTAAAGCCCAGTGGCCAGAATCGTCAAAGGATGCATCGCTTCATCCAAGCGCAGACCCTCGCGATAGGGCCAATCCAGCACCGGCAACCGCACCCCCGGCATTTCATCGGGGCGCATCGCGGTTTCAAAGGCCACATATCGCGCCTCGGGCTTCACGCCGACGCGCGCCAAAAGATCGGCCAGTTCGAACCCGTTCCATGGGATCACCATCGACCATGCTTCCACGCAGCGGAACCGATAGATTCGTTCCTCGATCGTCATGCCCTCGACGATCTGGTCGAAGGTGTAGGTGCCCGGTTTGTCGACCAGACCATCGATCACGATCGACCACGGCTGCGTGGTCAGCAGATGGGCGTTGCGGGCCGGGTCTTCCTTGCGGGTGCCGAATTCGTAGAAATTGTTGTAGTTGGTGATCTCGTCCCAGCTGTTCGGGGTCAGTTCACCCTGCGCTGCCGCGCCCCCAGCGATCCATCCCGCGCCCAGCATCGCGCCCGCACCGGCAATCAGTTGCCGGCGGTTGAGATACAGGGCCTTTGGGGTGACATCTTTCCAGCCTAGCTCCGAGGTGTAGCGGTGCGCCATCGGGGATCTCCTGCATGGGGTTGGGGTGAGCATGGCTTGGATATGCAATGAAAGCCAAGCCTGACGAGGTGTTTTCACGAAACTGTTTGCCCGCGACAGTGAAACATTTGCCCGCGCCGCGTTCACGACCCGTCACGTTCTTTCACGCGCAATTGATTGGACGCCGGCAGAACCCGCCGCTTAGGCGGGCCGTCCCGATCGTCAAGGTTGGTGGCAAAAAATCGCTTCACTTGAACGGGTTGCAAGGCTTGCCATGTCTGATCCAGCCGGGGGACAGCCCCCCGCGATTTTATCAAATTGGAGAGTACCCGATGCGCAAGACCCTTATCGCCCTGGCGGCCACCACGCTTTTGACCAGCCCGGTCTTTGCCGCCGGTCACGGTGGCAAGAATATCGTGGAAACCGCGATCGAAGCCGGAAGCTTTACCACGCTGGTGGCCGCTGTCGAAGCCGCCGGGCTGGTGGAAACGCTGACCGGCGAAGGCCCCTTCACCGTTTTCGCGCCCACCGACGAAGCCTTTGCCGCGCTGCCGGCCGGCACGGTTGAAAACCTGCTGCTGCCCGAAAACCGCGACCAGCTGGTTGCGATCCTGACCTATCACGTCGTTCCGGGTGCGGTGAAATCGACCGACCTGACCGATGGCATGACCGCCACCACCGTTCAGGGCGGCGATATCACCATCGATCTCGACAATGGGGTGATGGTGAATGACGCAACCGTGGTGAGCGCCGATATCGAAGCCTCGAACGGCATCATTCATGTGATTGACGCGGTGATCATGCCCCCGATGTGATCCGATGTGATCGCTGGCCATCAGGTCAACGCGAAAGGCCCGGGACAAGCCCGGGCCTTTTTGCATCTGCAAGGCGCCGTGCGGTTCAGTGCACCACGGCATCTTGCGGCTTGGGCCGGTTCGAGGGCGCCACGCGGTCCCCGATGATCAGCCCATCAGGGCCCGCCGTCACCCGCAGCACGCTGCCATCGGCAATTTCGCCGGCCAGGATCATTTCGGCCAGCTGGTCTTGCAGGCTGCGCTGGATGACCCGCTTCAGCGGTCTTGCCCCGAACACCGGATCATAGCCTTCATCGGCCAGCCAGCTGCGCGCCGCCGGTTCCAGGTCCAGCGCGATCTTGCGTGCCGCCAGCCGGTTTTCCAACCGCTTCAGCTGGATGGTCACGATCCCGTCCATATCCGCCCGCGTCAGCCGGTCGAAAACGATCATATCGTCAAGCCGGTTCAGAAATTCGGGCCGGAAATGGGCGCGCACCGCCTCCATCACCTCGTGCTTGGCCGCCGCGGCATCCGACCCTTCGGGCAGGGTGCTCAACGCCTGAGACCCAAGGTTGGAGGTCAGAACGATCAGCGTCTGCTTGAAATCGACGCGCCGTCCCTGCCCATCGGTCAAGATGCCGTCATCAAGCACCTGCAACAGCACGTTGAACACCTCGGGATGGGCTTTTTCGACCTCGTCGAACAAGATCACCTGATAGGGCCGCCGCCGCACCGCTTCGGTCAGAACGCCACCCTCGTCATAGCCCACGTAGCCCGGCGGTGCGCCGATCAGCCGGGCGACGCTGTGCTTTTCCATGAATTCGCTCATGTCGATGCGCACCATCGCCTGATCGTCGTCGAACAGGTATTCGGCCAACGCCTTGGTCAGTTCGGTCTTGCCCACGCCCGTGGGTCCCAGAAACAGGAACGAGCCCAGGGGGCGGTTTTCATCCTGCAAGCCCGCGCGGGCGCGGCGCACGGCGCGGCTGACGGCCTCGACCGCTTGGCGCTGACCGATGACGCGCTGGCCCAGCGCCTCTTCCATCTTCAGAAGCTTCTCGCGCTCGCCTTCCAGCATCTTGGACATCGGGATGCCGGTCCAGCGTTCCACGACGGCGGCGATCTGTTCGGGGCGCACGGCCTCTTCGACCATGACATCCTCGTCCTGCGCTTCGGCGGCCGAGAGTTCTTTCTCCAGCTGCGGGATCACGCCGTATGACAGCTCACCCGCACGGGCCAGATCACCGCTGCGCTTGGCCTGATCCAATTCGGCCCGCGCCTGATCCAGCCGTTCCTTCAAGCCGCGCGCCTTGTCGAGCTTGTCGCGCTCGGCCTGCCATTTCGCGGTCATTTCGGCCGACTGCTGTTGCAGATCGCCCAGTTCCTTCACCAGCTTTTCCAGCCGGTCCTTGCTGGCCTGATCATCCTCTTTCTGCAAGGCAAGCGATTCGATCTGCATCTGCAGGATCTGCCGGTCGAGCGCGTCCAGTTCCTCGGGCTTGCTGTCGACCTCCATCCGCAGGCGGCTGGCGGCCTCGTCCATCAGGTCAATCGCCTTGTCGGGCAAGAAGCGGTCGGTGATGTAGCGATGGCTGAGCGTGGCCGCCGCCACAAGGGCCGCATCGGAAATGCGCACCCCGTGATGCAGTTCGTATTTTTCCTTGATCCCCCGCAGGATCGACACCGTGTCTTCGACGGTCGGCTCTTCGACCATCAGCGGCTGGAACCGACGGGCGAGCGCGGCGTCCTTTTCGACATACTTGCGATATTCATCAAGCGTGGTTGCGCCCACGCAATGCAACTCGCCCCTTGCCAAGGCCGGCTTGATCAAGTTGGCGGCATCCATCGCCCCGTCCGACTTGCCGGCGCCGACCAGCGTGTGCATCTCGTCGATGAACAAGATGATCTCGCCCGCAGCGGCGGTGATTTCGCCCAGAACGGCCTTCAGCCGTTCTTCGAATTCGCCCCGATATTTGGCGCCGGCAATCAGCGCGCCCATATCCAGCGCCATCAATGTCTTGTTGCGCAGGGATTCGGGCACATCGCCATTGACGATGCGCAGCGCCAGACCTTCGGCGATCGCGGTCTTGCCAACGCCGGGCTCCCCGATCAGCACCGGATTGTTCTTGGTTCGGCGGCTCAGCACCTGCATGGCGCGGCGGATTTCCTCGTCGCGGCCGATGATGGGGTCGATCTTGCCCTCACGGGCGGCCGCGGTCAGATCGCGGGCGTATTTCTTCAGGGCGTCATAGCTGTCTTCGGCCCCGGCCGAATCCGCGGTGCGCCCTTTGCGCAGGTCATTGATCGCGGCATTCAGGCTTTGCGCGTTTACCGCGCCAGCCTCTAGCGCGTCACGCGCCGGGCTGGTGACGACCGCAAGCGCCGTAAGCATGCGTTCGACCGCAACAAAGCTGTCGCCGGCCTTTTTCGAAAGTGTCTCGGCTTCGTCCAGAACCTTGACCAGCTGGCGATCCGTCACCAGCGATGCACCCGCCCCTGTGACCCGCGGAATGCGCGACAGGGCCAGATCATTTGCCTCTCGCACCCGCGACGGGGCGCCGCCGGCGCGCGAAATCAACGCGGCGGCCAAGCCCTGTTCGTCATCGAGCAAGGCCTTGAGGATATGTTCCGGACCCAGTTTCTGGTGATCTTCGCGTTGTGCGATGGTTTGAGCAGCCTGCAAGAACCCGCGGGCGCGATCTGTGAACTTGTCCAAGTTCATCGTGGTCTCTCCTTTTTTTAAGCGCCCGTTCGACCCCCACCCGACTTGCGGCATGCGGGCCCGTGAGCCTCGAGGAGTCATGTGGGAAGCAAATTCTTGCCCTGCAAGCCGCAACAGGGTCTCGACATCGGCATTTTTTGCTACTAAAGTTGCGATCAGTGTCAAAAGTTATATCGCGGTCGCGTGTGTACTGGTCGCGAGAGGGGGGCACCAAGCTTTTACCGGTGCCCCCCGCCCTTTTGCACCGACCCGCCCCACTGTGTGGACAAGCCATGCATCGACCCCTAGGAACGGGCCAGTCCCGATCCGAAAGGTGCCGCCATGATGTCCGATGACCGATTGATCGTTGCTCTCGACGTGCCCAACGCACTCGAAGGTCTGGCGATGGCCGAACGCATCGGAGATGCGGTTTCGTTCTACAAGATCGGGCTGGGCATGTTGACAGGCGGCGGTTTGGCCCTGGCCAACGAGCTTAAGCAGGATCACGGCAAACGCATCTTTCTGGACATGAAATTCTTCGATATCGGCGCCACGGTCGAAGCGGCGGTGCGCGGTATTGCGGGCTTTGATCTGGACTTTCTGACGGTGCATGGCGACCCTCAGGTGGTGGCGGCCGCGAAACAGGGCGCGGCTGGATCGCGGCTCAAGATCCTTGCCGTGACGATCCTGACCTCCAACGACCGTGCCGATCTGGATGCCAATCTGATCGTGCCCGGCGACATCGCCGACATCGTGACCACACGTGCAGCCCGTGCGCTGGCCGCCGGGGCGGACGGTGTCATCGCATCCCCGCAAGAGGCCGCGATGATCCGCGCCCTGCCCGAAGCAGCGGGTCGGTTGATCGTGACCCCGGGCGTGCGCCCAAGCGGTGCCGCCGCAGGCGATCAAAAACGCATCGCGACACCGGCGCAGGCCATCGCGGATGGCGCCGATCATATCGTCGTGGGTCGCCCCATCTGGCAAGCGGCCGATCCACGCGCAGCCGCCCGCGCGGTGCTGGCCGAACTGGGCTAGGTTTGCGCCGCGCGGCACGTCATCGTGGGATGGCAAGCGGGCGCCATGCCTGCTTTCGCGGCAAGCACCAAGTGTCTATCCTTGGGTCATGCCCGCCCTGTGCCGCGATTGCCTTGCCCGGTTCGACCAACCCGCGCGCTGCCCTGCCTGCGGCAGCCCGCGGGTGGCCGCGCATGTTGAACTGTGGGATCTGTCCATTGCCCACATGGATTGCGATGCCTTTTACGCCAGCGTGGAAAAACGCGACAATCCCGATCTGCGCGACAAGCCGGTGATCATCGGCGGCGGCCGGCGCGGGGTGGTGTCGACCGCGTGCTACATCGCGCGCATCAAGGGCGTACGCTCGGCCATGCCGATGTTTCAGGCCCTTCGATTGTGCCCCGAAGCCGTCGTGCTGCGGGGCCGGATGGATGTCTACGCCGAAGTTTCGGCACAGATCCGCGTGATGATGGCCGAACTGACCCCCGCCGTTGAACCCCTGTCGCTGGACGAGGCTTTTCTGGATCTGTCGGGCACGGCGCGGCTACATGGCCAACCCCCGGCGGTGCTGCTTGCGGGCCTGGCCCGGCGGATACAGCGCGAACTGGGCATCACGGGTTCCATCGGGCTGAGCCACAACAAGTTCTTGGCCAAACTCGCCTCGGATCTGGACAAGCCGCGGGGGTTTTCGGTGATCGGGCGCGGCGAGACCTTGGATTTCCTGCGCGACAAGCCGGTGCGCATGATCTGGGGCATTGGCGCCGCCGGGCAGGCCAGCCTAGAAAAGGTCGGCATAAGAACCATCTCCGATTTGCGGCGGTGGGATCGCGCCGATCTTCAAGCGCGCTTCGGCGCCATGGGCGATCGGCTCTGGCATCTGGCCCGCGGTCAAGACCTTCGCCGCGTCGCCCCGGATCGGGCGATCAAGTCGATCTCGTCCGAAACCACCTTTTCCGAGGACACCAGCGACCCAGACCTGCTCGATGGCCACATCTGGCGACTGGCCGAAAAAATCGCCGATCGTGCCAAAGCCAAGGATCTGGCCGGGCGCGTTGTCACACTGAAACTCAAGCGCGCCGATTTTCGGCTGGTCACACGCCGCCAATCCTTGCCCGATGGCACGCAGACCGCCGATCGGATCTATCGAACAGCCCGGCTTTTGTTCGACCAGACCGCCCATGCCCAGGCCTATAGGCTGATCGGCCTTGGGCTTTCCGAGTTGGTCCCGGCCACGACCGCTGACCGATCGGGCGACCTGCTCGATCCAGACCAAGCCCGCCGGGTCGGCGCCGAGCGCGCCACTGATGCGATCCGGGCCCGGTTTGGGCCCGATGCGATCCTCAAGGGGCGGGCGTTGTGCTGAACCCGGCAACTGCAAAGCGTGCCAAGGCGCTATTGCGCCGCCAAAGGCATCCGTCCTGGCCGAGCCGCGATCACAGCGGCGATCACATCGCACAAGATTCGGCGGACCGCGTCGAATTGGGCGTTTGGGCGCAACAGGGCCTCATCCATGTAAAGCGCGCGATCGATCTCGATCTGCACGGCATGCCAGCCGCGCGACGGCCGGCCATAATGCTGCGTGACGAAAGCGCCCGCAAACGGGGCATTTCGTGTCACGCTCAGGCCATGGGCCTGAAAGCCGGCCTCCAGAACATCAAGAATCGCGCCCGAAGCGGATGCGCCGAACCGATCGCCCAACACCACAGCGGGTCGGCGCTGGCCGGGGCGCGCCACGGCATCCAGCGCCTCGTGCGGCATGGAATGGAAATCGAGCAAGATCGACTCGCCAAATGCGGCTTGCGCGTCTTGCATCAACCCTTGAAGCGCGTCGTGGTAGGGTTTCCACACCTGCGCGATGCGCGCATCCGCCTCGCCGCGGCTGATCTTGCCCCGATAGATGGCGCGCCCATTGGCCACAACCCGGGGAATCACCCCCAACCCCGACGATATTCGCGGGGTCTGCGTCACACGCCCGACGCCATCGATCACGGCGGGGTCCAGCTCATCGGGGCTGCGGTTCAAATCGATCCAGGCGCGCGGATATTCGGCCACGATCAAGGGCGCCCCCAGCTTGGGCGCGTCACAGACCAACCCATCCATATAGGCGTCTTCCGACGATCGCACGGTGCGGGCATCCAAGATACTGGCGCGCAAGAACGCGGCCGGGTAATGGCGCCCCGAATGCGGCGAGGCGACGACCACGGGCGTCAAAAGCTCATCTGGGCGGTCAAGGCGATAGGCGGGATGCATCCGCGCTCCGATATGGGCATGGCACAGCTCTATATAGCCCCATTTTTCGGCAATCCAAAAGCTCTTGAACCCCCATGGCAATCCTTCTATAGACCCGACACCCCAGTGGCGGGATGCGCGGAATCGGGCCAACCGGCCGCTGAGACCTTGCAGTCGTCCCGGGACACGGGCGGTTAGCTCAGCGGTAGAGCACTACGTTGACATCGTAGGGGTCACTGGTTCGATCCCAGTACCGCCCACCATGAACCGGTCCACAAGGACCAAAGGAAACTTTTGGCGCATCGCCGCGCCGCGACGAAGGAGACAGGCCATGAAGGTCAAGAACTCGCTCCGCTCGCTCAAGCAGCGTCACCGCGATTGCCGCGTCGTGCGCCGCAAGGGCCGGGTCTA
>JBEAQJ010000057.1:0-8275 GCA_041163945.1 Pseudomonadota bacterium
GAGACACTGTTCAAGAATGCCGCCGTGAAGCTGAACGGGGCGCGCGAAACCCCGGCGCCGTGCGAAACGATCAAGGGGTTCGAACATCTCGACAAGGTGATCGACATCGACCAACGCCCCATCGGGCGCACGCCCCGGTCGAACCCCGCCACCTACACCGGGGCGTTCACCCCGATCCGCGACTGGTTCGCCGGCCTGCCGGAAGCCAAGGCGCGCGGCTACGCGCCGGGGCGGTTTTCGTTCAACGTCAAGGGCGGCCGCTGCGAGGCCTGCCAGGGTGATGGCGTCATCAAGATCGAGATGCACTTTCTGCCCGATGTCTATGTCACCTGCGAAACCTGCAAGGGCAAACGCTACAACCGCGAAACGCTGGAGGTGCAGTTCAAGGGCAAATCCATCGCCGATGTGCTGGACATGACGGTCGAGGACGCACAGGAATTTTTCAAGGCCGTGCCGGCGATCCGGGAAAAGATGGATGCGCTGGTGCGCGTGGGTCTGGGGTATATCAAGGTCGGCCAACAGGCCACGACCCTGTCGGGCGGCGAGGCGCAGCGCGTGAAGCTGTCCAAGGAATTGGCGAAACGCTCGACCGGGCGCACCCTTTATATTCTCGATGAACCCACGACGGGTCTGCATTTCGAGGATGTGAAAAAGCTGCTCGAGGTGCTGCACGAGCTGGTCGATCAGGGCAATTCCATGGTGGTCATCGAACACAATCTGGATGTGATCAAGACCGCCGACTGGATCATCGACATCGGGCCCGAAGGGGGGGATGGCGGCGGTGAGATCGTGGCCGTGGGAACCCCCGAAGACGTGGCCAAGGTGCCCCGAAGCCACACGGGGCGGTATCTGGGCCCGATCCTCACGGGCCGTTCGCACGCCGCCGAGTGAACGGGCGCTCCGGCCGCCCGGCGGGCGGCCCGGCAGGTCAAGGTCGGGCGTGCAAGGCGTGCCGCCGGCTTATTCGGCCGCGCGCAGGGGCGGGCTGTCCAGCGCCACCCGCGACGCGCCGGGGCTTTGGTCGGCGCGCGGGTCTTCATCCCAGTAGATGGTCGGGTTCACCGCGCGCCGGGCTTGGCGCATCAGCGCCCAATCCTGCGTCTTGCGGCTCATTTCGCCGGCGCCAAGCCGACCCAGCCCGCGTGCCAGCATCCCCAGCAGCGTCCAGAACCACACGCGGAATGCCAAAAGCGCCGGCGTAAAGACCAGCGTCAGCACCGTCGCAATCCCCAGCCCGAACACCACGGCGGTGGCCAGTTGTTTCCACCACAGCGCCGTGGGGCTGTCGACCGTATAGCCGCCATTGGCGAAATCCAGGCTGATGCCGAACATCATCGGCGTCAGCCCCGCCATGGTGGTGATGGTCGTCAGAAGAACCGGGCGAATGCGGGCTTCGGCCGTGCGGGTGATCGCCTCGATCCGGGGCATGTAGCGGGCGTATTCTTGATATGTGTCGATCAGCACGATGTTGTTGTTCACCACGATGCCGGCCAAGGCGACGATCCCCGTGCCCGTCATGATGATCGAAAAGGTCTGATCCATCACCAGCATGCCGATCAAGACCCCCGCGGTCGACAAGACCACCGCCAAAAGCACCAGCACCGAATTGTAGACCGAATTGAACTGCGCCAGCAGGATGATGAACATCAGCCCAAGGGCCGCGCCAAAGGCCTGTCCCAGAAAGGCCTGGCTTTCGGCCTGTTCTTCCTGATCGCCCGCCCATTCCCACCGCACCGAGCCGGGCAGGGGGCTGGTTTGCAGCCAGGACGTGACCGCCGCGATCCGTTCGTTGGCATTGACCGGCACCGCCACCAGGCGGCCCGATTGCAGCCCTTCGGCCAGGGTGTCGGGGGCCTGCCCGTCGATCAGTGAAAAGATCTGCCAATGGCGATCCTCAAGGCTGATATCGGGCGGGGCCGGGTTTGCGCTTTCGTCGGTGTCCAGCAAGTAGGCCCGCGTCTGGCCGGTTTCGGTGTCGACCCGGTAAAGCCCCTTGATCACATCGGCCTTTACATCCAGCACGCGCGACTGGTCGATGCGCCGGATCTCGGCCAGCTGCGGGGCGGGGCTGTAGGTGACGAAATTGGCCAGCGGCACCAGCCCGTCACGGGTGCGCACGCGCAGCGTATCCAGCGTGGACAGCACGCGCGCTTCTTCGGGAAAGCGCACGCGGATTTCGATTTCTTCGTCCGACGACGGCACCCGCATGGTGTCAAGCAAGATGCCGCGCGTCACCAGCTGCACCATCGCCCCCACGGTCGCCACATCGGCGCCGAACCGGCCCGCGGCTTCGACATCGACATCGATCTGCCAGTCGATCCCCGGCAGCGGCAGCGTGTCCTCGATCAGCGTCAGGCCGGGCATGTCTGCGAAATGCGCGCGGGCCGTTTGCGCGGCCTGCTGCAACTCGTCCCAGTTGTCGCCGGTCAGCCGCAGATGCAGCGGCTTGCCGCCCGCGGGCCCGCGCGATTGCGAAAAGATCTCGGTCTGGATGCCCGGCAACTGGTCAAGCCGCGCCTGCAGCCGGTCCAGGATCACGTCGCCATCGGCGCGCATCCCCCAGGGTTCCAGATCCAGCTGCACCTGCCCGATGGTGTCCGAGGGCGCCGCCGCGCCGCCGGTGTTGTTGTCCAGCCCGCCTTCACCGGCGAAGGCAAAGACATCGCGCACCCCTTCGGTGTCCAGCACGATGGCTTCGACCTGGCGCACCAGCGCGTCTTGTTCGGCCACCGACAGGTTGCCGCGCGCGCGCACATAGACGATGGCGTTCTCGGGTTCGCTTTCGACGAAGAATTCCACGCCCTTGCTGTGTTCTCCGAAATAGACGAAGACGCCGACGACAAAGCCGATGACGGCCGCGATGGTCACGACCGGCATCACCGGGTTGCCGACGATCATGTGCACCACCTGGCCAAAGATCGTCCGGCGATAGCCCGCGTCCACGCGCCGCGGCGCGCGTTCGGGAATGACCGTGCCCAACAACACCGACATGCCCACCGATCCCAGCACGAACAGCGCCACGCCGGGCGCCATCCGCACCATCGGCGCGGCGTCTTCGGGCATGGCGATCAAGATGCCGGGGTTGATGGTCTGCAAGGCGGCCAGCACCATCAGGTAAGCCACGCCCAAGGTCAGCACCAGACGCAGCGCGTACCAAGGCAGAAGCTGCAACACCAGTGCGGCGCCCCGTTCGGTCAACCGGGTAAAGCGGGCCGCCACGCCGCCCAGAACGGGCAGGTAAATCAGCGCCACGATCAGCGAGGCCGACAGCACGAAAATCATCGTGACGGGCAACATGCCCATGAATTCGCCGGGAACGCCCGGCCAGAACAACATCGGCAAAAAGGCGCACAGCGTGGTCGCCGTCGATGACACCACGGGCCAGAACATCCGCTTGGCCGCGTCGGTATAGGCCTGCATGGGGCGTGCGCCGGCCTGCAGGCGCTTGTCGGCATATTCGACCACCACCACCGCCCCGTCGACCAGCATGCCCACCGCCAAGATCAGCCCGAACATCACGATGTTGGAAATCGCGACCCCCATGACGCCCAACAGCACGAAGGCCAGCATGAAAGATGTGGGAATGGCAAAGCCCACCAGCATGGCCGACCGCGTGCCAAGCGCGGCCAGCACCACGATCATCACCAGCGCGATGGCCGTCAGCACCGACCCTTCCAGCTGGCGCACCATGTCGGCCACCGTCACCGATTGATCGAGCGTGGTCGACACCTGCACCGCTTGCTGCAGGTCTTCGGGCCATTGGCTGCGCAGATCCTCGACGGTTGCGCGCACCAGCGCGGCCGTGTCCATGATGTTGAAGCCCTGCCGCTTGACCACCTGCAACGCGACTGTCGTGGCGCCGTTGAAACGCGCCGTGCCGCTGCGGTCTTCATAGGTCAGGCGGATCTCGGCCAATTCGCCCAAGGTCACCACGCGATCGCCGTTGACCGTGATCGGCAGGCCATAGACATCGGCGGGGCTGTCAAAGCTCGACGGGATCTTGACCGAGATCGCACCGCTTTCGGTTTCCACCTCGCCCGCGGCGATCAGCTGGTTGTTGTTGACCACCGCGTTGATCAGATCGGCGGCGCTGACATCATAGGCCTCCAACGCCAGCGGATCGAGGATCACCTCGAGCATTTCATCGCGCGTGCCGGCCAGCCCCGCCTCTAGCACCGGGGTCAGGGCCTCGAGCGCGGTTTGCATGTCATTGGCCAGACGGATCAGCGTGCGTTCGGGGGCCGCCCCCGACAGCGCAACGATGATGATCGGGAATTCCGAGAAATTGATTTCGTTGATCGAATAGTTTTCGGCGCCGACGGGAAATTGCGCGCCGGCGCGGCCCATCGCATCGCGCACATCGGCGATGGTGGCCGACTTGTCCCAGCCGAATTCGAATTCGATGAACATCCCCGCGTAGCCTTCGGCGGCGGTTGCGGTGATCTTGGTCAGCCCATCGAGATCCTGAAACTCGGTTTCCATCGGGCGCACCAGCAGCCGCTCGCTGTCTTCGGCCGAGATGCCGGGAAAGGGGACGGATACGAACAGACCCGGGATATCGATATCAGGCTCGCCTTCCTTGGGCAGCCCGACATAGGCGGCCGTTCCCACCACCAGCGACAGCACGACAAAGGCCACCACCATCCGCGCCCGCGACGCGGCCCAGTCGATCAGCCCGATCATTGCGTCAGTTCCTCGTAGGTGATGCGCACGGGCACGCCATCGGTGACGAATTCCTGCCCCACCACGATCACATCTGCCACATCCGGCAGGCCGGTCAGCCACACGCCATTGGCCGTATCGCGCACCATCCGCACCGGCACGAAGCGCACCACCTCCGAATCGGCGATCCGCACACCCAGCGTGCCGTCGTCGTTCAAGGTCATGCTTGATGCCGGCAGAAGATGCGCGGCCACGCCTTCGGATTGGATCAAGATGTCGGCGGTCTGCCCGTCCCGAATGGCGACATCGGGATTGGCCACGGTGATTTCGACGCGAAAGGTGCGCGTGCGCGCATCGGCCGAGCGACTCAGGAAGCTGACCTGACCCATCACATCCCGCCCCGAGGCCAGCCGCGCCCCGGCCATCGCGCCCACCGCGATGCGGTCAACCTGCGCCTCGGGCACGAAGCCCACCAGCTTGATCGGGTCAAGCTGGATCACGTTGGCACAGGGGCTGCCCGGTTGCAGCAGGCTGCCCAGTTCCGCGGTGTCGGTTTCCAGATAGCCTGCAAACGGTGCCCGGATCGTCAGCCGCGCGATATCTTCGTCGGCCCGCGTGACCGCGGCTTCGGCCGAACGGATGCCCGAGCGCGCTTGCGCCACGGCGGCCTCGGCCGACTGGATGGCCGCCAGCGCGCTTTCCCGGCCCGCTTCGGCCGTCGCGGCGCGGGTTTCGGACCCAAAGCCCGATTGGCTGAGCTGGGTTGCGGCATTGGCATCGATTTCGGCGGCGGTCAGCTGCGCGCGGGCGCCGGCCAGAAGCGCCTCGGCCTCGGGCAGGCGGGCGCGCGCGCTGTCAAGCGCAGCCAAGGCCTCTTGGCGCGCGGTCAGCCGCGTGCCGGCATCGATGCGGCACAAAACGGCGCCCGTATCCACATAGGCGCCGGCGCGGATCGGGTCAGAGATCACGCGCCCGGATGTTTCGGACGCCACGGTGACGCTGCGCAGCGCTTCGGTGCGACCCCGCAGCGCGACGGCGTTTTCGGTGATCTGCGCCTGGGATTTGCGCGCCACGACATGCACGCGGGGGTCGGTCTGGGCGGCGGTCGGAAGGGCCGCGTCACCGGCCGGTGCGGCCGTGGCCGCCGTTTGGGTCGTTTCTGCGTCGGGGCCAAAGCGGCCGGCAAATTCCAGCAAGCGGTCGCGGTCCAGGATCACAAGGTAGATCGCAACACAGACAAGCGCTGCGGTGATGATCGGAAAAATACGCATGGTGATCCCTTGCCCCGGCCTTGGTGGGGGCGCTTGTGTGGCCCGGATGGGCGCATTTGCCCGTGACTGGTTTACGCTAAACCGACCGGTTCAGATTAGATTTTTCTGCAATGCCGCGCAAGACTGAACCGGATGGTTCAGAATCCGTGCCCGTGCCGGGGCCCGCAACCCTTGCGGCCAAGGCCGGCGTCGGGCTAAGACGCGGGCAGGAACCGATCTTGCGGTGCGTGCGGGGGCCCATGTCAAATACCGACAGTTTCATCGATGAAGTGACCGAAGAGGTCCGCCGCGACCGGCTTTTCGCGCTGTTGCGCCGCTGGGCGTGGCTGATGGTGGCGATCGTGCTGGGTATCGTCGGGGCGGCTGCGTGGCTGGAATATTCCCGCGCGCAAGACCGCGCCGCGGCGCAAGCCTTTGGCGACGCGCTGGTGCTGGCGTTGGATGGGGCCGATGCCGAAAGCCGGATCACGGCCTTGGCCGCAATGGACGCCGCCCGCCCCGAAGGCCGGGTGTTGCTGGCCCTGATGGCCGCGAGCGAAGCGGTCGCGGGGGGCATGGGGGCTGATGAGGCGGCCGCCGATCTGCGCGCCGCCGCCGAAGGGCCCGACCTGCCGCCGCGCTACCGCGATCTGGCGATGCTCAAGGCGGAAATGATTGCCCCGTCGTCCCCGGAACAGGGGCGTTTGATCCTTGGCGCCTTGGCCGAACCCGGCGCGCCCTATGCGGCCTTGGCCGAAGAACAGCTGGCGCTGATCGACATCCGCGCGGGCGATCTGGATGCCGCCTTGGCACGGCTGCGCAGCCTGCAGCGCAGCGCCGCTGCGACGCCGGGCTTGCAAGACCGGGCATCTCAGTTGATTGTGGCGCTCGAAGCGGGTTCGACCCTGATCGACACCGCCCCGACCCGGCCGCCGTTGGGCGCGCCCGCGCCGATTGACCCGGCATCGCCGGCTCAGGGCGGGCCCGCGGCCACCGATGGCGCGACGGGCGGCGGGGATACGGCGGCCGATCCCGGCCCCGCCGTGCAACAGTGACGACCACCGCGCAGGTGGCACAACAGGAAAGCCGGGGCGCATGACCGGACCGAAGGGCACAACAGGCAAGAACCGCAGCGTGCGTTGGGCGCTGTGCGCCTTGGGCGTTCTGGCTCTGGTGGGTTGCGAACGCGAAAGCATGCTGCCCGGCGAACGCTTCGACACGCGCGTCCCCCTGGCCGAAACGCTGCCCGGACCGGATGGGCGCGCAGCGGCATCCGATAGCGGCGCGTTGGGCGATGATGCCCGCACGATCACGCTGCCCGCAGCCAGCCCGATCGCCGCCTGGACCAGCCGCGGTTACAACAGCCAGAACCGCTTGCCCCATGCCGCGCTGGCCGCGAGCCCCGTTGAAATCTGGTCGACCGATATCGGCCAAGGCAACACGCGGCGCAACCGCATTGCCACCGATCCGGTCGCGGCCGATGGGCTGGTTTACACCATCGATGCCGCGGCCCAGTTGCAGGCGACCGATCTGACCACCGGGGCCGCCGCCTGGGTGGTCAGCCTGATCCCCGATTTCGACCGGGGCGGGGACGCATCGGGCGGCGGCCTGGCCTTGGCCGATGGCCGCATTTTTGCCACCACGCCCTATGGCGAGCTCTTGGCGCTGGATGCGGCCACCGGGGCGGTCTTGTGGCGTCAGCGCCTTGGCACGGTTCTGGGTGCGCCCAGCGTTGCGGGGGGGCTTGTCTATGTGGTGGGCCGCAATTCCGAAGCCTGGGCCATTTCGGCCGCCGATGGTCGCTTGCGCTGGCGCATCGCGGGGCCTGATGTGCCGGCTGTGCTGGCCGGCGGGCCGGCGCCTGCCGTTGCCGATGGCCGGGTGATCTTGCCCTTCCCGTCGGGGGAAATGGTTTCGGCCTTGGCACAAAGCGGCGTGACGATCTGGAATTCCTTTGTCGTGGGCGGGCGTCTGGGCACGGCCTATGCCACGCTGAACGACATCACCGCGGACCCTGTGGTCATCGGTGGCACCGTCTACGCGGGCAATCAATCGGGGCGCGTCGTGGCGCTGGGTGCCCGGTCGGGCACGGTGCGCTGGCAGGCGCGCGATGGCGCCTATTCGCCGCTGCTGGTCGCGGGCGACAGCGTGTTCTTCATCTCGGATCGCAACGCGCTGATCCGGCTGGATGCGGGCGACGGCACCCAGATCTGGGCCCGCGAATTGCCGCTGTACGAGGCCCGGCGCGAACGCCGCCGCAAGGCCGTGTTCACCCATTTTGGCCCGATCCTGGCGGGCGGTCAGCTGGTCGTGGCCTCGGGCGATGGGGTGATCCGGCTCTTTGCCCCCGAAAGTGGCGCGCC